>NZ_AP029028.1:3041635-3345799 GCF_037076565.1 Herbaspirillum sp. DW155 | reverse complement strand
GCAGCTTGACCACGTTGGACTTGCCCAGGCGGGTCTTGCCGAACATGGCGGTGCGCTTGCCCACCACTTCGTTGACGCTCATGGCGACCGGCACCGTGTGCGCCTGCTTGCCGAGATGTTCGCTCCACCGTAGATGGCCCAGTTCGAAGGTTTCGCCGGGCTCGCCGGACAGCGCCAGCAGGGCGCGCATGATGGTCTCGGGCAGGACGTGGCAGGTGCAGGAGGGCGCCAGCAACAGCGTGCCATAGGCGGGCAGGCCGGCATGGTAGGCCAGTTTTCCGCTGCGCTGCTCGATGCGGCAGTTGCCCATGACATGGCAGTGCAGTTCGTAGAGGGCGGTGTCGCGGTTGGCGGCGCCGCTGGTACCCGCTGCCGATGATGAAACATGCTTGAAGTGCATCAGGATGAATTCCTGTGCGCCGTCGCTGATCCACTCAGGCGAAGCGATGGCAAGGAATTGACCGGGTACGATACCGGCCCGGTGCAGCTGCTCGTAAGAGGAGCTGACAATGACATCCAGCCCGGCGTTGTATTGGATTTTTCCCAGGCTATTTTCTTTTGTGAACAGCATATCGTCTTGCTCAGATTGGGTTGGGGCACCGTGATGCGGCACGGTGTTGAAACGGGGTTAAGTATGAAGTTGAGCGATTCCGTTGTTTATGGGCGGGGGCTTAAAGAAAGGTAGGAAAATTCTTATCGTGGATGGCCGGGGAAGGGGGCGCTTCCCTGCCAGACCGTCCGGTGGCGTTGCGGCGATGTCGGTGGAGTGCGTTGCAGGGCGGGCTGACCAATACCTTTGTCCAAATCAATCAAGGTAATTCTTTCGCCAACTGGAGCGCGTGGTCGACGCAAACCGCGGTGGGCGGTTTCTATGCCAAGAACTCTTGTGCTGCGCTGGCGATGGGGGATGTCAATGGTGACGGTCTCCCAGATATCGTTTGTGTATATGACTATGGTTCTGGTATGACGGCCACGGCCGTACAGATTAACCGTGGGAATTCATTTGCCAATTGGGCGGTGTGGGGTCCTACAACAGGCCAGGGTGGGTTCTATGCAAAGAACTCATGTCGGATGTTGAAGGTGGCTGACGTCAATAATGATGGCAAGGCCGATGTGATCTGTGTCTACGATTACGGAAATGCTGCCACCGTCACGACCGTTCAATTGAGTACAGGCAATTCGTTCACACCTTGGACATCGAAGTCACCGTATTTGCCCAACGGCTTTGATGCAAGTTCATGTACTTTATTGACACTCAGCGACGTCAATGGCGATGGTGCGCCAGATGTCTTGTGCCTATACGACTACAGAAATGGGCAGGCTATTTTTACTGCGCAGATGGGAACGCCGGTCAGCTACGGACATAGTCGCGTCTATATCAATAATTGGACATCTACGTCGATGTTTTATACCACCACGGATAACAACGGGGTCTACACCAAAGATGCTGGGGCCAACGCGGCCGCCTATCCTCGTATAGATCTTCACGGCCCTGTCAATGTAGTGCATTTCATTTCCACAGAAAACGGCGTGGGTGGTTCCTTGCGATCAGAGTATCGCTATGGCGGCCTGAAGTTGGATTTGACCAGTGGCCGTGGCTTGCTGGGGTTCCGCTGGATGCAGATAAAGCAATTGGAATCCGGACTGACGTCTTACACCGAGTACTCCCAGGATTGGCCGTACACAGGGCTGCCGGTATTGGAAAAGAAGATGCTGGCCAATGGCGGCAATGGCGGTGTGCTGAGCCAGACGACCACCAGCTATGGCTGCAATGATCCGTCTGCAGGCAGCACGACGGCTTGCACGATAGCCCCAGGGAAACGGTACTTCGTGTATGCGAAGCAAAGCGTGGAAAGCAGTTGGGACTACAACGGCACGGCCTTGCCGGTGATCACGACGAGCAGCGAGTACGACAACTGGGGCAATGTGACGAAGGTGGATGTGACCACGGATGACGGCTTCAAGAAGAGCACAGTGAACACCTACGCCAATGACAGCGTGAACTGGTATCTGGGTCGTTTGCTGAAATCGAGCGTAACGAGTACGTCACCGTAAGCCGAAGTAAAAATAAAGAGATTCAGGGGGAGCGGTGCAGAGCACTGCTCATCAAGCAAAGCTAAATGAGAAATACAAAGGGGTAGTACTGTGCGCAAACGGCCATGGCATGGCGTATTGGGTAAGACTTTGTTGGGCAGTTTGCTGGTATTGGGCCAGGCGCAAGCGGGCACGATGACGCGTACGTCGTCCTTCGAATATGACGCGGCGACGGGCCTGCTGACCAAGGAGGTCATTGAGCCGGACAATGCGCAATTGCGTCTGGAGACCAGCTATACCTATGATGTGTATGGCAACAAGGTCAGCGCGACGACGAGTTCGGCGGCCAGCGGAGCAGCAGCGGTTGCGCCAAGGACGAGTGGCACCACATACGATGCCAACGGACAGTTTCCCGTCACGAGTACGAATGCATTAGGGCAGAGCGAAAGCCGGACCTATGATGCGCGCTTCGGCAAGGTCACCAGCCTGACGGGCCCCAACGGCCTGACGACGCAATGGCAATACGACAGCTTCGGTCGCAAGACCCGGGAGATTCGCGCCGATGGTACGCAGACCAAATGGGAATACTTGTACTGCTCCGGCGTGAATGGTGGAACGATCCCTTGTCCGAGCTATGGTGTGTATGTGGTGGTGACGACCCCGCTGGCATCGGACGGTACCACCGCCAACGGCCCATGGTCGAAGGTGTATTTCGACAGCCTGGATCGGGAAATCAAAACGGAGACGGTGGGATTTGATGGCAGCAGTATCGTCGCCAAGGACACGCAATACGACAGCCTGGGCCGTGTATCTCGGACGAGCCTGCCGTATTACGCGAACCAGACCCAGCAATGGAGCACGGTGACCTATGATGCGCTGAGCCGGGTGGTGCTGACGACCGCACCCGATGGAAGCCAGTCGCAGACGACCTACAATGGCCTGACGACGACGGTCACCAATGCGCTGAACCAGACGCAGACGAAGGTCAAAAATAGCCAGGGCCAGGTGGTCAAGGTCATCGACGCCCAGAACAACAGCCTGACCTACCAATACGATGCCATCGGCAACCTGGTCGCCACCAAGGACCCGAATGGGAACGTGGTGCAACTGAGCTACGACCTGCGCGGCCGCAAGATCGGCATGGTCGATCCCGACATGGGGACATGGAGCTACGAGTACAACGGCTTTGGAGAACTGATCCGCCAGACCGACGCCAAGGGCCAGGTCAGCACGATCAGCTACGACAAGCTGGGCCGGATGACCAGCCGCTCTGAGCCGGATCTGGTGAGCACCTGGACCTATGACAATTGCGCCAAGGGAGTAGGCAAGCTGTGCAGCGTGAGTTCGGACAACGGCTACCAGAAGACGAACAGCTACGACAGCCTAGGTCGCAACGTCAGCACCAGCACGACCATCGATACCGCCTATGCGGAAGGGGTGAGCTACGACGCGAACGGCCGCATCGCCACCCAGACGTATCCGACGGGCCTGGTGGTGAAATACGTCTACACAAGCCTTGGCTACCTGAAGGAAGTACGCAACAACCAGACCAATGCCCTGCTGTGGCGAGGGGACACTCAGAACGCCATGGGCCAGTTGCTGCAGCAGACGTATGGCAACAACGTGGTGACACAGCAGGTGTTCGAGGCGACGACAGGGCGCTTGAAGAACATCTACGCCGGCGCGGGCAACAGCGTGCAGAACTTCAGCTACCAGTACGATTCGCTGGGCAACATGGTATCGCGAGCGGATGGCAACCAGAACCTGACGGAGACCTTCCTGTACGACAGCCTGAACCGGTTGACCAATGCGGTGGTGAATTCGCCGCAGGCGGGGTTGTCGAGCACGAACTACAGCTATGACGCGCTGGGCAATATCACCAACCGCAGTGACATGGGGAGCTATGTCTACGGTGCGGTGAATGGCCGTCCGCATGCGCTGAAGGAGTTGAACTTCATTCACGGTGGCAAGCTGCAATACACGTATGACGCCAATGGTGCCTTGATCGCGGAGGTGGCCGTTGATAGCACCGGTGCGGTGATTGCGGACCGGGGCCGTACGGAGAGCTATACCAGTTACGGCATGTTGAAGACGGTGAGCTCGCCTAGCGTGGCCCTGTCCTTCGTGTATGGTCCGGATCATCAGCGGATCAAGCAGGTAGCCCCGAGTGCGACGACGATCTACCTGAACCCGGACAACACGGGTGGATTGTTCTACGAGAAGGACATCAAGGCGGACGGGACGGTCGAGCACAAGCACTACATCACGGCGGGTGGTAGTGTGATTGCGCTGATCAAGCAGACAGGCACGACGCAAACCATCAATTACATGCACCGAGACCAACTGGGCTCGACGACGACGATCACGGACGAGTCGGGCAATGTGATTGAGCGGCTGGCGTATGAGCCCTTCGGCAAGCGTCGTCAGGCGGGTGGTGCGACCGATAGCGAGGGGACGGTTGTTGGGATCAATACTGACCGAGGATTTACGAACCATGAACACCTGGAGGAACTGGGCCTGATCCATATGAATGGTCGGGTTTATGATCCCGCGCTGGGGCGGTTCATGAGTGCGGATCCGTATATCCAGGCACCGGATAATATCCAAAGCTATAACCGATATGCATACGTGTTCAATAGCCCGTTGACGCTGGCTGATCCGAGCGGATATATCAGTCTGGGTAGTATATTCAGATCTACCCGCAAGGTGGTAAGCAACGTTTGGCAAACGGTTAAAGATCTGAAGCAGCCTATCGCGACCATTGGATGTACGGTTTACACAGGAAG
Organism: Herbaspirillum sp. DW155; assembly: GCF_037076565.1. NCBI lineage: Bacteria > Pseudomonadati > Pseudomonadota > Betaproteobacteria > Burkholderiales > Oxalobacteraceae > Herbaspirillum > Herbaspirillum sp. DW155. The sequence goes on along the minus strand of NZ_AP029028.1, from coordinate 3,340,979 downwards.
TGCTGGCGCATGCGCTGCACTCGTTACCAAACTATCTGGTGGAAGCTGGAATCAGGCAGTGAAGGCTGGCTTGGTGGCAGATGCTACTCAGTCAGCGTTTTATATGGTTGGTACGTATTTCCCTGGTGCAGCGCAGATTGGAGCTACTCCAGCTTCTGTTTTCCAGAACACTGTGGGCCATGCTGCAGTGGGTTGTGTTTCGTCGATGCTTGGTGGTGGAAGTTGTGGTTCAGGGGCGCTCTCGGCGGGGATCGCTGCTGCCTTTGGAAACTACAATAACGGTGGGGACATCACTCAAAGTGGTTTCTCGAAAGATCCGTATATTGCCGTGTTTCAAAACGCCGTAATTGGAGGAACGGGGTCAGCACTAAGTGGGGGGAAGTTCGGAAATGGTGCTGTTACAGCTTCGTTCGGATACCTCTTTAATCAGCTGAAACATAATGGCCAAGACCCCAATGCACGTGGCAATATTGGTGTTGAGCAAGCAAAAGAGATGTATCTCGAACGGGGGTATTCCATAGAGGGAGATCAGGTAGACGCATACATAGATGGGCGACCGAAGCGAATTTACGATTTTGTCGTCAGAGATCCAGACGGGACGTTGCGAGGAGTTGAGGTTAAAACTACTATTCTTCATTTTTTTAACTTGAACGTTCAACAGGTGACCTTCGATGCTGCCGTATATGAGAATGGTGCAAGTTCCAGACTTGGACAAATTACCTCCGTTGGATATGTCGGGGTTGGTATGGGGATATATCCTAAGGAATTCCAAACGGTGGCCTTGAAAGCTATTTTGTTTTCAAAAGGCGTGGTATTTGACGTAATTACTGGATTGAAAGTCAAATGAAAAAACATGGACTACTGATTGATCGATTTGAAAGCCTTGGGTTTAGGTTGCTTCCGGGGCAGAAAATTAATACGAGCGACATAAGTTATTTTGCTTGTGACGATACCCGAGAGACGAATATCGAAGCATTTATAGCGGTTCGTTATCTTTCCCGGACTCAAAGATATGAATTTGACTTTGGCTTCGAATCCCCAGCTATTCGCTCATTTTTTCGAGGCCAGATGCCGAATTTGTCTCTTGAATTGAAGTCGGCTATCGAAAAGATGAATCAAGAGAGACCCTATTGCTGGTTCACTTTGCCCCTCATATGGCAAGCAATAAACTATCGCTTGAACTTGAACACCAAGGAAGTAGACTTAACAAATCTGTGCGCAGGGGCGCTTAAATCATTCAAGGAAAACGTTCTATTGTCTGTACGATCTGATAAAGATTTGCTCGATGTTTACTTGTCAGATATCCCTCCTTTTGAATGGAAATCCAGTACAAGTTACTTTGCTCGTTTTTGTCAAATCGCATATCTGGTGTCGAATACGAATTCTGATTTTGACTTGGCGGAGCGGCGAGTTTCAGAGAAGCATCGGTTTATGCAAGCGTCAGATCTTTACGGTGCCAAGCTAAAAGCGGATTTTTTTACGAAATTGGTTGAGTTCATTCGGGGGCGTAAGTAGTACAAAAAGCAGGTTGAGCTATCGACCGATCCGTCCCCGCCTCGCACACGATCATTGGTGAAGTCGCGGGCCTGAGGCGCTTTACTACGCATCAGTTCCTTCTGGCTTGCATAGGCGCTGTCTCCGTACACACGTCGCTCCTTGCCGTGCAGTAACGACGTCAACGCATGCTTGTCGTGCACGTTGGCCGACGTCACCATCGCGCTGTGCACCAATCCGCTTTGGCTGTCGACTCCAATGTGCAGTTTCATACCGAAATGCCACTGCTTGCCCTTGCGCGTCTGACGCATCTCCGGATCGCGTTCCTTCTTTGCATTCTTGGTCGAACTCGGTGCAGCAATTAAGGCAACGCTGAACAAGTAAACGAACTTATTTTTCATCCGTTATAGAGGTATCAGAAAGCGGCGAGGAAAGAGCGATGAAACAACAAACCTTAGCGATGGCGCAAGATCAGGGCTTCGAGCAGCACCGCAAGCCGACGAGACGGGAAGTGTTTCTGGAGACGATGAATCGTATCGTTCCGTGGTCGTCGCTGTGCGCGGTAGTAGAGCCGTACTATCCGAAGGCTGGTAATGGAAGGCCGCCGATCGGTCTTGAGCGGATGTTGCGCATTCACTTTTTGCAGCACTGGTTCAATCTGGCGGATCTGGCGTGTGAAGAGGCGTTGTATGACAGCGCCAGTTTGCGACGATTCGTCGGGATTGATCTGGGTCGAGAACCTGTTCCTGATGCCACCAGTGTGCTGCGGTTCCGACATTTGCTGGAGCGACACGAACTGGGCGAGGCCTTGTTTGCCGCTGCAGGAAAGATGTTGCAGGAAAGCGGGATGAGCCTGAAGGCAGGTACGATAGTGGATGCCACGTTAATTGCTGCACCGAGTTCGACCAAGAATGCAAAGAAGGAACGCGATCCGGAGATGCGTCAGACGCGCAAGGGCAAGCAGTGGCATTTCGGTATGAAACTGCACATTGGAGTCGACAGCCAAAGCGGATTGGTGCACAGCGCGATGGTGACGTCGGCCAACGTGCACGACAAGCATGCGTTGACGTCGTTACTGCACGGCAAGGAGCGACGTGTGTACGGAGACAGCGCCTATGCAAGCCAGAAGGAACTGATGCGTAGTAAAGCGCCTCAGGCCCGCGACTTCACCAATGATCGTGTGCGAGGCGGGGACGGATCGGTCGATGAGGTCAAGCGGAGGAAGAACCGTCACAAATCGAAGATTCGCGCTCGCGTTGAGCATGTATTTGCGGTGGTCAAGCGGTTGTGGGGATTTACGAAGGTGCGTTATCGCGGCTTGATGAAGAACGGATGTCGTGCGTTCACCGCTTTGGCGTTGGCCAATATTTACCTGGCTCGCAGTCAGCTGATGGGACAGGTGCGTCCATGACGGGCGCTGGAGGGCGAAAATGCCCTCAAAGTCGCCCGTAAGTGCAGCAAAAACATAGAAATCTCGCCGCATTGAAATGCGTTGTGCTCTATATCTCGCGTCATCAGCGCAATCGAATGCTAATTCAGCGAAGCCTTAACGTGGCATCCACTATCGTGCCTGTCTTCAGGCTCATCCCGCTTTCCTGCAACATCTTTCCTGCAGCGGCAAACAAGGCCTCGCCCAGTTCGTGTCGCTCCAGCAAATGTCGGAACCGCAGCACACTGGTGGCATCAGGAACAGGTTCTCGACCCAGATCAATCCCGACGAATCGTCGCAAACTGGCGCTGTCATACAACGCCTCTTCACACGCCAGATCCGCCAGATTGAACCAGTGCTGCAAAAAGTGAATGCGCAACATCCGCTCAAGACCGATCGGCGGCCTTCCATTACCAGCCTTCGGATAGTACGGCTCTACTACCGCGCACAGCGACGACCACGGAACGATACGATTCATCGTCTCCAGAAACACTTCCCGTCTCGTCGGCTTGCGGTGCTGCTCGAAGCCCTGATCTTGCGCCATCGCTAAGGTTTGTTGTTTCATCGCTCTTTCCTCGCCGCTTTCTGATACCTCTATAACGGATGAAAAATAAGTTCGTTTACTTGTTCAGCGTTGCCTTAAGCTTGCAAGAGAGCGAAGGTGCGAGGGAGGTCCAAGTTATCAATGGGTTTAAATATCAGAACAGGGGTTAGCTAAGTGTATTGCCATCTTTTGAGAAAGCCATTGACTCGCCGGATATTGTCTGGCTTCGTATTGATCGCAGGTAGTTTGCTTGCCACCATCGTCAATGGGCAAATGAGCACGCCGGGTCAATTTCAGGTTAGCGAATCGGGGGGCGCAACGTACACGATCCCCATTCAGATGCCTCCGGGGGGCGGGGGGATGGAGCCGAAACTAACCCTGAACTACAGTAGTCAGGCCAATAATGGATTGCTCGGAGTCGGCTGGAGCTTGGGAGGCCTCGGGGGTATTTCGCGTTGCCCCAGGACGATGGCTCAAGACGGTGCTCGAGGCGCGGTGAACTACGACCTGAACGATCGCTATTGCTTGGATGGGCAGTGGCTTATCGCCATCAGTGGGGCGAACGGTGGCGATGGTACTGAATATCGGACGGAGCGGGAAAGTTTCGCGAAGATCGTGTCATATGGATCTACCGGCAATGGCCCGGCGTGGTTCAAGGTATGGACTAAGTCCGGACAGATCATGTCTTATGGTGCGACGAGTGATTCTTCAATTAAAGCTTTGGGTAAAGTTGCCGTCAGATTTTGGGCGCTCAATCGTATTGAGGACACCGTAGGTAACTATCAAGCCGTCAGCTACTATCAGGATGGCTCAACGGGAGAATTTTATCCGGCGGCTATTGACTACACTGGTAGCTCCAAGGCTGCCACTCCGCCAAAAAATACGGTGCAATTTGTTTATGAAGGTCGGGGAGATGTCACAACCTCCTATATGGCTGGGAGTCTGATCAAAAACACGGTCAAGTTGACACAGATAAAGATGTATAGCTCCAAGGTTCTGGTATTCAATTGGGTCATCGGATATGGAGTGGTCTCGCCCGGAGATGCCTCGAAGATTACTTGGATGCAGATGTGCAATAGCGAGAATAGCTGTTTGCCTGCTATGCAGTTGGATGTCTGAGCAAGGCTGTGGACGCTGGTGTCAACCCTGCAGGAGGTACAAGTCAGGCGGTAAGAATTCGAGCAGCCGGAAAGGAATCGCATGGTAGCTTCATGGATGCTTGTTCTTCTTGTAAAGCACTGCTTGATTATTTTGGAGTGGAACATTAATGGATATTGTGATTGACTTCGTCGAAGCAATGCAGAAGAAGTTTGGGCATGCTGAAGCTTTTCGCCGTGTTTGCGGCTTCATGACCGCATATCTCGGTTTATTCACTTTGCCTTCAGTTGCAGCGGACGCTCTAGAGGTTGCCACGCGCTTTCAGCGATCCCAAGCTTCGGCGGAACAGCTTGAACGCGCCCGTATTCGATGCTGGGAATCTCTGGATGCGAAGTCTGCAAGTACAGATTTTTCGCAACCAGATATTTGTGCGATACGGGCGGCAATATGCTTCCTATATGCTGAGCCGCCGTCCGAAGACGTCGCTGAATTGCTTAGCTGGTTCTTAACTCTTGTAGCGAAAATGGATGCGAGCGAGGGCGTGCCGGATTCTACTTCTTTTCTCCAAACCTATTTCTCTGGGCTTCAGTAGTGTAATGACCCAGCCAAATCTGCTCACATCAAGCAGCTAAAGCAAACGCCTCAGCCGGTGTCTTCATGCCCAGCGCCTGATGCGGCCGGCGGTGGTTATAAAAACCGATCCAGTCGCCAATTATTCGACTGGCGTGTTGCAACGTTTCGAAGCGATACCGATGAGCGCATTGCTCCTTCAGGGTTCCGATGGCGCGTTCGACCATGCCATTCTGCTGCGGGCAATGCAGCGTGATGAACTCCTGCTGCAGTCCGTAACTGCGGACCAACGCTGTGTAACTACGGCTGGTGAACACTAGCCCATTGTCGGACCTCAGCAAGAACGGCGCCGTCACGCGCTCCAGCGAACCATAACGCGCGATCAGCGCTTGCTCCAAGGCTGACTCTGCCGTCTTCGACTTGCCCGAACGCGACAGATGCCAGCCCAGTAATTCCCGCGTGTGGCAATCAATCACCAGGGCCAGCACCGCCCAGCCATCACGCCCTGTCCAGATGCGACACAGATCGGTGGCCCAGCGCTGGTCTGGTCCTGTGGCTACCTACGGCAAGGCCTTCACCCAGGGACGGAAATCAATTGGACGCTTCTTGACCTGCCAGCCTTTGATCTGGAAGATCCTAGTACATCGCAAAGCATTCCCACCATCAAGTGCCACAGGGGTAAAATGGCCCCCAAAACGCAAAAGGCCGGTTGATTTTCATCAACCGGCCTTTTATGTCTTGGTGCCCACGGAGGGACTCGAACCCCCACACCTCGCGGCACATGGACCTGAACCATGCGCGTCTACCAATTCCGCCACGTGGGCCTTCTGGCATCAGCGATAACTTGCTGTGCTTGAAAGAGGCTGCATATTAAGGCCTCTGAGCCTGATGGTCAACACTTAATTGAAAAATTTTTTATTCTTTTTCGCAGCTGCCATCCATGCCCATCAACCACCCAGATAAGCCTCCACCACCTTGGGATTGTCCAGCAGATTCGCACCGCTATCCTCCAGCACGATCTTGCCCGTCTCCAGCACATAACCGCGTTGCGCGATGCGCAGCGCCTGACGCACGTTCTGTTCCACCAGCAGCACGGTCATGCCGGTCTTGTTGATCTCCTGCACGATGCGGAAGATTTCCTGGATGATCAACGGGGCCAGGCCCATCGACGGTTCATCCAGCAGCAAGACCTTGGGCTTGGCCATCAGCGCCCGGCCAATGGCCAGCATCTGCTGCTCGCCGCCGGAGAGATTGCCCGCCAGTCCGGCCGCACGGTTCTTCAGTACCGGGAAGAGGGAATACACCCACTCCAGGTCACGCGCCACGCCGTCCTTGTCACGGCGGGTGTAAGCGCCCAAGGCCAGGTTTTCTTCGACGGTCAACGTGGTCAAGGTCGCGCGGCCTTCGGCCACCTGCACCACGCCGGATTCGACGATCCGGTGCGGCGACATCTGCAAGAGGTCTTGCCCGTTGAGCAGCACGCGCCCGCGCTGCGCCTTCACCAGTCCGGAGATGGCCAGCAGCGACGTGCTCTTGCCGGCGCCATTGGCACCGACCAGCGCGGTGATCTCGCCTTCGTTCAGGGACAGGCTGATGCCTTTGACCGCTTCGATGTGGCCATAGGCCACTGCCAGGTCCTCGACCTGCAGGATGGGTTCTTTGTTGCCGCTGGCGCTCATGCTTCTTCCTTGCCGAGATAGGCCTCGATCACTTCCTGGTTGTTCTTGATCTGGTCCGGGGTGCCCTCGGCGATGATCTTGCCGAAGTTGAGCACGGCGATGCGCTCGCACAGGCCCATGACGAAACGCATGTCATGCTCGATCATGAAGATGGTGAAACCGCGCTGCTTGATGTTGACGATCTCGCTCATCAGCTCGGTCTTCTCAGCCGGGTTCATGCCGGCCACCGGTTCATCCAGCAGCAACAGCCTGGGCTTGGTCGCCAGCGCACGGGCGAACTCCAGCTTGCGTTGCTCGCCATAGGAGAGACTGTCGGCCAGCATGTGCGCCTTGTGATCCAGGCGCACCCAGGACAGCAGTTCCAGCGCGCGTTCACGCGCTTCCTTCTCCGCACGGCGGAAGCCGCCGAGATTGAAGAGCATGCTCGCCACGCCATAGTTCAGGTGATCGTGCATGCCGACCACCACGTTTTCCAGCAGCGTCATTTCCTTGAACACGCGGATGTTCTGGAAGGTGCGGGCGATGCCGCGCTCGGTGATCTTGTGCGGGGCGACCGCGCCGATGTCGTCATCATTGAAGCGGATGCTGCCGGAGGACGCGCGCAGCAGGCCCGTGATGAGGTTGAAGACCGTGGTCTTGCCGGCACCATTGGGGCCGATCAGGCCGAAGATCTCGCCTTGCCGGACGTTGAAGTTCACGCCCTGCAGCACTTGCAGGCCACCGAAGTTCTTGCTGATGTCGTTCAGTTGTAAAAGCATTACTTCACCTTCTTCTCAGCGTTGCGACCCAGGAAGGCGCGGATGCGGCGCGGATCCCAGATGCCCTTTGGCAGGTACAGCACCACCAGGATCAGGATCAGGCCATTGATGGCCAGGCGGAAGTCCTTGAAATGACGCAGCACTTCCGGCAGCAGCGAGAGGATGGTCGAGCCTATCATCGGGCCGATCAGGTTGCTGGTGCCGCCGAAGACGGCCATGGTCAGGATGTCCACGGCATTCTCGAAGCCATAGTTGTTGGGGCCGATGGTGAAGGTAAAGTGCGCGTTCAGGCCACCGGCCACGCCCGCGATGGCCGCACCGATGACGAAGGCCAGCAGCTTGTAGCCGGCCACGTTTACGCCCATCAGGCGCGCGGCGATCTCATCTTCCTTGATGGCCTCGAAGGCACGGCCGATCTTGGAACGGCGCAGGCGCGCCAGCGCATAGATGGTCACGCCCAAGAGCAGCACGATGTGCCACCATTCGGTGATCGGCGGCACGCCGTTCAAGCCCATCGGGCCGCCGGTGATGTCCAGGTTCAGCACGATCACCCGGACCACTTCGCCAAAGCCCAGCGTTGCCATGGCCAGATACACGCCCGACAGGCGCAGCGTCGGGATGCCGATCACCAGCGCCACCAGCGAGGGCAGCACGCCGCCGGCTGCCAGCGCGATGGGGAAGGGCATGTCGAACTGCATCGTCAACAGCGATGCGGTATAGGCGCCGATGCCCATGAAGGCTGCATTGGCCAGCGACAGCAGTCCGCAGGACAGCGTGACGTAGATCGAGAGTGCCAGCATGGCATTGACGCCGATGCTGAAAATGACGGTGTTGTAGGTGGCCCAGAAGCCATCCCACCAATCCATGAAGCCCATCTTATGCCTTCCTTTCCAGCACTTTGCCAAACATGCCGGAGGGTTTTACCAGCAGGATCAGGAACAGGAGGCCAAAGGCCACCGCGTCGCGGAAGTCGCTCGAGATATAGGCCACCGTCAGCACTTCGGCAAAGCCGAGGAAGAGGCCGCCGATCATCGCGCCACGGATATCGCCCATGCCGCCCAGGATGATGACGGCGATGCCCTTGTGCAGCATCGGCTGGCCCATGAAGGGCGAGATCGCATTGAAGGACACGCCCACCAGCACCCCGGCCGCGCCACCCAAAGCCGCTGCGGCAAACGAGGTCAGCAGGAACAGGCCCTCGACGTTGATGCCCAGCAGGTAAGCCGCCTTGGGCGACTCGGCGATGGCGCGCAGCGCGCGGCCCAGCTGGGTCTTGCGCATCACGCCCAGCAGCACCACCATCAGCACGAAGGCGATCACGATGATCGCCACCTGCACGGCGGTGATGTGCAGGTTGCCCAGGCTCACGCTGTCTTCAGGGATGGTGCCCTGGGGGAAGCGTTTGTTCTCGGCGCCGAAGATACCCTGCGAAATGTTGGTGATCATGATGGCCACGCCAATGGTGGCGATCATCGGGATCAGGTGCGGCGCATTGCGGCGGCGCAAGGGCTTCAAGACCAGCACGTCGATGATGAGGCCCAGGAGGCCCGTGGCCACCATGGCCAGCAGCAGGGCCACCCACAGGGGCAGGGCCATCTGCTCCACCAGCAGCAGGGCGGCATAGCTGCCCAGCATGAAGATGGCGCCGTGCGAAAGATTGATCACGCCCAACACGCCAAAGACCAGCGTGAAACCGAGCGCGAAGAGCGCGTACACGCTGCCCAGCGAGAGTGCATTGATGAGCTGTTGTTCTAACATGGGAACCTGCAATAGGTGAGGTGACGCCGGGCGCCGCGTGGCGCCCGATGACTTGCGAGCGGTCGCCGCCGGTGGTCCGGCAGCGACCGTCTTTGCAGCCTTGGGCTGCTTACTTCAGCAGGACGAACTTGCCGCCCTTGGCGATGTTGACGATGGCTTCCTGGTCTGCATCGAAGCCGACCTGCTTGCCGGCCACGGCCGGGGCTGCGCGGAAGGCGAACTTGCCGGTGGCGCCATCGATCTTGACTGCCGGCAGCGCGGCGCGCACGGCGTCACGGTCTTTGGCCAGGTTGCCGGTGAGCTTCACGCTCTTGATCGCATCGGCCATGATGTACATGGCGTCATAGGCTTGCGCGGCGAACTGGTCAGGGTCGGAACCGAACTTGGCCTTGTAGGCCGCGATGAAGGCCTTGTTGGCCGGGGTCTGGTTCTCGGCCGACCAGGGGCTGCCCATCAGGGTGTTGTCGCCGGCATCCTTGGCGATCTCGAACAGCTTGGGCGAGTTCAGGCCATTGCCGCCGATGAAGGGCTGCTTCATGCCCAGCGCGCGGGTCTGCAGGATGATGTTGGCGGCTTCTTCAGCCAGGCAGGAGCAGACGATGGCGTCCGGGTTGCCGGCCTTGATCTTGGTCAGCTGGGCCTTGAAGTCGACGTCGCCCTTGGCATAGGCCTCGGTGGTGGTGACGGGGATCTTCTGCTGTTCCAGGGTGGCCTTGAAGACGTCGTAGCCGGACTTGGTGAAGGCGTCGTCGTTACCGTAGATCACGGCGACCTTCTTGATGCCGAAGTGCTTCACGGCGGCCTTGACGGTGACAGGCAGCACGTCGGCTTCCATCACGGAATTGCGGAAGGTGAAGGGGCCCATGGCCGTGATGCCGTCAGCGGTATTGCTGGTGCCGAACACCACCACCTTGGCGGCATTGGCGATCGGGTCGGCGGCGAAGGCCGAGTTCGACAGGGTGGGACCGAAGACGGCCAGCACCTTGTCCTGGAAGATCAGCTTCTTGAAGACGTTGATGGCTTCTTCCTTCTTGCCTTGTTCGTCTTCGATCACCAGGGCCAGCTTGTCGCCGTTGACGCCGCCCTTGGCATTGATCTCTTCGGAAGCCAGCGTGAAGCCGTTCTTGATGGCTACGCCATACTTGGCGGCCGGGCCGGTCAGCGCTTCGGCGACGCCCAGCTTGATGTCGGCGGCCAGCGCGGCCGAAGACAGGGTGGCACCGATCAGCAGGGCCGGAATGGTCTTGAGCATGGTATTGAATTGCATCGAGTTCTCTCCTCAGTTAGATATTGTAGAAATCGTCCGCATCACGCTGCGCCGTGCGCAACAGCGCGGCGCGACGTCATGAGGCGATTTCTTCATCGAGGATGATGCAAAAGGCGCCCGGGATGGCCGGGACTTGTGCTCCATCCTCTGAAGACCGTTTTGCGGTCTCTTTCGATACAGCCGCCGCAGCCTGCCAAGGCAGGCTGCGCCAGCACTTACAACCCGCTGCAACGCGCCCGGGTAGGGCGCGCCAGAGCGGCATGCGAACATCGTCCGGCCAGCGGACGAGGGGTGGTGCTCTTCTTTGATGCTGGCGCGCAAACCATCTGTTCCCGTTCGGACTGAGTAGGCCCGAAGGGCTGTATCGAAGGCGCAGCGACTGCGCGCCTTCGATACGCGGCTGCGCCGCTACTCAGTCCGAACGGGTGAACGATGGCGCCATGCGTTCGTTTCAGCGGTTAGTTCAGTTCCTTGCGCAGTTGCGCAATGGCCGCACGCACCTGGTTGGGTGCGGTGCCGCCGATATGGTCACGGGCGGCCACCGAGCCTTCCAGCGTCAACACGGCAAAGACGTCTTCACCGATCAGGTCGGAGAAGGCGCGCAGTTCATCCAGCGACAGGTCGGCCAGATCGCAACCCTTGTCCACGCAGGTACGCACGGCGTGGGCGACAGCTTCGTGGGCGTCGCGGAAGGGCAGGCCCTTCTTGACCAGGTAGTCGGCCAGGTCGGTTGCCGTGGCATAGCCTTGCAGGGCCGCCGCGCGCATGGCTTCGGGCTTGACGCTGATGCCGCGGGCCATGTCGGCGAAGATGCGCAGGGTATCGGTGAGCGTGTCGACGGTATCGAACAGCGGTTCCTTGTCTTCCTGGTTGTCCTTGTTGTAGGCCAGGGGCTGGCCCTTCATCAGGGTCAGCAGGGCGATCAGGTGGCCGTTGACGCGGCCGGTCTTGCCACGCGCCAGTTCGGGCACATCCGGGTTCTTCTTCTGCGGCATGATCGACGAGCCGGTGCAGAAGCGGTCGGCGATATCGATGAAGCCCACGCGCGGGCTCATCCAGATCACCAGCTCTTCGGACATGCGCGAGATGTGCGTCATCACCAGTGCCGCGGCGGCGCAGAATTCGATGGCGAAGTCACGGTCCGAGACGGCATCCAGCGAATTGCGGCAGACGTCATCGAAGCCCAGGGTCTTGGCCACGCGCAGACGGTCGATCGGGAAAGTGGTGCCGGCCAGGGCAGCCGCGCCCAGCGGCAGGCGGTTGATGCGCTTGCGGGCGTCGATCATGCGTTCGGCATCGCGGCCGAACATCTCGACATAGGCCAGCACGTGGTGGCCGAAGGTGATCGGCTGCGCTACCTGCATGTGGGTGAAGCCGGGCAGGATGGTGTCGGCGTGCTGCTCGGCCAGGTCCAGCAGGGCCAGGCGCAATTCGCGCAGCAGGCCGATGATGTCGTCGACCGCGCCGCGCATGTAGAGGCGGATGTCGGTAGCCACCTGGTCGTTGCGCGAACGGCCGGTGTGCAGGCGCTTGCCGGCGTCGCCCACCAGTTCGGTCAGGCGCTTCTCGATGTTGAGGTGGACGTCTTCCAGGTCCAGCAGCCATTCGAACTGGCCGGACTCGATTTCACCCTTGATCTGGGCCATGCCGCGCTGGATGTCGGCGTAGTCGGCCGCGCTGATGATGCCCTGATGGGCCAGCATTTCGGCGTGCGCCAGCGAGCCCTGGATGTCGACCTGGGCCATGCGGTTGTCGAAGAACACCGATGCGGTATAGCGCTTGACGAGATCGGAGACGGGTTCAGAAAAGCGAGCCGACCAGGCTTCGCCCTTTTTAGCAAATTGGTCTGTCATATCAGGGAATTCCGGAGAAGGGGCGATTATAGCAAGCACAACTGCGCCAAGCCACGGCAATGCAGCCGGAAATGCTGCCCGGCGCGGATTTTTCGCGTTTTCCTGCGCCCGGGGCGCGGTTTTTTTGCGTCGTTGTGCCAGTTCTTTTTCGTCCATTCCCAGCCGCTGGTGATCGCGGCTTCTCCCTGCGTAGCAAGAAGATGAACGAATCAGCGAGTTTCGCCGTGGCATCAGTGCGGCTTGTTGTTTTTGTGCCCGCCTTCCGGCCGCCAGAAAAAGCCGTGGGTGACTGACATTTGCTGACGTTATACTGAAGGCGCGATGACTGATCCGGGAGAAGTTCTGCAGGTTTCCGGAGAAGAGAGGGCTGCCAGCTACGGCGCAGCCAGGATGATGCCGGGGCCAGTCGGCGTCGTGGGGGGCATCGTCCGGCCGCACATGCCACGGGGGTGGTCCTGATAAGCGCTCAAAAGCGAGATGTCTGGGGGTCGTCTTACAGGAGAGAAGCATGAAATTGGAAGCACTGTTCCAGCAGCAAACTGCCTTGCCGAGTATTCCGAAGGTGGTGCAGGAAGTCATCGAAAGTTTCAACAACGACGCGGTTTCGATTGAACAGATCGCCAGGAAGCTGGCCGCCGACCAGGTGCTCAGCGCCAAGATCCTGCGCCTGGCCAATTCGTCCTATTACCATGTCTCGCGCACCATCGGCACGGTCGATGATGCCGTGCTGATGCTGGGTTTCATGACCGTGCGCACCCTGGTGATCAGTACCGGTATGGCCGGCAGCTTCAAGAAGCTGCCCGGCGTGGACCTCAAGCTGTTCTGGCGCTACAGCCTCGATACGGCCATCATCGCCAAGTGGCTGGCCAAAGAGGTCAAGCTCAATGCCGAATTTGCCTTCACGGTGGGGCTGATGCATGCCATCGGCCAGCTGGTGATGCATGCGGGCATGCCCGAGCAGGCGCTTGAAGTGGACAAGGTGGCCGGGCCGCTGGATGCGCGGCGCCTGGATGTGGAGCGCACTTCCTTCGGCTACGACTTTGCCGACGTGGGTGCCGAACTGGCGCGCCGCTGGCGTTTCCCGGACGAGTTCGCGCAGGTCATCAAGGCTTTCCCGCAGCCGCTGCTGGGGACTTACGATCCCTTTGCCGCCCTCATCCACGTGGCCGCCTGGCGCGCCCGCGCCGAGGAACACAAGTACGACGCCGACGAGCTGGAATCGACCTTCCCGGCCGAGGTGGCCGGCCGGTTGGGCCTGAGCTTGCGGACCTTCACCGAAGCGATGCCGCCGCTGGACGAGCTGAGCGAGGGCATGCGCGACATGCTTGACTGATCTGCCAGGGCACCGGCCGGAGAGCGCCGGTGGACGGTGGTTTCCGGCCGATGTGAAGAAATACGCCGAAGCAGACGACAATGCCGGCTCCCGCAAGGGGCCGGCATTGTTTTTGGTGAAGCAAATTGCCGAAATCCGGGCTGCGCCGGACCGCCGGGCCGCCGGATCGCCGGGCCGCTCAGTAATTCAACTTGGCATCCAGGAAGTTGAGCATGGAGCGATAGGCCTGGCTGCGCGCATCCGGGTTGCCGCCGCTGGTGACGCCTTCGCCGCGTTTGCTGCCCACTCCGGAGACGTCCATGCGCACGTGCACCGGCAGGCCGGGGGCGTCGAAGTCGTGGTAGGTGTCCGGATACAGGCGCAGGGCGATCTCGGTGTCGCTGCCCTGCATCTTTTGCTCGATGGCTTCGCAGGCCTGGGGCGGAGTCCAGTCATCGTTCTTGCCCATCAGGATCAGCAGGGGCGCGGCCGGTTTGAAGGGCTCGCTGGTCTTGGCGTAGGGGCGGCAGTCCGGATAGAAGGCCACCGCCGCGCGCGGCTGGATCTTGCGGATGGCCACGTCGGTCTCGGCCAGGTTGATCGAGGCCAGCAGGGTCGAGGCGCCATGCGACCAGCCCAGCAGGGCGATGCGCTTGACGTCCACGTCCGGTTGCGAGGTCACCCAGTGCATGGCCGCTTCGACGTCGAAACGGCGGTTCATGGCGCTGGCCTCGCGCTGGGCCACGGTGTCCTGGCAGGTCGAGCGGCGGCCGCGCGGGGTGAAGCTGTCCGGGAACAGCACGTTGTAGCCGGCGTCGGCCAGTACCCGCGCCATGGCCAGGTGGCGCGGCGTGAATTCGCCCCGGCCATCCTTGACGATGCTGTAGAGACCACCGCAGCCATGCAGTGCAATCACGGTCGGGAACGGTCCCTTGCCCGATGTTTTGCGCGCCTTGATCCACACGCCATAAAGCGGGGTGGCCTTGCCCCCCTTCTGGTCCACACTGGTGAGCGAAACGCGGCTTGCCTCCAGCGGCGCCGCGTTGGGTGCGGCGTGCGCCCAGCTGCCGGTCAAGGCCAGCGATGCTGCCATGCAGAACGCGGCCAGCGGTTTTGCCCAATGTCGCATGATGTCTGATTCCCCGAGTCGATGCCAGGCCGCCGTCCGCCGACCTTTCCCACCCCTGGGGAAGATGGTCGGTGAAGCAATATCCTTCACGGATTACGACGGCCGGATGTATTTGATATGTTCAGCTTCCATTTTACAAAAGTGAAGCGTCGAGCGGCAGCGAAGAATCGTTTTTGCGCTGCAAAAACCTGATTCAGCACAGGCGCATGGGCGCAGCTGTGCGCCGCCCGCAACAGCTTGTTGCTTCGTCAAATGTCAACTGAGCCATCTGTTATCGGCATGTAAAGAGCGAACTTGAGACGGGGCGTCTCTTCGCTGGACAAGTTCAGGATGCCACCGCGACAACGCGGTGCGGCGGCATCCCCGGGAAGCCCGGCTTCAGAGGTCGATGTTGAGGGTGATGGCCGCATTGCGGCCCGGTTGGGCCGCCCGCTGGAACAGCACGGATTGCGAAGTGGTCAGGCCGCGCACGGTGGCGTAGTCCCAGTACTTGCGGTCGGTCAGGTTATAGATGCCGGCGTGCAGGGTCACGTTGGTGCTCAGCTTCCAGTAGGTGGAGAGGTCGAACAAGGCATAACCGGGCACGTTCACGTAAGCACCACTGGTCGAAGAGACCGACACGTCATCCGCGCTGGCGCGCTTGGACTTCACCGCCGTCATGATGAGGCTGGCGCCGTATCGGCCCGCGGCGTCATCGTAGGCCGCACGCAGCGTGCCCTTGGCCGGTCCCACGGAATTGACCGAGCCGCTGGCACCGGCATCGTTGCGCGAGCGGCCGGCCGACACGCCGACGCTGCTGCCCAGGCTGTAACCGCGCAACGCAGCGGCATAGGTGCCCAGGTCCAGCTGGGCCGACACTTCGGCGCCATAGATATCGACATTGGCAATGTTCTGCAGGCGATAGGCCAGGGCGGTGCCGCTGTAGGTGGTGGTCTGGTAGTCGATGAAGTTCTTGTACCGGGTATAGAACAGCGAGGTGTTCAACGTCAGGCCATCGATCAGCTCACCCTTGGTGCCCAGCTCGAAGGCATCGCTGGTCTCGTTCTTGAGATCGGGATTGCCCAGGATGGCATAGAGGAAGGCCGAGCTGGCGTAGGTGGAGGAATCGTAGGTGCCGGTCTTCTCGGCAGCCGTCGCCACGCGCACGCCGCGGCTGTACTGCGCAAAGAAGTCGTAGGTCGGCGCCAGCGCATAGGCAAAGCGCAGGCTGGGTGCCAGGAAGGCAGTATGGTCGGACTTGATTTCGCTGGCGGCGCTGCCGACGTTGGACAGGTAATTGCGCAGGTCGCCGGGCTGGGTGTGCCAGTACTCGGCCCGCAGGCCCGGGGTCAGCGTGGCACGCGGGGTGAGGTGCCATTCGTCGCGCACGTAGGCCACCAGCTTGTTGGTGCGGGTGGGAGCCATGCGGTCCTTGGTGTAGGGGTAGCCGCTCACCAGCGCGCCGGTGGCATTGGTGTAACGCGCTTCGGTCCAGGGGCGCTGCTCATCCAGTGTGCTCAGCGATAGGCCATAGAACAGGTCATGCGCACCCATGCGCTTGCTGGCATCGGCGCTCAGTCCGGCGCTGGTGGTGGCCAGGTAGGTATCGATGCGGCGGGTGTAGCTGTTGGTCGAGTTGGCGGCGATGGTGTAGTCCTCCTTCTTGCTGTCCTGGTAGAAGGCCTGGATGCGCAGCTTGTCGAAGGCGGCGATGCTGCCGGCTGCGGGGGTGTATTCGTCCTCGACCTGGAGGCGATGGCGGCGCGTGGTCGAGTACTGGGTCGCGCCGGCCGGATAGGCGCTGTAGGTGGCGCCGTCGAGAATGCGGTTGTCGGTGCGGTCGTAGAAGTCCAGCGTCACGCCCAGCTTGTGGTGCGCCAACCCTTCGTAGAAGGCCTTCAAGAGGATGGCATCCGAATGCCAGTTGTCGCGGTTGCCGTCGCTGACGTCCTTGGACTGGGTAAGCGCACCATCGCGATTGGAATACAGGGCCAGCAGTTTCCAGTCGCCCATCTTCTGTGCCGTGGTCAGGGCTTCGGCCCAGGCCTGGTCGGCCGAGGTGTAGCCGAGTTTGGCGCCGAGATAGCTGGTCTTGCCGCCGCTCAGATAGTCGTCCGGCGATTTGGTCTGGAACGAGACGCGCCCGCCCAGGCCGGTGGCACCGTTCTCTCCCGATGAGGTGGTGCCGGAGATGATGTCGACCTTGCGGAAGAGTTCGGGATCGATGTAATCGCGGCCGATACCCACGCCGGTGGCCTTGAGGCTGTCCGGCAAGGGCACGGCCGAGGGCAGCTCGATGCCGTCCACGTCCAGGCCGATGCGGTTGCCTTCCACGCCACGGATGTTGTAGCCCGACGTGCCGCTGCCATCCCACAGGTTGGCCGCACCGCTGAGGGCGGAGGGGGCGCTCACCAGCGGCTGGTAGCGGATCACGCTGGCCATGTCGGTGGTGCCGTTGCGCTGCAGGTCTTCCGCGTTCAGCGAGGTGGCACGACTGGTCTTGTCCGCCGTCACGCTGATTTGCGGGAGGCTGCCTTCGCTACGGGCATTGTCTTCGGCATGGGCCGGGTTGATGGCCAGTGCGGCCAGGGCCAGCTGGATGGCGATGGTCAGGTTCTTGGGCAGGGGACGTGCCGGGATCGGCGCTGGCGCGCGCCGCTTGATTGCTGCAATCATTGCTGCTTCCTCTTCTAGTCTTGTGGGTACCGCCGGCGTTAGCAGGATCGGCGGCGTGATGGATCATCAAATCGCTGACGCTGTTTTCATCGGTACCGGCGGGTGGACTAGAACAAGTGGCTGGCTGATTCACCTTTCGTGAATGAGTTCTGCATTCTAGGATTAAGTTTTTGCAAAGGCAATGCAATTAATAATCATTTGCATCTAGAATATATTCGTCCGAGTCGGGAGTGTCCACGTCGGTTTGTTTTCTTTTCTTCAGGGATCCAAGGACGTGAACACTTTTACCTCCAACTCCACCTCCATCGACACCATCGCTGCGGCGGATTCGAATCATGCGAACCATGATCGCGCCGCCTCCCTGAAACAGGCCACCAGCCGGGCCCATGAGGCGCTGGATGCTGACATCATGCGCTTCGATCCCTTCGGCTCGGCGCAACGCTATGGCTGCTTCCTGCAGATGCAATATGCCTTCCACCGTGATGTCGCGGCCCTGTTCGAGGATGCCGCGCTGAACCGCTTCTTTCCGCGTCTGAGGGAGCGTTCGCGCCTGACGCAGGTCATCGCCGACCTGCAAGATGTGGGCGTGCCGCTGCCGGAGCTTCCGGCGCCGGTGTTCTCTGCGGGCAGCTTCAGCCTGCCGGCTGCGATCGGCTGGTTGTATGTCGAAGAAGGTTCGAATCTGGGCGGGGCGTTTCTCTACAAGATGGCGGCCCGGCTCGGTCTGCACTGCAACCATGGTGCGCGCCATCTGGCGCCGCATCCGGAGGGCCGTGCGCCCAACTGGCGCGGTTTCGTCGCCCAGCTCAATGCCATCGCGCTGGATGCTTCTGCCGAGGCGCAGGTCATTGAGGCGGCGGGTGACGCTTTTGCACGGGTATCGTCCCATGTCAGGCAGTTCTGCCGCGTTCCCTCGGCGGGGATGGCAGCGTGACCAGGCCTGCGGCCGGACAGGGCGATGCGGGAGTGCGCAGGCTGGTGCAGTGGGGCTGGCTGCTGCTGGCTTATGCGAGCCTGGCCGTTGGCGTGATCGCCATCTTCATTCCCGGACTGCCGACCACGGAGTTCATCCTGCTGTCAGCCTGGGCCGCCAGCCGGGGCTCTCCGCGCCTGCAGCACTGGCTGGAAGGGCATCGCCTGTTCGGACCCATGATCTACAACTGGCGTCATGGCCGTGCCGTGACGATTCGCGCCAAGCTCAGCGCCTCGCTGACGATGATGCTGTGTCTGCTCATCATGGGGCTGACCATCCATCATCACCGCTGGATCATCCTCCTGGCGGCACTCGGCATGGCGCTGGGGGCTGCGTGGATGTGGTCTCGCCCCGCGCCCGCCGGGAGCGGGAAGGCTGAGAACGCCCTGCCCGAAAAAAATCCCCCCGGTGCATGACGCAACAGGGGGATGGGAGGCCGGGCGCTTAGCGCTGCTCTGCCTTGTTTCTCTCCTGGCCCGGACTCATCCTGTGTTGCGCAAGCCCGCCGCCACGCCATTGATGGTGAGGTGGATGCCGCGCTGCACGCGCTCTTCCGGCGTGCGCTTGGCCGCTGCGGTAGCACGGTGGCGCCTGATCAGCTCGACCTGCAGGTGGTTCAGCGGATCGAGATAGGCAAAGCGGTTCTTGATCGAGCGCGCCAGCAGCGGATTGCCCGACAGGCGTTCCTTGCTGCCGGTGATGGCCGAGAGCATGGCGCTGGTACGTTCATGCTCGTCGGTGATGCGGCCGAAGATGGTGGTACGCAGCTTGCGGTCGGCCACCAGCCCGGCATAGCGCGAGGCCACGGCCAGGTCGGTCTTGGAGAGCACCATGTCCATGTTCGACAACAGGGCCGCGAAGAACGGCCATTCCTTGCACATGGCGCGCAGGGTGGCCAGGCGTTTTGCGCTTTCCTTGGCGTTGCCGGCTTGCTCCAGCCAGCCCGAGACCGCGCTGCCGAAGCCATACCAGCCCGGGAAGAGCAGGCGGCACTGGCCCCACGAGAAGCCCCAGGGAATCGCGCGCAGATCCTCGATGCGCTGGGTCGCCTTGCGCGAGGCCGGGCGCGAACCGATGTTCAGTTGCGCGATTTCGGCAATGGGCGTGGCCGCGAAGAAGTAATCGGTGAAGCCCGGAGTCTCGTAGACCAGGTTGCGATAGGCGCGATAGGCACGCTCCGACAGTTCTTCCATGACACGCTCGAACTCGGCCAGCTTCCTGGCTTCCTTGCCATCGGTGGCGGCCGGCATCAGGCTCGCTTCCAGCGTGGCGGCGACCAGCAGCTCCAGATTGCGGCGGCCGATTTCCGGATTGGAGAACTTGGAGGCGATGATTTCACCCTGTTCGGTCAGACGGATCTGGCCGTTGACCGTGCCCGGCGGCTGCGCCAGGATGGCCTGATAGCTGGGGCCGCCGCCACGGCCGACGGTGCCGCCGCGGCCGTGGAAGAGGCGCAGCTTCACGCCGGCTTCATTGAACAGTTCCACCAGCTGGTTCTCGGCCTTGTAGAGCTCCCAGTTGGAGGTGAGGAAGCCGCCATCCTTGTTGGAATCCGAATAGCCAAGCATCACTTCCTGCAGCTTGCCGTGCTTGGCGATCAAGCCCTTGACCTGCGGCAGGGTCAGCCATCCGCGCATGATCTCGGCCGCACAGCGCAAGTCGGGGATGGTCTCGAAGAGCGGAATGACCATCAGCTCCAGTTCCTGCAGTTGGTTGCCCTCGATGTGCAGCAGACCCGTTTCCTTTTGCAGCAGCAGGACTTCCAGCAGGTCGGACAGGGTTTCGGTGTGCGAGATGATGTAGTTGCGGATGGCGCGCTCGCCATAGCGGCGGCGGATTTCACGCGCGGCACGCAGGATGGTCAGCTCGGAATTGGTTTCATCGGCGTACTGCAGGTAGGGCGAATACAGCAGGCGCGGGCGCGACAGTTCGCCCAGCAGCAAGGTGATCTTGCGTTCTTCGGTCAGGCCCGCGTAATCGGCCTCGACCTGGGCCTTGGCAAACAGCTCGGCCAGCACGCGCTCATGCACGTCGGAGCTTTGGCGCATGTCCAGCGTAGCCAGGTGGAAGCCGAAGATTTCCACGGCACGCTTCAATCCGGCCAGGCGCGGCTTGACCAGCGCGGCACCGTGATGGGCCTGCAGCGAGGCCACCAGCACCTCCAGTTCGGCCACGCATTCGGCCGGGCTGGCGTAGGGCGCGGCGGTGCCGATTTCCTGGCGCAGGATGTTGACCACGCCCAGCGAACGGGCCGTGGCAGCCAGGCGCGCATAGATGCCGATGAGCGCACGGCGGTAGGGTTCGTCGGCGCGGTGCTCGGAGTGATCCGGCGAGGCATCGGCCAGGGCCAGCAGTTCCGGGCTGGCATCGACCATCAGGGTGGAGATGGACATCTCGGCCCCCAGCGTGTGCACTTCGTCGAGGTAGTAATCGAAGATGGTGGTGGACTGGCGCTTCAACGCATGCTGCATGGTGGCGGCATTGACGTTGGGATTGCCGTCGCGGTCGCCGCCGATCCAGCTGCCCATCTGCAGGTAGGGCGGTAGTTCGGTGGGGCGGGTCTTGGCGCGCGAGGGGAACTGGCTGTCGATCTCGGCTTCGATGTCGTCATACAGGGCTGGCAGTTCGCGCAGGAAAGTGATGCGGTAGTAGGAGAGGGCGTTCTCGATCTCGTCGGCCACCGTCAGCTTGGTATAGCGCAGCATGCGCGTCTGCCACAGCGTGGCGATGCGCGCGCGCAGCAGTTCGGTGTTGTGGCGCAGTTCGCGCGGGGTCAGCGGCAGGTCGCGTTCGGCCACCAGGCGGGCAATCTCGCGCTCGGCGTCCAGGATGGACTTGCGCTGTACTTCGGTGGGGTGGGCGGTCAGCACCGGTGAGACCAGCGCTTCCTTCAGGAAACTGCGCACTTGCGCGCCCGAGACCCCGGCATCATCCAGGCGCGAGAGGGCATAGGCCACGCTGCCGGGCTGGGCTTCGGAACCGGCCAGCAGGTGCGCACGGCGGCGGCGGTTGTGGTGCTGGTCCTCGGCAATGTTGGCCAGGTGTGAGAAATACGAAAACGCGCGTACCACCGAATTGGTCTGGTCGCGGGTCAGTTTCTTCAAGAGCTTGTCCAGTTCGGCACCGGCTTTGGCATCGGATTCGCGGCGAAAACGCACGGCGGTCTGGCGGATGGTTTCCACCACCTCGAAGACTTCATCGCCTTCCTGTTCCCGCACGACTTCGCCCAGGAGGCGGCCGAGCAGGCGGATGTCTTCCTTCAGAGGCGCATCCTTGTCGGTGCTGCGCACGGGTTTGGTGGCGGGTTTGCTGGCCGTGCTGCTCTTGGCGGCAGCGATGGAGCGGGGCGTGGATGTGGAGGAACGGGCACTGCGTTTAGTTGGATTTGTAGTCGCCATGATCAACGGTTGCTGCGGTTTTCGTGAGAGAAAGTCGTGCTGGTGGATCGGATTGCCGTAGGTGTGCGTGCTAGAATTTGCCTCGTTTTTTGTATGCGTCTCGCTTCTGGTCTCGTTTCTGGTTTGTTTGATCGATCGTCGTAGCGGGTCGCTCCTGATCGCTTTTTTTAATCGTATTGTTCAGTCTGGATTCGCCGGTCTCCTGCTTTCCTTGTCTCCTCTGCCGCGTCTGCTACGACTGAATCGGAAAGCCTGTCTTGAAAGAATTTCCTCCTTCCAACATCGTCATCGTCTCGCGTGAAAGCCGCCTTGCCATGTGGCAGGCCGAGTACGTGCGGGACCGTCTGGCCGCATTATATCCGCAGTGCAGCATCAATATCCTCGGAACCACCACGCGGGGCGACCAGATTCTTGATCGTGCGCTGTCCAAGGTCGGCGGCAAGGGCCTGTTCGTCAAGGAATTGGAAGTAGCCATGGCCGAAGGCCGCGCTGATCTCGCCGTGCACTGCCTCAAGGACATGCCGATGGACCTGCCCGAAGGCTTCGAGCTGGCCGCCATCCTGGAGCGCGAAGATGCGCGCGACGCCTTCGTCTCCAATGACTACGATTCGCTCGATGCCCTGCCTGAGGGCGCCATCGTCGGCACCAGCAGCCTGCGTCGCCAGGCCATGATCGCCGCGCGCTATCCGCAACTGGTGGTCAAGCCGCTGCGCGGCAATCTCGATACCCGCCTGGCCAAGCTGGATCGCGGCGACTATGCCGCCATCATCCTGGCCGTGGCCGGGCTGAACCGCCTGGGCCTGAAGGCGCGCATCCGCTCCTTCCTCGATCCCGAACAAAGCCTGCCCTCGCCGGGCCAGGGCACGCTGGCCATCGAGATCCCCGAGGGCCGTGACGATATCAGGCGCCTGCTGGCACCGTTGCATGACGAGCCCGCTGCCGTGGTGTCGGCCGCCGAGCGCTCGGTTTCGCGCATCTTCGGCGCCAGCTGCCAGATTCCGCTGGCCGCCTATGCCACGCTGGACGGTGAACGCCTGCACCTGCGCGCCATGATCGCCACGCCCGACGGTGCGCAAGCCGCCGCTGCCGAGGCCGAGGGTTCGCCGGACGCCCCCGAAGCCCTGGGCGCGCAAGTGGCCGCCCTGCTCAAGTCGCGCGGTGCCGACGCCATCCTGGCGCTGTGCAAGGCCCAGGCCGATGCCGCTTCTGCCTGAGAGCGCAGCGCCGTTGCCGGTGGTCGTGACGCGACCGCTGCAACAGGCCGGCGGCTTTGCCGCGCGCGTCCAGCAACTTGGACGGCGCGCCGTGGTGTTTCCGCTGCTGACCATCGGTCCGGTCGAGGATGCGACCGAACTCAAGGCCACGCTGGCGCGCCTGCCGGAATTTGCGCTGGTGGTCTTCGTCAGTCCCAATGCCATCGATGCCGCCTTTGCGCATCTGCAGGGCTGGCCGCGCCAGTTGCCCATCGGCATCGTCGGCGAGGGCAGCCGGGTTGCCTTGCGCGCGCATGGCGTGGAGGGCTGCAACGCCACGATCTATGGTCCGCAGCGCGCCGACAAGATGGATTCGGAGGAATTGTTCAAATCCCTCCCCTTGGAACAATTGCGCGGCAAGCGCGCTCTGATCGTGCGCGGCCAGGATGGTCGGGATTTCCTCAGTGAAGCTTTGCGACAACAAGGTGTCGAGGTCGAGCACGTGACCGCCTACCGCCGCCTGGCGCCCGAACTGGACGCCCCGGGCCGCCTGCAACTGCTGGAATTGCTGGACGGCGGCGCCGACTGGGTGATCACCAGTTCGGAGGCCTTGCGCAATTTGCTTCATATGGCAAGACTAGCCGGGGGCGAGGAACGTGTGGTAAAACTGCAACGACAACGCATCGTCGTCTCCCACCACAGGATCGCCGAGACCGCGCGGGAGCTGGGTTTCGTGCAGGTCGACCTGACCGGATCGGGGGATGAACGCCTGCTTGCCGCCCTAGCTCCACCCGCTCCCTGAGCGGCCGCGTAATTTGCCGCGTTACAATCCAGCCCATGAACGAACAGCAACCCATTCCCCAATTGCCGGAGCCTCAACCGCAAGCCAGCCACACCGCTGGCACTGCGGCCCCGCAGGCGTCCTATACTTTCACTCCTCCGGACGGCACGGCCGTGCTGCGCCGCCGCCAGCGTGCACAGACCGTCGTGTTGCTGCTGGTCATCGCCGGCCTGGGCGCGCAGTGGTGGGTCTCGCATACCGAACTGCGCGACCTGCGCAGCGAAGTTGCGCAGCGCCTGCAGAATGGCGACAACAACAGCAATGAATTGAAGGGTGTCTTGAAGTCGGTACAGGAAAGCACCAAGGAACTGCAATCCAAGGTCAGCGTGCTCGACAGCAAGCAGGCCGAATCCCAGAGCCAGCAACTGGCGCTGGAGCAGATGTACCAGGATCTGAACAAGAACCGCGACGACTGGGCCCTCTCCGAAATCGAGGAAGTGCTCTCCACCGCCGACCAGCAGCTGGAACTGGCCGGCAACGTGCAAGGCGCGCTGATCGCCCTGCAGAACGCCGACAAGAGCCTGTCGCGCTCGGACAAGGCGCAGTTCATCGCCATCCGCCGCGCGCTGGCGCGTGACATTGAGCGCCTCAAGGCTCTGCCCACGGTGGACATCGCCGGTATCGCCGTGCGCCTGGACAGCGCCATCGGCCAGGTCGACAACCTGCCGTTGCTGGTCGATGAGCGTCCGGTGGAATCGGCCAGCGAGCCCAAGCCGCAGCCGGTGAAGACCGCTGCCGTCGACAAGCCGGCCGCCAAGGGTGACACCAGCCACGCCAAGACCCGCGCCGAAGCAGCGCCCGCCGAAGCTTCCGCCTGGTCGCAATGGCTGGCCGGTGCCCGCGAAACCTGGCAGAGCATGAGTACCGAGATGTGGTCCGAGCTGCGCCAGCTGGTACGTATCCGCGAAGTGCAGACGCCCGAAGCCATCCTGCTCTCGCCGGGTCAGGCCTACTTCGTGCGCGAGAACCTCAAGCTGCGCCTCTTGAATGCGCGCCTGGCACTGCTCTCGCGCAACGAGTTCGCCTTCCGTAACGACCTGGCCTCGGCCCAGGACACCATCGCCAAGTATTTCGATACCCGCGCCAAGCAGGTCCAGACCATCCAGGCGCTGTTGAAGCAGGTGCAGGGCAGCAATGTCTCCATCCAGTTGCCGACGCTGGCCGAAAGCCTCAATGCCGTGCGCAACTACAAGGCCCGTCCGTGAGCCGCTGACGGGAACCTGATATGAAAATACTGCTCTGGCTTCTGACCCTCTTCGCGTCCGCCATCGGCCTGGCCGTGCTGGCGCGCTTCAACCCGGGCAATGTGGTGCTGTTCTATCCGCCGTACCGCATCGACCTGTCGCTGAACTTCTTCCTCTTCGCCCTGCTGGCGGTGTTCCTGACCATCTACGTGGTCATCCGCGCCATCCGCCTGACGCAGAAGTTGCCCGGCCGCGTGATCGCCTATCGCCGTGCCAAGCGCGAGAACGAAAGCAACAAAGCCCTGCGCGATTCCCTGAAAGCCTACTTTGAAGGCCGCTTCGGCCAGGCTGAAAAATCGGCCACACGCGCCGCCGACCTGCCCGACAACGCCGGCATCGCAGCGCTCGTGGCCGCCCGTGCCGCGCACCGCATGCGCCAGGGCGACCGCCGCGACATCTGGCTGGCCAGCACCGAAGTCGATCCGACCTTGAAGGCCGCACGCCTGATGACGGCACTGGAACTGCAAGTGGACGAACACCACTTCAAGCAGGCGCTGGAAACCGTGGAAGAGTTGAACGCCAACGGCACCCGCCACATCCAGGCCCTGCAATGGGCGCTCAAGGCCAACCAGCAAGCCAAGAACTGGCCCGAGGTACTGCGCCTGGTCCAGACCCTGGACAAGCGCAATGCCCTGCATCCGGCCCTCTCCAATCGTCTGCGCGAGATGGCCTACGACGCCTTGCTGTCGGACCGTTCGCACGATGCCGAATCGATCCGCCTCTTGTGGAATGGCGTGCCCGGTG
Source organism: Herbaspirillum sp. DW155 (assembly GCF_037076565.1). NCBI lineage: Bacteria > Pseudomonadati > Pseudomonadota > Betaproteobacteria > Burkholderiales > Oxalobacteraceae > Herbaspirillum > Herbaspirillum sp. DW155. Next base: position 3,315,040 of record NZ_AP029028.1, on the reverse strand, counting down.
CGGACAAGCTGAAACCCTACATAGCGGTGCGTGCCGCCCACGCCTTCTCCAGCCGTGGCCTGCATGATGAAGCGCGCAGCCTGCTGGAGCGCGCCCTGGCGGCCGACTGGGACATCCGCCTCTTGCGTGCCTATCGCGAATCGACCGCCGAAGCCGGCTCGCCGGCCTTGCTCTCGCAGATCGAGCATTGCGAATCCTGGCTGGCCAGGAATCCGACCGATGCCGAACTGGCGCTGACCCTGGGCATGTTCTGCCTGCGCCAGAAGTTGTGGGGCAAGGCCCAGCGCCATCTGGAGCAAGCCTTGTCGGATGCCATCGAGCCGCGTACCGTGCGTGAATCTCACCTGGCCCTGGCCCAGCTGCATGAAGCCCTGGACCAGCCCGATCAGGCTGCCGGCCACTACAAGCAATGCGCGCTGGCCACGGCCATCCGCTGAACTTGTTGTCGTGACGAATGACCAAGGCGGAAGCGGCGCAAGCCCTTCCGCCTTTTTCATGGCCGCTACCGGGCACTGTCATGTTGGCGTAAGTTGCACCGGCCAAGATGCCGGACAGGTGCCGAATGCCGCTATAATTGCGGCTTTCCGATGTCAGGCTTGCCATCCATGAGCATTAAGCCCCGTTTAATGCTGTTTGATTCAGCGTTAATGCTGATGCAATGCCGACCGGAAACCGCTTTTCCGTTTCTTTCCCTAGTGAGAATCCCATGAGCCTGAACAACGTCCCCGCTGGCCGCGACCTGCCCAATGACTTCAACGTGATCATCGAAATCCCGATGAACGCCGATCCGATCAAGTACGAAGTGGACAAGGACACCGGCGCCATTTTCGTCGACCGTTTCATGGGCACCGCCATGCACTATCCGTGCAACTACGGCTACATCCCCCAGACCCTGTCGCAAGACGGCGATCCGGTGGACGTGCTGGTGATCACCCCGTTCCCGCTGATCCCTGGCGTGGTGGTGCGCTGCCGTCCCATCGGCGTGCTGAAGATGGCCGATGAATCCGGCATCGACGCCAAGCTGCTGGCCGTGCCGGTCGACAAGATCCTGCCGATCTACACCCACTGGCAGAAGCCGGAAGACCTGAACGAACTGCGCCTGAACCAGATCAAGCACTTCTTCGAACACTACAAGGATCTGGAAAAGGGCAAGTGGGTCAAGGTCGAAGGCTGGGAAGGCCCGGACGCCGCCCGCGCTGAAATCCTGGCCGGTGTGGAAGCGTTCAAGAACGCCAAGTAATTCCCCGTCAGCAAGGCATAAAAAATCGCCCGACAGGTTTGTGCCTGTCGGGCGATTTTCATTTCATGACCGGCATGTGGCCGGTCGATGCGGTCAATGTCTGGTCAATCCAGCTTGGCCGCGTGCTCGCGGGTTGCATGGAAGGTGATCTCCGGCCAGCGTTCCTGCGTCAGGCGCAGGTTCACGCCCGAGCTGGCCAGGTAAGCCATGTTGCCGGCCGCATCGATAGCCAGGTTGGCACCGGCCGAGGACTTCTCGAAGTCGGCCAGTTTCTTCTTGTCATCGCAGCTGATCCAGCGGGCGCTGCTGATGCTGGTGCCTTCAAACACCGCATCCACGCCATATTCATTCAGCAGGCGGCTGGCCACCACTTCGAACTGCAGCACGCCCACCGCACCCAGGATCAGGTCGCTGCCGGTCACCGGCTTGAAGACCTGCACCGCACCTTCTTCGCCCAGCTGCTGCAGGCCCTTGTGCAACTGCTTGATCTTGAGCGGATTGCGGATGCGCGCCACGCGGAAGAAGTCCGGGGCGAAGTAGGGAATGCCGGTGAACTGCAGCATCTCGCCTTCGGAGAAGCTGTCGCCGATCTGCATGTTGCCGTGGTTGGGCAGGCCGATGATGTCGCCGGCATAGGCTTCTTCCACCTGTTCGCGGCTGGAGGCCATGAAGGTCACCACCGACGACACCTTGATGTCGCGGTTCAGACGCAGGTGCTTCAGTTTCATGCCGCGTTCGAAGCGGCCCGAGCATACGCGCAGGAAGGCGATGCGGTCGCGGTGCGCCGGGTCCATGTTGGCCTGGATCTTGAAGACGAAACCGGAGAAGGGCTCCTCCGTCGGCTTGACCTCGCGCACGGTGGCGTCGCGCCCACCCGGACCCGGGGCCCAGTCCAGCAGCGCATCCAGAATCTCGCGCACGCCGAAGTTGTTGATGGCCGAACCGAAGAACACCGGGGTCTGCACACCGGCCAGAAAATCGTCCAGGTTGAAGGGATGGGAGGCACCATGCACCAGTTCCACTTCCATCTTGAGCTGTTCGATTTCCAGCGGGAACATCTCGGCCAGCTTGGGATTGTCGATGCCCTTGATGATTTCCACGCTGCCATTGGCGCGCTCTTCACCGGCCTTGAACAACATGATCTCGTCACGCAGCAGGTGATACACCCCACGGAAATTCTTGCCCATGCCGATCGGCCAGGTCACCGGCGCGCACTGAATCTTCAGCACCGACTCCAGCTCATCGAGCAGTTCCAGCGAATCGCGGGTTTCGCGGTCCAGCTTGTTCATGAAGGTGATGATGGGCGTATTGCGCATGCGGCAGACGTTCAACAACTTGATGGTCTGCTCTTCCACGCCCTTGGCGGCATCGATCACCATCAGCGCCGAGTCCACGGCAGTCAACACGCGATAGGTGTCTTCGGAGAAGTCCTGGTGGCCGGGGGTGTCGAGCAGGTTGACCACGTGGTCGCGGTACTCGAACTGCATCACCGAGCTGGCCACCGAGATGCCGCGCTGCTTTTCGATCTCCATCCAGTCCGAGGTCGCATGGCGGCCGCTCTTGCGGGCCTTCACGGTGCCGGCCAGCTGGATCGCGCCGGAGAACAGCAGCAGCTTTTCGGTCAGCGTGGTTTTACCGGCGTCGGGGTGGGAGATGATGCCGAAGGTGCGGCGTCGCTTGACTTCGCGCGCGATCAGGTCGGACGAGACCTTGGGACTGGCGCTGGGCGCACTGGCGCCTTCATCGGCTGCGCCGGTGGCATCGGTGAGTTCGTTGCTGGGTTCTTGCATGGCGGATCGGTCGGGGTCGGAGGCCGCAGGAACGCGGCCCCTGGCGCGGCTGGACGATCCAACCCGCATGGCCGGCCGGCGCGCACTGTCCCTGTTCAATCCAAGGAGGCGCCGCAGGCCCTGTTCCGTAAGCTCTGGAAAACCGGGGATTATAACTGAAGCGGCCCGCTTGCCCGCATGTTTGCCGGATGGCAACGTGCCGGGCAGGCGGGGCCAGGCCCGGCAACATTCACTCAGGAACGCTCGTCGCGGCGCTCATCACGCCTGTCCTCGCGCCGCTGGTGGGCTTCGCGCTGCTGGGCTTGCAGCTGGTGCGCCTGCTGCGCGCGCTGCGCGGCCTGATGCTGCTGTTCACGCTGCTGGTTCAGCATCTGTTGCTGGCGTTGCGATTCATGCAGCTGCTGTTGCTGCTGGCGCATCTGCTCTTCGCGCTGCCGTTGCTGCATCTGCTGCTGCACCTGTTGCTGGTGCTGCTGCCACTGGCGCTCCTGGCCCTGCTGCTGTTGACGCTGCGCCTGTGCCTGCTGTTCACGCTGGCGCTGCTGCTCGCGCATCATCTGCTCGCGTTGCCGCAACTGGTCATTGGCCTGCTGTTCGCGCTGGCGTTGCTGATCGATGGCCTGGCGCTGGCGTAACTGGTCCTGCTGTGCTGCGCGCTGCTGGAGGTTATCGACCACCGGCAACGGATGGGCTGCATTGGCCTGCAGCGACTGTGCCTGCGGCCCACGCGCCTGCGGCTGAGCCTGTACCAGACTCTGCGCCTGCGGCGGCGACAGCGGGCGCTGTCCCGGCGGCGGCGCCAGGGCAGGGGCCGGCTGCTGGGCATAGCGGCCACCGGCGTAGCGGGCATCGTGATGCCATACCACCGGGCGCTGGCTCATCGTTGCGTTGCCATTGATCGTGACGTTGTTGTTGACGATGCGATTATTGATGACGTTGGTGTTGTTGACGTTGGTCACATTGGTGACGTTGTTGATGCGCGTCTGGGTCACCAGCACCTGACGCTGGTGCCAGTCAGGACGGGCATCGCCGAAGACCGCGCTCATCACGCCGATGCCCACGCCAAAGCTGATGCTGGCCGAGAATCCCGGCTCATAGCTGGGCGGACGATAGCGCGGCGGCGGTGCCCACACCACCGGCGGGGCGGACGGCCACCACCAGCTGCCATACACTACGGTCGGGTTGTAGTAGGGCACATAGACCACCTGCGGATTGACCGGCACGATCTCGATCACCTCATCCTGCACCACCACGCGCTGCTGCGGACTGGATTCGAGCGTGCCGGCAATGCGTGCGCGTTCGCGCAGGTTCTGCACCGTATCCATCACGGCCGGCTGCTGTCCCAGGAAGGCCTGGCCCAGTTGCTGCATCCAGTCCAGGCGGTCATTCATCATCGCCAGCACCGACGGAAACTGCACCAGTGCCTTCACGCTCGGATCCCACGGCATCGGTGCCACGGCGCGTGCCAGGCCATCCCCCTGCAGGCCGGGCCGCGCTTCCACGAAGCGCTGGGCTTGTACCACCTCCAGCGGATAGGTCGAGGCCATCAGCACCTGGGCCAGCAGCGAATCCGGATACAGCGCCACGGGCGCCAGCATCTGGTCCAGCTGCTGCTGGGTATAGACCGCCGGTGCGGGCGGGGTAGCGGTCTGTGCCTGCACAGGCATGCCCGAGACCAGCGAAAAGACCAGGCAAGCGGCCCAGGCCAGGGTTGATTTGTTCATGTCGTTCTCCTTGCGGGAATAGGTGCGACGGAAGAGCTGACCGACCAACTGCGGCGTCCAGCGCACCACGTTGAAGCTATGGTCCGTCAGTGCGGACCGGCAAGGTGTAACGGAAGTGCAAGCGATGTTTCAGTCAAAGCGTCGCCGCTTTCATCGCGTTGCCGGACGGAAAGTCTTGCGCAGGGCGGGGTAGCCTGTGGCATCATGAACGGCCACGGAACGAATCTCATCAGCGGCATCGAGCCATCGCGCCCTAAGGATGTGCGCCCCGATCCCTCGCCAATGACCTCACCGGGCTTCGCTACGGCTCGCCACGATGGGCCGCAGCGGCGTCGCACCGGAAGAGGGGAAACGTTCTAAACTGTTTTCGCAAAAGATCGCGTGCAGCAGGCAGCAGGTACCAAGGCAAACTTTTTACGACAACAAGCCAACAAGCAAGGAACGACCATGAGCCATCACCTGATCTGGCGGCGCGATGATTTTCTCATCGACACCGATCCCGACCGGCTGGACATCCCCCTCATCCATGACGTACTGACCCATTCGAGCTGGTCTCCCGGCATCGACCTCAACACCGTGCGCACGGCGCTGGCCAACAGCCTGTGCTTCGGTCTTTATCGCGGCAAGCAGCAGATCGGCTTTGCCCGCGTGGTGACCGATCACGCCACCTTCGGTTATCTGTGCGACGTCTTCGTCGTCGGCGACCTGCGCGGCCAGGGCCTGGGTCGCTGGATGATCGAATCGGTAAATCAGCATCCGACCCTGCAGCGACTGCGCCGCGTCATGCTGACCACCTCCACCGCGCCCTGGCTGTATGCCAGCTGCGGATTCGAAGCCATCAATCGCGGTGACTTCGTGTGGCATATCTCGCGTCCGGATATCTATCGCCAGAACGCGCAGCAGTAACTTCTTCCTCTTCTGAATCAGCGGAGCGCAGGTTGGCTCCGCTGCTTTCTTGTCCAATGCAGATCGGTGGTGGGGAAAAACTTAGTTTTTTTTCTTCACGGACGGCTGTATCGCCTTTTCCCTATGTCGTGCCGTTGATTTCCGCATGTGATTTCGCGCCGCGAGAGAAAACCTTGTTTTTCCGGATTACCTAAGTTTTTTTATTGCATACGCCGCCTTATACGCGTCTTTGCGGCGGATGCAACTAAGTTTTTGCGATCCATTGATTCAGTGTCATTGCGCGCGCCGCAAAGATGATCCGTGTCAAGAATCGACCAGATGTGAAGTTTTAAAATTTTCACAGACTTATAATTTTTTGACACCCTCATTTCAACCCATCGATCCGCTATCCCGGCATCGACGCGCGACACCTGATCATGACCATTGCCAACAAACTCCGCCTTCTGCTGCTCGCCGTCGTCCTCGGCCTGGTCAGCGTCACCGGCCTGAGCGTCTACCACAGCAACCGTATCGCCGATGCCGCCAGCTACTCTTCCATGAACACCGTGCCCAGCCTGCTGGTGCTGGGCGAGGCGGGCGAAGCGATCTTCCGCATTCGGGTCGGCATCTGGCGCTATGCAGCTGCCACCGATCCGGCCACCCGTGCCAGGCTGGAGCAATCGATGAACCTGCAGCGTGAGAAGGTCATCGCCGCCTTCGACCGCTATGAGAAGGAAGATATCTCCGATGCCACCGATCGCCAGTTGCTGCAGGACGACCGTGACACCTTCGCCGACTATGAGAAAAACCGCCAGACCGTCATTGCCCTCGGTGCCCAGGGCAAGACGGAAGAAGCCCTGAAAGCCGTCGAGCAACTGGTCGTCCCGCCCGGCGACAAGCTCATCAAGGCCCTGGCTGCGCATCGCAGCTACAACGATCAGCTCGGCCAGCAGGGCGTGCAGGCCGCGCGCACCAGCCTGCGTTCGGCGGTGTACCAGGCCGTGCTGATGAGCCTGGCGGTGTTTGTGGTGGTGGGCGCGGTGAGCCTGCTGATTTCGCGCACCATTTCCAGGGCCCTGGGCGAAGCCGTCCTGGCTGCCCGCGCCATCGCCAGCGGTGACCTCAGCATGCGCATCCGCCGCCGCACCAACGATGAAGTGGGGCAGTTGATGCAGGCCATCCAGCAGATGACCGACAGCCTGGTGCGCATCGTCAGCAACGTGCGCAACAGTGCCAACACCATCGCCACCGCCACCGCCGAGATCGCGGCCGGCAATCTCGATCTGTCGGCCCGCACCGAGGCCCAGGCAGGTTCCATCGAAGAGACGGCGGCGGCCATGCAGCAGCTCACCACCACCGTGCGCCAGAATGCCGACAGCGCGCAGCAGGCCAATGCACTGGCGGCCTCGGCCTCCAGCGTCGCCGCCGAGGGCGGCCAGGCCGTGCAGCAGGTGGTGCAGACCATGGAGGCCATCAATACTTCCTCGCTGAAGATCGTGGACATCATCAGCGTGATCGACGGTATCGCCTTCCAGACCAACATCCTCGCCCTGAACGCCGCCGTCGAAGCCGCCCGCGCCGGCGAGCAGGGGCGTGGCTTTGCGGTAGTGGCGGCCGAAGTCCGTTCACTGGCGCAGCGCTCGGCCGCTGCCGCGCGCGAGATCAAGGAACTGATCGATGATTCGGTCGGCAAGGTGGAAAGCGGCAGTCATCTCGTCGCGCAGGCTGGCCAGACCATGCAGCAGGTGGTCGACAGCGTGCGCCGCGTGACCGATATCGTCGGACACATCACGGTGGCCAGTGCCGAGCAGAGCGATGGCATCGTTCAGGTCAATCAGGCCGTGGCCCTGATGGATCAGTCCACCCAGCAGAACGCCGCACTGGTGGAGCAGGCTGCCGCGGCATCACAGTCCATGCGCGATCAGGCCATGATGCTGGCCGATGCGATGGCGGTGTTCAAGCTGGGGCATCAGGTGCAGATGATCGGAGAGGGCGAGGCGCCACAGGATAGCGTTACCACGACGCGGCAGGAGGTATTGGCGCTGCCTGCCTGATTTGGGTCTGCGGACTGGCTTGCCTCCCAACCAAGTGCAGGTGATCATTCTTCAATGAAACAACAAGGGCGCATCTCTGCGCCCTTGTTCAGGTTGATGACGAACCCCGTGTTTTCGAACACGGGGTTTTGTTTTTCAGGCGCAGGTAATTTGCAGATGGTCGATGGCGCAGAAGCCAAGCAATGCGCTCATTTTTCTCTGTAGCCACTTTTGTACGCTGGCATAGGCGTTCAAGCCCGGTAAAAGCGCGCGCAAGCGCGCCACCAGCAGGGCAATCTTCTTCATGTTCTGGGCCGCCGCCGCCAACAAGCACTGCTCGGCGACCTTGCGCAAGCCGCGCATGCGGGCATAGCGATGTCCGTGCAATTGCTTGGCGTCGGCGAAGCTGCGTTCTACCGTTTCCTTGCGTCGGGCATAGATGCGCTTGCCCCATTCGGTACGACGCCGATCATCCACCTTCTCCTTGGAACGCTCCCACACATGGCGCGTCACCACCTTGACCGCATTGGCGCTATTGGTGCATTGCTCGCGTACCTTGCAGCCCCGGCATTGTTCAGGCTTGGATTTGTATTCCCGATACCCCTGCCGATTGGTGGTGCTGTAGTGCAAGGACTGGCCCTGCGGGCAGATGTATTCGTCACGGTAGGCATCGTACTCATACGCCCGTTTAAAGAATGTCCCCGGCTTGTGGTTGGGTGTGCGGTAGCCCATCACGCCGCTGATCTCGCGATTCTCCAGTCCCTGGCAGACGGCCGGTGTGAAATAGCCAGCATCCAGGCCAACGGCCTGTACATCAAATCCGAACGTCTGGCGCTGACGATCCAGGCGTGCCAGATAAGGTTGACTGTCATGGACTGAGGCGGGCGTGACATGGGTATCGGTAATGATGCAATGCTTGGCATCGACGGTGCGGTGATCCAGGTAGAAGAAGCCCTTGGGCTTGTCGTCGCGCACCATGTAGCCGCTCTCGGGATCGGTGCGACTAACCTTGATCTCTTTGGTGGGCGGCTCATCATCATCGTCACGTTTGAGCGGCTTCTTGCCATGCTCGGCACGGTCGATATCCACAGCCGCATCCAGTTCGGCCAGATAGGCCGAGGGTGTCTGGGCAACTTGAACGTAGTCGAACTTGTTCTTGTTGGCGTTGGCCTTGAGGTGGGTGCTGTCGCTGTAGAGCACACGGCCATCGACCATGCCGCGTCCAATGGCCTGGCGCACGATCTCGTCGAAGATGTCTTGATAGACGGTGGTATCAATGAAGCGGCGGCGCCGGTTCTGGGAGAAGGTGGAGGAGTCCGGCACCTTGTCGGTCAGACGGAATCCGGCAAACCAGCGATAGGCCACGTTGACCTGGACCTCGCGGATGAGCTGGCGCTCGCTGCGGATACCGAAGAGGTAGCCGATGAACAAGAGCTTGAAGAGTACCACCGGGTCCAGTGCCGGGCGGCCATTGTCGGCGCAATACAGATGCGCCACCTTCTCGCGGATGAACTCGAAATCCACCGCCGCGTCGATCTTGCGCAGCAGGTGGTCCTTGGGCACGAGCATCTCGATGGTCACCATCTCTAACTCGTGCTGGGCGGCTGTCGGTTTTTTGAGCATGACCGATTAAACAACAAAGCCTTGGCTCTCGCCAGGGCTTTGTCATCAATCTGAACAAGGGCGCATCTCTGCGCCCTTGTTGTTTTCATCGTCTGCCTGGAGGGATCAATGCGACGTCGCTTCTCCGGTCTTCTCCGGCATGGCCGAGGAATGATGGCTGCTGATCAGCCAGTCCCGGCCATCCCATTCATAGGTGAAGGTGTAGCGGGCATGCACGACCTGGCCGGTGGTGCCGAAGGTGAAGCTGTAGAGGCCGGCGTCGATGGCGGTATTGCAGCCGATCCAGAGCCAGCGCTGGTCGATCTTGCCGACTGGTTTGTTGTGCAGGAAGTGTTCGAAGTAATCGATGCGCTCTTCGTTGGTAAAGCGGGGCTTGTTGGAAACGGTCGGCAACAGCAGCGAGCGAGGGGCATAGTTGGCGGCCACGGCTTCGGGCTTGAGCGTTTGCAGTGACTGGTTCCAGCGGTCGAACAAGCCGGCGATTTCCTTTCCGCTGGTGACCTTGCAGACCGGGTTGTTGCCGGGGCCTGCAATTGCCATGTCCGGCGCGGGATTGGGCGCTTGGGTCGAGGCGCAGGCGGTGAGGATGAATGCCGATGCGGACAGGCAAAGCACTGATTTCATGTTGGTCTCCCTGGTGATTGATGTATTCAGGTGTTACGCCGGGCATTTTACGAGCCTGCCGGTCAGCATGGCAAATGTCTGACCGGAGTCGTTGCCAAGACATCACGTCTTCTCACAATGGGTGCTTGCTGCACAACAGACAACAGCCTGCCTCAGGATGCCCGTCTGATAAGGTGAAAGGAGACAGCCACCACACCCAGGGCCGCCACGAATACGATCACCATGAACAGTGACTCACTTCTGTACTTTCGATCCAGCTCAGCTTGTGTGGTCGGAGTGCCGTGGTAATAGTTCACGCCATCTGACGTGGCAATCGCCACCAGCGTCTTTCCGCAAAAGCCAGCTGTGATCTCCTTTCCGGCGATTGGCTTGAGGTGTTCATAGAGCGGGGGGCATTGTTTCGTGCAACCGGTGAGGTAGGTGCGGCGAAATGTCTTTCCTTCTCCGCTCTCGATCACGACTGTTCTTCCAAGATAGTGGACGATGCCTTGTACTGATCGGTCGGCGGTGGTGTGGCCGGAGTCCGTGGTGGTGCATGTGTCTGCTTTGGGGGGATGGAAGACTCCCATCAGGAAGGGCGAAATGAAGAGGATGTACAGTACGCCAAAAAATACGCCTAGCAACGGCCCCGTTAAATCCTGATTGGATGATTTCATCATTGAATTGCAGTAGAAGAACGCGATCATTACTTCATAGTTCACTATTTCCGAGCCGACAAAATATGGAAAAGAGTGAACTCCGGCATGGACGTATTTTTATATGGTTAACGGCAAGATCTACATAGAGGAAGACGCGGCCAAATCATATGGTTATCAAGCTCGCTGGTATCGGGTTGAGTCGACTGCAGAGCAGGGTGGTCTGGTCGGGCCAGTGGGAAAACAGGTGCATGTATATTATGACCCGCATGCTTCGGGGCGCTCTGTCCTTGCTCGCCAAGGAGGCAGTTAAACATGGCCTCTAAGTATGGGTATAGGTGTGATACAAACGGCCATGCTGAGAATCCGCATGGTGTTCAATCAGTCTTAATCCCTGGCTTTTAAACGATTCAGTCAGTTCCCGGCCGGCATAGGCGCGCTGATAAAACTGCCAATGCTCCGTGCTGCGTTTCGGCCCGTCTTCTTTCGAGACGGTGAGGGTAGACAGGAATAGCTCATTTCTTTGCTCTGTTATCTGGGTTTGCGCAATATGGGTATAGCGGGCGTTTGCAAAGGTCCACTCGCCTCGACAGTCAAAGTATTTTGAGGAGTGGATTGAATCAACGTCGTAGGCATCGATGAGGAGGCGGGCTGATGGATGCCTGATAAGCGCCGCCTTGAGTGAATGAGCAGCCTGGTCTACCAAGGTATTGCTGTGAAGATAGGCCGTGACAGCGCCCAGCACGACGATCGTGTCGAAACATTCTCGAAAGGGAAGCTGCGTTATATCGGCCTGTATGGCTGACACGTTGGGAAGTCTCTGTCGTCCGATGGCTAACATTTCCGGGTCCAGATCAACGATGACCCAAGAGGAATCGGCGATGGATTTGGCAAGCTCAAAGTAGCTGCCGATCCATAATACTTTTGAAGATCCTTTGATTACCTTATCAAGTCGCGTGTGGTCCAGCCAGTGACTGGACCACGCACTGTAGTAAGCGTTGAGGAACAAGGCTCGGTCAGACGGCATTACGCTGCCAGTCATGCTGCAACAATTCGGAAAGAACATTTATCGCCTTTTTCGTAACTCCGGTAAGGCCGCTTCGGAATAAAGGGTCACATGAGGAGAAAGAAGGACATCGTGTCGGGCACATGGCACCTAAGGTAAGCGGCCCTCTTCGTTTTCATAGACGTGCATTGCCACGCCTTCAATGCTACGGCCTTCCATCGCCATGCACAATGCGTTGCAATTCATAATCGGGTCGCTGCACTTTTTGACCTGCGTCCAAATTAACTGTTCGCCCCAGAGCGGAGACCCCGCTACGCGCCCATTGTTGCCTCGTTCAATTTTTCTCCGCACGTCAATACGGCTCAGCGCCAACGCTTACGTTCAGTATCGCTGTGCTTGGGATGTGCTTTGCACTGTGGGTGCGGTTTTGGTGCAGTAGATGGATCAAGAGGCGACTTTGACGCGGTGAGCGCGTCCCGCCTGATGAATCGCCGGGTACCTGATATGCAAGGAAAACGAGCCAGAGAGATGGCCTGCCCTGAGGGACTCGAACCCCCGACCTATGGCTTAGAAGGCCATTGCTCTATCCAGTTGAGCTAAGGGCAGTTCGGCGTGGCTGGCGGTGTGATGCTGCGCTGATGCGCTACCGCCAACGATCCAGAAAAGAAAACGGGCTGTCTGCGACAGCCCGTTTTTGATGAGTGGTCGGAGTACAAGGATTCGAACCTTGGACCCCCTGGTCCCAAACCAGGTGCGCTACCGGGCTGCGCTACACTCCGAGAAGCGAGATAATAACAGCATCCCTCGCAAACGGTCAACTGCGTTCACGATTTCCTCCTCTCATCGCCTAAGCTGCCGTCTCACGCTCCCTTGCTTCGGCCGCTGCCAGCACCTTGATCTCCACCATCAGCTTCTTGATCTCCGGCACGCAGGAACCACAATTGCCGCCCGCCTTCAGGCAGGCCGTGACCTGACTCACCTCGCTCAAGCCCTGCTCGCGGATGGCATTGCAGATGGTGTTGCGACCCACGCCAAAACAGGAGCAGACGGTCGGTCCGGTGTCGGCACCTTTCTCGATGGGCTGGCCTACCAGCAGGCCCACGCGGTCGGCCTCGGCCAGCTTGTCCTTGGCGAACAGGCCCGCCAGCCACGAGCGGGAGGGCAGGTCAGGGCGGGCCGACATGAACAGGCACATGTCGATGCGGTCATCGACCACGTGCACGGCACGATAGCTGCCGTCGCTCAAGTCTTCATATTCCAGCCAGTCGGCATCGTCCGCCTGCACGCCCAGCAAGGCGCGCGCCCAGGCGGTGTGGTCACTGATCTGATTGCGTCCGGCCAGTTCATAACGCACGAAATCACGGCCCTGCACGCGCGTCCAGTGCGTGATGTCGTCCAGCTCCAGCGCATGGCGGGTCAGGATGAAGCCATGCCAACCCACGCGGAATTCCTCGATGGCTACCGGCGTGTGCTTGAACTCCGGTTCGCCCGAGACCGGATCGACCACCGGATTGACCACCGCACCCACGCGCGCATCGGAAGCGGACTGGCCGTTCCAGTGGATAGGCACGAACACCGCACCACGGGGAATCCCGCCGCCATGCTGCACGCGCGCCACCATCGCGCCCCAGCGGCTGCTGATGCGCGCCAGGCCACCTTCGCGCACACCATACAGCAAGGCATCCTGCGGGTGGATGTCGATGAAGGACTCGGGGATGTGGCTGGCCAGCGTGGCCGATTTGCCCGTGCGCGTCATGGTGTGCCAGTGGTCGCGCACGCGGCCGGTGTTGAGGATCAGCGGGTAATCCTCGCAAACGGCGTGTCCCGGCGTGCGCGGTGCGGTCGGCACGAAACGGGCGCGGCCATCGGCGTGGGTGAAACGATGATCTTCCAGTACGCGTGCCGTGCCGCTGATGCTGCCATCGGACAAGCGCTGCACCGGCCACTGGATCGGTGTCATCGCGTCATAGCCAGCCTTGTCCATCCCCGTCAGGCCGGAGAGATTGAAGACCCGGCGTGCGCGGCGTGCATGCCCTGCATCGGCTTCTCCATTGCGATGCGCGGACAGGCGCGCATGTTCATCGAAGATCGCATGCGGGCCCTCGAAATCAAATCCCGCAAAGCCCATGCGCTGTGCGACGTCGCAGATGATCTGCCAGTCACCGCGTGCCTCGCCCGGTGCCGTGAGGAAAGCCCGCTGCCGGGAAATGCGGCGCTCGGAATTGGTGACCGTGCCATCCTTCTCGCCCCAGGCCAGCGCCGGTAGCAGCACGTGAGCGAAGGCATTGGTATCGGTGCGGGTGATGACGTCGGAGGACACCACCAGCTCGCACTTCTGCAAGGCACGCTGCACCAGGTCGGCATCGGGCAGGCTCACCAATGGATTGGTGGCCATGATCCACACCGCCTTGATGCGACCTTCCTCGATGGCGCGGAACATGTCCACGGCCTTCATGCCCGGCTTGTCCGCGATGCGCGGGGATTGCCAGAATTCCTGCACGATCTCGCGGTGCAATGGCTGGTCCAGGTCCATGTGCGCGGCCAGCATGTTGGCCAGGCCGCCGACCTCGCGTCCGCCCATGGCATTGGGCTGACCGGTGATGGAGAAGGGGCCCATGCCGGGCTTGCCGATGCGGCCGGTGGCCAGATGGCAGTTGATGATGCTGTTCACCTTGTCGCTGCCCACCGAGGACTGGTTCACGCCCATGGAAAAACCGGTAACGACTTTCTCGTTCTGGGCAAAGGCTTCGTAGAAGGCCAGCAGATCGTCGAGGCCGACCTTGCAGATCCGCGCTACCGTGGCGGGATCGGCGCAATCGGCATCGGCCATCGCCAGTGCTTCGTCAAAACCATTCGTATGCGCGGCGATGAAGGCATTGTCACGCAGGCCGCGATGAGCCAGGTAGCTCATCAGTCCATTGAAGAGCCACACATCGGTGCCTGCCTTGACCGGCAAGTGCAGGTCCGCCAGTTCGCAGGTCGCGGTGCGGCGCGGGTCGATCACGATCAGGCGCATGGACGGGCGGGTTTCCTTGAGCCTGGCGATGCGCTGGAACAGGATGGGGTGGCACCACGCCGCATTCGATCCTACCAGCACGATCAGGTCGGCCAGTTCCAGATCTTCATAGCAGACCGGTACCAGGTCTTCACCGAAGGCGCGCTTGTGTCCGGCCACTGCCGAGGACATGCACAGCCGCGAATTGGTATCGATGTTGGCGCTGCCGATATAGCCCTTCATGAGCTTGTTGGCGATGTAGTAGTCCTCGGTCAGCAACTGGCCCGAGACGTAGAGCGCCACTGCATCGGGTCCATGCGCATCGATGATGGCCGAGAACTTGCCGGCCACGTGGTCCAGTGCATGATCCCACGAGACCTGCTGCAGCTGGCCCTGCGCATCGCGCAGTTGCGGATGCAGCAGGCGGCCATCGAGGTCGACCGTTTCACCCAGTGCCGATCCTTTGACGCACAGGCGGCCGAAGTTGGCCGGGTGCTGCGCATCGCCCTGGATGCCCAGGCTGCCATCCTGCTTCATGGAGGCCGTCACCCCGCAACCCACGCCGCAATAGGGGCAGGTGGTCGATGTGGTGGTCACGGCCAGGGCCAGCGGAGTCTGGGAGAGATTCATTGCTATCCTTTGTTACTAATTGCCGTCGGTAGCCTGATGGCTAGGCCGCATGCTGGCACATGGCCTGTCCGAACGGCAGCTCGCGCCGGAAGGCGCTGATGTCGCGTCCGCTCTGGATCAGGTCGAAATACCACGGGCCGTCCTTGACGTCACCATACAGCACCGCACCGACCAGGCGTGTGCCGCGCAGCACCAGCCGCTTGTAGATGCCCCGGCGCGGGTCGCGTACTACCAGGTCTTCGGTATCCTCGCCGCCGATGAAATCGCCCGCCGAATAGAGGTCCACGCCGGTCACCTTCAGTTTGGTGGCGGTGGCCTGCTGCACATAGCGGCGATGACCGGCACCGGCCAGATGAGCACCGCAGACGCGCGCCTGATCCCAGATCGGCGCCACCAGTCCGAAGGTGGCCTTGCGGTGCTGCACGCATTCGCCCACGGCATAGATGCGCGGGTCGTAGGTCTGCAAGGTGTCGTCGACGATGATGGCGCGCTCGCAGTGCAAGCCTGCCGACTTGGCCAGGGCGATGTTGGGACGCACGCCCGCCGTCATCACCACCAGATCGGCGGGAATGCTGTTGCCATCCTTGAAGCGCACGGCGGTGACGCGATCCGGGCCGACGATCTCTTCGGTATGGGCATTGAGCAGGAAGCGCAGGCCCTTGTCTTCCAGCGCTTTCTTCAGCAGGGCGGCGGCGGGTTTGTCGAGTTGCTGATTCATCAGCGCATCGGTGACATGCACCACGGTCACGTCCATGCCCTGGCGCATCAGGCCATTGGCCGCCTCCAGCCCGAGCAGGCCGCCGCCGATCGCCACCGCATGGCGATGGGTGCGTGCGGCTTGCAGCATGGTGTCCACGTCCTGGATGTCGCGAAAGGCGATCACGCCCGGCAGTTGATGGCCCGGCACCGGGATGATGAAGGGCGTGGAACCGGTGGCCAGCAGCAGACGGTCGTATTTCACCGCCAGGCCGGAGCGCGCATGCACGGTGCGCTGGCGGCGGTCGATGCGTTCCACCGGATCGCCCGCATGCAGGGTGATACCGTTGTCGTCGTACCAGGCGCGCGGGTTGAGCATGATGTCATCGATGCTCTTGTCGCCGGCCAGTACCGGCGAGAGCATGATGCGGTTGTAGTTGCCGTGCGGCTCGGCGCCGAAGACGGTGATGTCGTAGAGGTCCGGTGCCAGCTTCAACAATTCCTCCACCGTGCGCATGCCGGCCATGCCATTGCCGACCACGACCAGCGAGGGCTTGGCGGTCGTCATCTCAGCCACCGATCCAGACTTTGCCTTCATCGATGCGCGCCGGCCAGGCGGGTACCGAGTTGGCGGGTTCTTCCAGGCACTGCCCGGTGGTGAGATCGAAGTGATGCTTGTAGATCGGCGAGGCCACCACGATGCGTTCGCCCAGATTACCCACCAGTCCGCGCGAAAGCACGGCGGCCTGCGCATTGGGATCATAGTTGCCGATGGCGAAGACACGCGGCTGCGGCTCGCCCTGGCTGCGGTCGATGACGTGGAAGATGGCTACCTGCTGGTCGCCGATCAGCGCGGCCACGCCGGTATTGGGGACGATCTCTGCCAGTTCGCAGACGGGGGTCCATTGCTTGATTTGTTGGTCGCTGTGCATGCGGTGCTCCTCATGGTTGTACGGCGGGTGCGCCTTCGATACGCGGCCTTGCCGCTACTCAGGACGAACGGTTCCTTCTTCATCGACCACCGTTCGGACTGAGCAGTCGCGCCGTGACGTATCGACGGCGCGACGATGGCCGGATATCACACGGTCTCGACGACGACGGGAATATCGAGCAGCTTCTTCTCGGCCACCGTGGCCGGACGGATCTGCCCGCGTTCCTCGACGAACCTGATGTTGCCGTCGGCCGCCTTGCTGTTGACGAAGTGGCGGAAGCGCTTGCGCGTTTCCGGATCGGTGACGGCCTTCTTCCATTCGCACTGGTAGGTGTCGACCACGCGCTGCATCTCGCTTTCCAGCTCGGCGGCGATGCCCAGCTTATCATCGATGACCACGCTCTTGAGGTAGTCCAGCCCGCCTTCCAGATTCTCGCGCCAGGTGCTGGTGCGTTGCAGGCGGTCGGCGGTGCGCACGTAGAACATCAGGAAACGGTCCACGTAACGGATCAGCGTGGCTTCATCGAGGTCCGAGGCGATCAGTTCGGCATGACGCGGCTTCATGCCGCCATTGCCGCAGACGTACAGGTTCCAGCCCTTCTCGGTGGCGATGATGCCCACGTCCTTGCCCTGTGCTTCAGCGCATTCACGGGTGCAGCCGGAGACGCCGAACTTGATCTTGTGCGGCGAGCGCAGACCCTTGTAGCGGTTTTCCAGACGCACGGCGAAGCCCACGCTGTCGCCCACTCCGTAACGGCACCAGGTCGAGCCGACGCAGGACTTCACCGTGCGCAGCGACTTGCCGTAGGCATGGCCGGTTTCGAAACCGGCAGCGATCAGTTCTTCCCAGATGTCGGGCAACTGGTCCACGCGGGCACCGAACAGGTCTACGCGCTGGCCACCGGTGATCTTGGTGTAGAGGCCGTATTTCTTGGCGATCTGGCCCACGGCGATGAGGCCATCGGGCGTGACTTCGCCACCGGCCATGCGCGGCACCACCGAGTAGGTGCCATCCTTCTGGATGTTGCCGAGGAAGTAGTCGTTGGAATCCTGCAGGCCCGCGTGTTCCTTCTTGAGCACGAAGTCGTTCCACAGCGAGGCCAGTACATTGGCCACCATCGGCTTGCAGACATCGCAGCCCAGGCCCTTGCCATGCTTGGCCAGCAGTTCATCGAAGCTCTTGATCTGACCTACGCGCACGAGGTGGTGGATTTCCTGGCGCGAGTAGGGGAAGTGTTCGCAGACGTGATTGTTGACTGCCAGGCCCTGCTTCTTCATCTCGGCCTTCATTACCTGCGTGACCAGCGGCACGCAGCCGCCGCAAGCGGTGCCGGCCTTGGTGCAAGCCTTCAGGTCGCCGATATTGGTGACACCCGAGGCCACCGCCGCACACAGCTGGCCCTTGGAGACGTTGTTGCAGGAACAGATCTGCGCCGATTCCGGCAGCGCATCCACGCCCAGGCCCGGCTTGGTCTTGCCATCGGATTGCGGCAGGATCAGGAATTCGGGCGACTCCGGCAGTTCGATCTTGTTGAGCATCATCTGCAGCAGCGTGCCGTATTCCGAGGCATCGCCCACCATCACTGCACCCAGCAGGTGCTTGCCGGATTCAGAGACCACGATCTTCTTGTAGATCTGCTTGCGTTCATCGGTGAACTGATACGAGCGGCTGCCGGCCTCCTTGCCGTGCGCATCGCCGATGCTGGCCACGTCCACGCCCATGAGTTTCAATTTGGTGCTCATGTCGGCACCGTTGAAGGCCGGGACTTCAATGGCTTCATCGCGGTGCGAGAGCAGGTGCCTGGCCGCAGTGCGGGCCATGTCGTAACCGGGGGCGACCAGGCCGAAAATCTTGCCGTTCCATAGCGCGCATTCGCCGATGGCATACACGGCCGTATCCGAGGTGAGGCAGCTGTTGTCGATCACGATGCCGCCACGGTCGCCCACCTTCAGACCGGCCTGGCGTGCCAGTTCGTCGCGCGGACGGATGCCGGCGGAGAAGACGATCATGTCGGTTTCCAGGTGCGAGCCGTCTTCGAAATTCATGCGATGGGTGTGCTGCTTGCCATCGACGATCTCCACCGTATTCTTTTGCGTATGGGCGGTCACGCCCAGTTCCTCGATCTTCTGGCGCAGGATGCGGCCACCGCTTTCGTCGACCTGCACGGCCATCAGGCGCGGGGCGAATTCGACCACGTGGGTGTCCAGCTTGAGGTCGCGCAGGGCCTTGGCGCATTCCAGGCCCAGCAGACCGCCGCCGATGACCACGCCGCTCTTGGAACGGCTGCCGCATTCCAGCATCGCTTCCAGGTCTTCGATGGTGCGATAGACGAAGCAATCCTTGCGCTGGTTGCCGGCCACGGTCGGCACGAAGGGGTAGGAGCCGGTGGCCAGCACCAGCTTGTCATAGGTCAGGGTCTCTTCCACGCCGGCCACGTTGACCCGCACCTGCTTGCGTTCCAGGTCGATGTGCTGGGCCTTGGCGTTGAGCTTGAGATCGAACTGCACCGCGCTGCGGCCGGCATCGAAGAAGCCCGGCGCCACCAGAGACAAGTCTTCTGCACTCTTGCCGGCGAAGAATTCGGAGAGGTGCACGCGGTCGTAGGCCGGGCGCGGTTCTTCGCACAGGATGGTGACCTTGAGGTCGCCTGCGCCGCTCTCGGCCAGGCATTCCAGGAATTTGTGGCCGACCATGCCGTGGCCGATGACGATGATGTTCATGGGGTATCTCCTCAGGCTGCAGCTTTGTTGTCGGCCAGGACGGCTTCGCCGTGCTTGTCCGACGCAGTGAAACGGATGGCCACGGCGCACAGGGCCGAGAGGGTCACCAGCACGCCCAGCATCGACAGGGTTTGCTGGGTATTGCCCAGGCCCTTCATCAGGAAGCCCGCCAGTACCGCACCGACGTTGCCACCGGCACCGATGATGCCGGCCACGCCACCGAGTGCCTTGCGGTCGATGAAGGGCACCAGCGCATAGGTGGCGCCGCAGGCCATGTGGGTGAACAGACCAAAGCACAGCATGGCGATGACTGCAGCGACCACGCTGCCGGCATGGGCGAACCACAGCAGGCCCAGGCCTTCGCCCAGCATCATCACGAAGAGCAGGGTGGCGCGGCGGTTCAGGCCGCCACGCAGGGCCACCTTGTCGGAGATGAAGCCGCCCAGGGCGCGGGCAAACAGCGCCAGCAGGCCGAAGCTGGCGGCGGCGAGGCCGGCCGATTCCAGCGAGAGCTGGAAGTGTTCGACGTAATAGATGGCGGCGATGTTGTGGATGAAGATTTCCACGCCGAAGCAGGCGCCATAGGTGATGAAGAGCATCCACACGCGATAGTTGGCAGCGGCCGCACGGAAGCTGGCCCAGCCGCCGCGCTTGCCGCTTTCGATGGTGGTGCCGGCGGCGCGCAGGTCGTCATAGTTGCCGTCCGGGCAGTCCTGGGTAAAGCGCCAGTAGAGCGCGGCCATGATCAGCATCAGCACGCCCGGCACCAGCAGCGCAGCACGCCAGCCCCAGCTGTGCGAGACGCCCAGCATCAGCATGGCCGCCATCAGCAGCGGCATCACGCCCTGCGCCACGCCGCCACCGGCATTGCCCCAGCCGGCCGTGGCCGCGTTGGCGGTGCCGACCACGTTGGGCGCGAACATCACCGAGGTGTGATATTGGGTGATGACGAAGCTGGCACCGACCGCACCGATGAGCAGACGGAAGAACAGGAAGCTCTCATAGCTCTGCGCGAAGGCCACGCCGATGACCGGCACGGCGCCGGCCAGCAAGAGGCCGGTGTAGGTCTTGCGCGGGCCGAAGCGGTCGCACAGGGGGCCGACGATCAGGCGCACCAGGATGGTCACGGCGACTGCGGCGATATTGATGTTGGCGATCTGGCCCGGGGTGAGGTGGAACTCACCCTTGATCACCGGCATCAGCGGTGCGCAGGCGAACCAGGCGAAGAAGCAGACGAAGAAGGCCATCCAGGTCAGGTGGAAGGCGCGCATCTGGGGCGTGCCCAGGGAGAACAGCGCGATACGATTGGATTTGCTCATGTCGGGTCCCGTGAAAACAAAAAGGCGTCCGCTCAACGCCGGGAAACCTTCCCGGTCTGAGCGGACGCCGTTGTCCGTATGCATTGCAGATCCATCGTTAGATCAGCATCAATTTGGTGGATCGTCCTTGATCCTGACGATCAATGAGCAAAGCCCGTGCCAGCCTGTGGAATCTGGCCGGAAAGTCCATCTGGAGCGGGTTTGCGGGGAGGAGGGCAGAACTGCGGCGCGACAATGGCAGGCAGCCATATCACCGATATATATCATTGCATGATGTATCAGGGGGCAGCCTGCGCATTCGTGGTGCAGTGCATCGTGGCAGTGCGCCGCCGACGTGCGGGGCGGGTCTGTTGCCGTAGGGCTATGCCGGGTTGGGGCGCGGAGGGACAAGCGCTTTAGCGCGGCTGGAAGGCAATGAGCGCCATGCCTGCCAGCGCGACCGCTACCCCGGCGCAATCCCAGGCCGAGGGCCGTACGCCATCCACCGCCCACAGCCAGGCCATGGCCACGGCGATGTAGACGCCGCCATAGGCCGCATAGACGCGGCCGGAAGCGGCCTCATGCAGCGTCAGCAGCCAGGCGAACAAAGCCAGGCTGGCCGCGGCCGGCAGCAGCAGCCAGATGCTGCGGTCCTGCTTGAGCCAGAGGTAGGGGAGATAGCAGCCGACGATTTCGGCCAGGGCGGTACAGAGATAGAGGAAAACCGTTTTCATGCGCCGGTGGTTCAGTCTTCTTCGCGGGCGCTGATGTCGGCGCGCTCATCGTCGGTCTTGCGCATCCATTGCTGGTGCAGGAAGTGCTCCAGCGGACGGCCCACCAGGAAGAGGATGAAGATCAGGCCGGTGGCCATCAGCGCTACCAGCCACCAGCCTGCGCCGCAGACGATGCCTACGGCCGCCGTGACCCAGATCGAGGCGGCGGTGGTCAGGCCGCGCACCTTCTCGCTGCGCTGTTCATGGACGATGACCCCGGCCCCCAGAAAACCGATGCCGGTAATGACGCCCTGAATGGCGCGGCTGACGGCATCGCGGTTTTGCTCGTCGGCATCCAGCGCGAAATTCATTGCCGCCAGGGTGACCAGGGCGGACCCCAGCGCCACCAGTCCCAGGGTCTTCATGCCGGTCGGTTTGCCGCGCAGGTTGCGGTCGATGCCGATGGCGCAGCCGATGAGCATGGCGAAGAGCAGGCGGCAAAAGATTTCCAGGTAATCGGTCATGGGAGGCAGGGGCAGTGAGCGAGGGCGACATTGTAACCCCGGCGCGCTGCGCAATTTTCACCTTCCCCGTACCTGCGAGGCCGCGCACAAAAAAGCCCCGCCAGTTTCGACGGGGCAAATCAGGCATGGCGGGAGACTTTGGAGGCTTCGCCATGCTGCGCTCAAGTATCAGACAGCAGTCACTAGCAAGCGCCGGGCAGCGTCATCCACGTATCGGTGGCTGCTGCGTCAGTGTGATTGTTGATCAGGAACCCGAACCACCAGCGCCTCCGGCACCACCGCTGCCGCTACCGCCCGCTGCACCGCCAGCACCTGCACCCGTACCACCGGCACCGCCTGCTCCGCCTCCGACACCGCCGTTGCCGCCCGGCGAGGTTCCCAGCGCGCCATTGCCGCTGCCCGTGGAGCCGGAATTGTTGCCGGACCGGGACTGATGGCCGCTGCTCTTGTCCGACTTGTTGTGGTTGCGCATGCTCCTGCTGGAGGAAGAACTGCCTGCGTCCGAGGCGCTATTGTTGGGCGTGGTCTGTGCGCCGGTGGCACCGGCTGCGCCCGAGCCGGCCGCGCCGGAGCCGGAACCTGCGCTACCGCCTGCACCGGAATTCTGCGCAAAGGCGCCGGTGCTGAAAGCGGCGACCACCAGGGCGGTGCCGAGGAATTTCAAAGTCGGTTTGGACATGGGATTCTCCTAGGGTTGTTGTGGGGGCGTCCCGCCATCGCGAGCCGTTGGAGCCATACTAGGACCTGCCCCGATGGGGGGCAGTCGGACGCAGTTTCAAACGCATGTCGGTGCTTTCGTACCGGGATGACGGCGCTTGTTGTTGAGCCGCGCAGTCCATCGCGCCGGTTTCACCGATGAGCAGGCGCTCACGGCAGTGTCTGGCGCAGTTCGCTCGGACTGATCCCGTAATGCTGGCGAAAGCGCATCGCAAAGCGCGAGGGCGAGTCGTAACCGCAGGCTGAGGCAATGTCGGCAATCGGCAGGGACGAGGCCTGCAACTGGTCCAGTGCCAGCCCCAGCTGCACCTTGTCCAGCAGTTCCCGAAAGCCGGTCTGCTCGCGTGCCAGGCGCCGGCGCAGCGTCGAGACGCTGCAATGAAACGCTGCGGCCACGCGCTCCAGGCTGCGTTCTTCGGGGGCCAGCATCAGCAGATGTTGCTCGATGTGGTGGCTGATGGCGTCGCCCCGTTCACGCAGCAGCCCGCCGATGGCCCCGCGCAGGCTCAGTGCCAGCAACAGACCCTCGGCGGCCTGGCACTGCAGTTCGACGGCGGCATCTTCGCGGATGCAGTCCTGCAGATGGCGCCAGGCGCGCAGGACATCGGCATCCTGGGCCACGCTGCTGACCGCACTGGCATCGCGCGCCTGCACCCCCTGACCGGGATAGTGCAGACGGAAGCGCTCGATGAGCGCCGACGGCAACGAAATCATGTCAGCCGCATACTCGCCCCCCTTGGGCAGGTTGGTGACGTTCATCTGCGTGCCGGGCGCGATGAGCAACAAGACATCCTGGCCACACAGCAGATGGCGATGGCCCCATTGCAGGCGCTTCTTGCCCTGGCGCACGTGGCAGATGCTGGCCAGGCCGATGAAGACCTGGCGCAGTTGCTGTTCGTGACGGGCGCGGATGCGGGTCAGCGTGGGGCGAGGACCATGTGCGAAGGGCAGGATGGCGAGGTCATTTGGCATGTGGGAGATCACGTCCGTAGTAGGCAGTCAGCCGCGCCTGGCCGAGTGCCGAGGCATTCAGGAAGTAGCCGAGCATAGCACCGCTGGCTTGTGCATCCAGTGGCAGGTTTTCGGTTTTCAGTGCCCAAATGACCAATTGATAGCGATGCGGTTTGTCCCCCTGCGGCGGGCAGGCGCCGCCAAAGCCGCTGCTGCCGAAGTCGGTGCGACCCTGCACGGCACCTGCCGGCAAGCCTCGGCCTTTTGCATCGATGCCGCCCGGCAGGCTGGTGGTGGAGGCCGGCAGGTTGAATACGGTCCAGTGCCACCAGCCGCTGCCGGTAGGCGCATCCGGGTCATACAGGGTCACGGCAAAACTCTTGGTGCCCGCCGGGGCGCCGGACCACGACAGCTGCGGTGAGCGGTTCGCACCCATGCAGCCGAAGCCGTTGAAGACCTGCGCGATCGACAGCGTTTGGCCGTCCTTGATGTCGCTGCTGGTGACGGTGAAATCGGCAGCGTGGGCCGACAGTGCAGAAAACGTCAGGGCCAGCGCGGCCAGGCAATTGCGGGGAAAAGACATGAAGACGCTCCAGTCAAGGTTGAGGAGCGCCCATGGTAGAGGACCGAGGACCGCCACATGGTGCAGAAAACGTCAGCTTCGGTGCAGAAAGCGTCAAGGCGCCCCGGTCAGTGCCGGGCGTTCAGAACAGGTTCAGCGAGACCAGGTAATCCAGGCCCTGGAACAGTTCCACATAACGGCTGGCGGCCGACTCATTGATGACGATGAAGCGGGAGAAGTCGAACAGGGCCGGTTCCAGCTGGGCATCGATGGCCTGCTGGGCCGCGAAGCTGGCATAGCTGAGGCCAAAGCCATAGAACTGCTCCTTGAACTGCGGGCTCAGGTTGGCCTCGTCGACCGGATGGAATTTCATCACCAGCCGTGCGTGATGGCTGGCCACCAGTGCGTGCATGGTGCGCAGCGAGCTCATGAGCCCGTGCAGGTTTTTCTGGGATTCTTCGCTGTGCTGGCCGCAGCGCGCCACCATGTTGATGATGTTGGGCAGGAAGCACAGCCAGTGGCGGCCTTGTTCGCGCAGTTTTTCTTGCGGGGCCAGGCTGACCGTATGCACCGCCGGCAGTGCGGCGAAGGCGGCCGGGCAGACGCGATAGGCGCCGCCATACTTCGGACTGGCGGCATCGAACCAGATGGCGGGCACGCTGTTGACCTGCAGGACGGCTTGCGGTGTGAGTCCCAGACGCTGCATCAAGAGGGGCTGGGCTTGCAGCAATTGCAGCAGCATTGCGGCATCGACCGCCGTATCCTGTGCCGGCCGGGCCAGATCGGGATTGCAGGAGGTATTGCCTTCTTCCAGATAGCACACGGTCTGCACCGCCGTGGCCAGCTTGAGCAGCTTGCCCAACAGAAAGCCGGTATGAGGCAGGAAGATGCGCAGCGGCGTCGTCGTCTCGGGCAGTGCCGTCACCAGCCGCGCCAGAAACTCCACGGTGCGCGCAGGATCCCAGATGCCGTCGTCGGTCACCCGCACGAAGGGGGCGTGCCATTTCATGCCGCGCCCGCATACCACCACCGGCGCAACCACCTGACCATCGCGCTCCAGTTGCCGCGCGATGGAATAGGTGATGGGGCTGTGCAGGTAGAGGATGTCCATGAAGATGCCGTGCGCGGCAAGATGCCATCTCGTCATCATCGTGGTAGCCAGCCCCGGTTACCATGGGAAGATCGTTCACAAACGTAACAAGATGTGACGGAATGTGGCCAGGCGCAGCGGTTGGCAAGCGGTGTGCTGCGCGTGATGAATCGAGAGATCGCATGAGCGCCCTGGAATTGTCTTGGGGCGACATGGCGTTGTCGGCCGTCCCGGTGCTGATCAACGCCATCGCATCGCTGGCATTGGGTTTGCAGATTCACCGTCCACTGCTGGTAGCGGCGTTGCGGATGATGGCCTAACTGCTGCTGATGCTCGCCGCCGCCGCGCGAAGTCGGCGGCCATCATCGAAGCCTGCCTGGCACTGGAACAGACTCGTCAGCAAGCGTTGCGTGCGCCGCGCATGGCGGCCATCCGCAGCGGTTTGCTGCCGGTCATCAACCAGATGTCGGCGGCGGGCATCATCACTCGGCCTGGCATCATGACAGGGCAGGTGCTGGCCGGCATGGATGCGCTGGCAGCGGCCAAGTATCAGATCCTGCTCATGTTCATCCTGGCCGGGGCCAGTGGGTTGGCGGCCTTTGGTGCGGCGACGCTCGCCATGTGGCGATTGACGGATGGGCGGCAGCGGTTGCGGTTGGATCGGTTGCGGAATCAGACTCGGAAATAGCCATCTTCATCCGGTGATTGTTTGGTGCTGTGCTTGGCGGCGTTGTGAACGCTCTCGTGCCTCAGCGCTTCGTCGGTATTCATCGTCTTCCCTTCTTCAGGTTCTTCTCATCTCGGAACGTTTGTTTTGCTTGAGATGCGAACCTTTCTTTCTGATTGCCAGGATTTCTGTGGCTCGTTGCGCATCGGGAACTTTCGGTGATATTGCGATATTTCATAAGCTCTGATGCGAGACAAAATTTGTTCGACGGAACTGTAGAAATATCTCGATCCCAATCTCGAATAAATCTTAGAAATTTAGCGTAAGTCGGATTCGGTCAGGAAAATGCTTCCCAATATTCGGATAAAAGTCTGATCATCTCCAGCTTCGTTGCATGGGGGCGATATCGACGTATGAAATGGCGTGACGGTTGGTTCGAATAATTAATTAATAAATTATTTAGCTATTAAAGTCCTGCTTGAAAAGCCACTCTTTATTTTGCTGATCCACGGCTGGAAACGGCCCTATTTCCTTCCCTTTGACAGGACTCTATCCGAATGAAATCGGAGTCGGTATTTTGTCGTCATCAAGATGGCAAGAGCTATGAGGAGAATCGCTCGCAAATTTAGAACCCATTTCATAAATAGCGCCGCATGAGGATGATGGAGAAAGCGAGATGAACGAAGCCTGTGTAATGATCGGCGCAACGCTCCCATCGGGTAAGTACACGCTTGAAGGCATTAAGCCAGGCAAACAGTCGTTCGATCTTCCATCGGCGCCGGTATCGGCGCAGCGCCCGGCCGTCTTGAGTGACCGCTCTTTTTCGATTGCTCTTGTGTGGTGCGATCAGTTCAATGCCTTTGGCAGCAAGTCTTTGATCGAGCGGATCACTATCGTAGGCGCGATCCCCAATAATTCGTTCGGGTCGTCCCACTGTGACAATCTCATCGAGGGTAGCCTCGACAAGGGTGACTTCATGTGGGCTAGCAGAAGACGTGTGCACGCCGAGTGGAAGACCAGTAGCGTCTGCAATAACCATGAGCTTCGTACCCTTGCCCCGCTTGGTCTTTCCGACCTTTGGGCCCCTTTTTTTGCCAACACAAACGTGCCGTCAATAAAGCATTCGGAAAGATTGATTTGGCCAACCTCTTCGAGGTGTTGCGCCAGTGCTTCGAGTATGTGCCGTAGCACGCCACTCTTGACCCAGCGCGAAAATCTTCGGAAGCATGTCGTGCCAGAGGGGAACCGATCTGGCAAATCACACCAGGCCGCACCGGTGCGTAGCACCCAGAGAATCCCGTTCATGACGGCGCGGTTGCTGTGCAATTCCGGGCGTCCACGCCCATCATCACGTCTAGGTGTTTCTGGTATCAGCGGCTCCAGAATCGCCCATTGTTCGTCTGTTAGTTCTTCTCTTCGTGCCATACGAAGAAGTTAACACGCACGATAAAAAGTTAACAGACCCTATTTATGAAATGAATTCTAGTTGTAAATTATTTAGTCGAACCCATTTCATAAATAGCGCCGCATGAGGATGACGGAGAAAGCGAGATGAACGAAGCCTGTGTAATGATCGGCGCAACGCTCCCATCGGGTAAGTACACGCTTGAAGGCATTAAGCCAGGCAAACAGTCGTTCGATCTTCCATCGGCGCCGGTATCGGCGCAGCGCCCGGCCGTCTTGAGTGACCGCTCTTTTTCGATTGCTCTTGTGTGGTGCGATCAGTTCAATGCCTTTGGCAGCAAGTCTTTGATCGAGCGGATCACTATCGTAGGCGCGATCCCCAATAATTCGTTCGGGTCGTCCCACTGTGACAATCTCATCGAGGGTAGCCTCGACAAGGGTGACTTCATGTGGGCTAGCAGAAGACGTGTGCACGCCGAGTGGAAGACCAGTAGCGTCTGCAATAACCATGAGCTTCGTACCCTTGCCCCGCTTGGTCTTTCCGACCTTTGGGCCCCTTTTTTTGCCAACACAAACGTGCCGTCAATAAAGCATTCGGAAAGATTGATTTGGCCAACCTCTTCGAGGTGTTGCGCCAGTGCTTCGAGTATGTGCCGTAGCACGCCACTCTTGACCCAGCGCGAAAATCTTCGGAAGCATGTCGTGCCAGAGGGGAACCGATCTGGCAAATCACACCAGGCCGCACCGGTGCGTAGCACCCAGAGAATCCCGTTCATGACGGCGCGGTTGCTGTGCAATTCCGGGCGTCCACGCCCATCATCACGTCTAGGTGTTTCTGGTATCAGCGGCTCCAGAATCGCCCATTGTTCGTCTGTTAGTTCTTCTCTTCGTGCCATACGAAGAAGTTAACACGCACGATAAAAAGTTAACAGACCCTATTTATGAAATGAATTCTCACTATTGGACGAACTGGGTGCGTTTCTGCTTTGGTTCTTTTGGTTGGGCAAGCTGGCGGAAAAAGAGAGATTTAAATAAGGCGCGCTATGGGATTAATGTCAAATTCTCGAAATGTAAATTTGATGATCTTCATTCTAATTTCAGTTGGATTTGGTGTTGCCTTTGCAAGTCCATTTGCAACGGAAATAGGCGATCAATCGGAAAAATGTTCTTCAAAAATGCGTGAAGAGAATATTGAGGGGTATCAACTGCCAAAGGTGGGAGATGGGGCGATTGACTTAATGGAGGCGCTTCGAATTATTCATGAAAATTTTCTCCTAGTTCGGATGGATTTTATGAATGATGAAAAAATTAAAAGTGTCTTTGGCCCCGGTGAACTCAGTGAAATTGACTTGCATGATCCTTCGGTTACTGCAAAGAAAATGTTGTCTACGGCGAGAATAGATTTATTAGAACCCATTTCATAAATAGGCGTGAGATGCGTTCTGTCCAGAAAGGGCGCTGGCAAGGCGCGCGACGCGTCGTGTGGCGGTGCCACACGCAAGGAGCGCAACGCGGCCAGCGCCCTTTCTGGACAGAACCCGGAGGGAGCGGCCCGTTTGGGCGAATTGCTGCGTTACGAATTTGGGTCAAGACGCCCAGTCTTGACCCAAATTCGCGCCTTGCACTTCATCCCAAACGGGACTCGCTCGCACTCACGCCTATTTATGAAATGGGTTCTAGCTGTTGATTATATTTTGTGGAGGTCAAGACGCTTTGAAGCAACCCGCTTAACAACAAGTAGTTGGATCAAAGTTTCTGCCCAATCCAAAGAAAATGCGTATGAAGCAGACTTAATCGAGAAATACTTGGTACCCAAGCTCACGGGAAGAGATCTCTTAAGAGAACAGGTGCTTACCTCTGTCAATCAGCATGCTCATGCTAGCTATTACAAACGGCGTCCGGCAACGCATCCAAAGGGCTATTTTACTTATCAAGAAAAGCTTGATTCCAAATGTTATCGATCAGACCTGTACTTGCGCCTAGATGCCAATGGTCGATTGATGGACATTGACATCAAACAAGAAGATAAATAAATAAATTTAGATCCAACGATTAAAAAATGCGAAATTTATATAAAAGAATATCGCTTACAAAATTAATTTTGATGATCTTAATTTTTGGATTTCTATACTCCGGGCGTCCATGGGATGAATTCCATCAACATAATCCGATGGAAAGCGATCTGGTTCGATTGGGGCCTATGGAGATTGAGGCGATTCGTGGGAGAAATGCATCTGTGAGGTTTTACTTCAACGATAGGTCTCAGCCAGGATTTCTGGTTGCTTCGTATTCTTTCAATCGAGAATTAGATGTCTTCTCGGTAATTCGGGATCAGAGAAACCAGGGTAAAGCCAAAGCCTATTTATGGATTTATTCAAAAGATGGAAGGACGAGTCTTTGGCGAATAGATATTGGTGAAGTGAATGTTCTCTCCTTTGATGAGGCAAAGAAGAATGAGAAGGGAGAGGAGCGGCAGAGGAAAAGGGAAAATTTTATTGCAGTGATTTTCACTTTATTTCTTATCATGAGTTTTGTTCGCTGGGGCGAGCTGAAGCAACGATGGAGACATCATGACCGGTAGAATTCCATGGGAAGTAATCGCGCAGAAACAAGCTGCAAGGGAGGTCGCGCTAAGATCTAGTCAAGCAGAGGATCTCACAGCCGTTTGGACTTCGTTTTTGACAGTTTCTGGACAAGGTAGTGGAATTTATAGTGCGGCAGGCGACATTAAAACAGCTCTTGTTGATGATGGTATGGTCACTGCCAAGAGCAGAGAGGCAGCCGCTTTTACAGCGGCAGGTAGCACGATACAACTGGGTAGCGGAGCTGCGTCTCTGCTAGTGTCAGGGGCCAATACGTTATCGCGTGCATCTGGACGAGCGACCGCAACGAACTGGATGAACAATCTGGTCAGCGGCCTGCAAGCGCAACTGGCGGGTATCGTGGATGCGCACGGGCAGCCGGTGTATGGCCTGATCACTCCGCGCCTGCCTTCGCTGGGCTACCAATATGATCCTGATGGATTTAATTATTCCAATGGTGCCAAGGGCCATCTCTATCTGAAATGGAGAGATGAAAACGGCCAGGAACAGACCCGCTATTACGATGGCGCCGGCAATCGTAGCGACGGCACCGGCGATACGCTGGTGGGTGACTTCATGAAGCGGGCGCTGCAAGCGGTGGTTCCATCTTGGGAAGCTGAAACGGTCCGCCAGCATTTTCTGCAGGAAGGTTCAGTCGCAGCAGCAATGCCTGCGCACGGGGCGGGAATGCCGGTCGAGGACGCGCAGCATCTGACACAAAGCTTCACAGCACTGACTTTCCAGGCCGTCGCCGCTCCCGGATCGGACAATGCCCCATCCATATTCACGCGAGATAGGTGTCGGTTCACCGCCAGCCCTCGGCCAGAGGGAGAGTTTCGTTCCACGTTGATCTAGATTCGAATCGCTTTGACAGCTTGCAGAAATTCCGTGTACTCGTTGTTATCGCCAGTGATCTCGAAAAAATTTATCGGCTTTAATCCCGAGCAAAATATTTTCGAAATCTCGATAGAAATCGGTCGATTCCAATTTCGAATATATCTTAGGAAATTGGCCTAGTTCGGATTTGATCCTGAAAAGGCTTCCATCAATCTGGGTCAATGAACGAGTATCTCAAGCTTGGTGGTGTGGCAGAGCTGCCGGAATAAAACTTGGATTACGTCGATTTTCTGATTTTCCATAAAAGACTATTTACTCATCCAGTGAATTCAATATTTCCCTTGAGGTGCTCCAGATGAATCTGTGCAAGGCGTTTCCTGTTTTGCTAAATGCAATCTTGATGTTGAGTTCCCATGCTGTCGGCGCGGCAGAAAAAACATTGACGCCTCAGCAGATCGAGGCCAAACGAAAGTGTCCGACGGGACCCTATGATCGCTGCGGAGAGCTGGTGGGTGCCTTCCCAAAATTCAAGAATAATCCTCCTGCGAGTCGCATCATCGGCGGGCGAACGTATTTGATTCCGGCAGACTTTTTTCAAAGCCTTGATCCGACCGGGCAAGGCAATCAATTAACTGCATACTGGATTCCCCTTGCGCACAAGGTAGATGGCAGTGAAATTGCCGGAACTTTGTTCGCCCGGGAAAGTATGAAGTACGGGATGATCTGGCCATTTGGCGTAAGAATTTCAATAAAAACTAATTCTAAAAAAGTTAAAAATCCAAGCACGTATACGAACTGTGCTCCGATCGAAATGGCCAACGAAAAAATCCCGACCAAGATGTACTTCGATATGACGGCTTACAGAGATCGATCAAGAGACTACCATCTGGATACCTGTTACGTATCAGATGATCCGGCATATGAATACTATCCGGGTGTGCCGGTGACTTACAAAGTCTCCTATCCATATAGTCAGCGTAATGGATGGAAGGGTACGCCGGCAGAGGAGAGAGCGGTCGGAGGCTTCGCCATCCACGATGACAAGGTGTATGTGGAGTATATGTTCCAGTCCGCGATGTTTCCTTATTGGAAGGAGATTCATCAGAGTGTTTTAGCTCTCATTAAATCCTGGGAGCGATAAACAATGCCTTATAAATTCACGGACCAACAATTAGAGAAAATCCGGTTGCTCGCGAGCAGCGCTGCGGATACATATAAAGGTGATTCTTCGGCGAAGGGTGCATATGCCGAGGTGTACCAATATATTGCGGATTTGCTTGCCGGAAAAATAGATCAGGTACCTGGATCGGTAGCTCCAGTAACGCTTGGAACCGATGTTCAACAAGTACAGTTGTGGTTTTCCGGTGCCGCCAGAGCAAATGCCGGGCAGGGGCCGTTTTCGGTTTTGATTCGTGAGTACACGCAGGCCCAGGCAGAACTTCGGGGAATGGGGCGGTTTACGGATGCACAAATGCAAACGGCGTCAAATGCGGTTGGTTTCGCGGCGCTGAGTGATGTTCTTTCTCCGGACAATCATGGAGCTCTGATAAGCATTAACGAGATTGCGGAGAAAGATGCCACGGCAGTTGGAAAGGTTTTATTCCCGCGGATCCCCAACGCTGAAAATAATCCAGCTTGGTCCGGCGTAGTTCTATTTGGCATGTTGGGTAGCGATCAGACATGGCGAGTCTATGGGGCAGACGGTCGATACACCGACGTCTCACAATGCATGGATACTGGCTTCGCTCATCAAGCCTTGACCAAGGCGCTGGGTTTTACCGTGTTTGGCGACGATGGCGTGCTTAACGCGAACGTCGGACTGCAAGATCTGGATATCCTGCAAAGGATGTGGACGCTTCAGCACGGAGAAAATAAAAGTACGTCAGGCCTCTCCCCAGGTGCAGTAATTGACGTCACTTTGAGAGAGATGGCTGGGCCATTTCTGAAGCCGGTGGTAAACGCTCAGCAAGTATTGAACACCTTGGCGGCGCGCTACGGGGTGTGCAGTGCGGCGTCACTGTCCGCTGCGACAGAAGAAGTACCATTGGTGATGTGGATTCCGAGGGTGGACGGCAAAGGAGAGATCATTGGCTACTCGGGGGAATCTCCTTCCAGTATCGAATGGAGAGACAGGGGAGGGTACATAGCCTATTTTGACTCCGAAAAAGCGTCGGTAGCGGTAGCAGGCAATGGGGAACAGAGTTGGAGGCTCGGAAATTCAATTCGCCTTGAAAAAAATATGGGCGGAAAAAACGAGGTCTATTTTATTGATGCTGCCAATGTCGATATTCCCATCGTCTCCGGTCATGAGGCCAAGGGCACGTTACCACTGGACAGTGAAAAGGCACAGGCGAACGAGAGCGGTGCGCCGTCAAATCAAGCAAGGTCTTCGTCGAATCCCAACGCTTCTTCCTCATCACATGTCCATGATGGCGGGAGAATATCCTCTGTTGTTGACAAGAATGGACAAGAGCATATCTCCTCTTTTCCGCAGATTAATTCTGATGCTGAACTTGGAGAAGCTCCTTTCTCTAAAGAGCTTGAAAAGGAGGTTCAGAAATCGGTTGACGAGCGAAATATTCGTGACATTGTTTCCCTGTCGAGTGGAATGGATGTTGCTGGTGACCGGTACGTCAGTATTCGTCAATCAATTCAACATCAACTGGATGAGACGACGCTAGCTCTGTTAGATAAACAGCGCGACACTCTAAGCCAGCAGTTGGCTCACCTAGGCTTTGCTGATGCAGATTTCCACCAGATGCCGGACGCCAGTATCGTCATTACCAACAGAGAAGGCACGACGATCGGCCATTTGCAAAGCCAATCTGACGGCTCAATCCGCTACGTTGACGACCATGACAATGGTTTTGAAGTCTCCCCCGATGGCCGATCACAAATGGTCTTCAAGGGCTATAGCGAGAGTGATCGCCAACAAGCCCAACAACTACAATCCGGCCTCGGCGCCGTCCAAAGCGCCCTCTCCCTGATCCAGGCCCTGGAGCAGGGCAATACCTTCTCCGCCGCACTGGCCGGGGTATCGATGATGAACCAGATCATCGCAGCCAGCGGCGGAAACCTGCCGCCGGAACTGGCTTCGATGGTCGGCCCGATGCGCGACATCGGAGCCGGCTTCGGTGCGGTCGCCGCAGCGATGAACCTGGCCGAAGCGATCAAACAGGGTGATGCGATGGGCATCCTGCAATCGTCGGCCAACCTTGGTTCACAGGGTATCCACCTCTATGCAGCGATGGAAGGACTGGAACTGGTCGACAAGGCCGGTAACGCAACAGGTGCTCTGGGCTCGGCAGCACAGGGTCTGGGTATGGTTGCGGCCGGCGTTGGGCTGGTCATGGCCATTGAATCGGGTAATCCGGTGTCGATGGCGACATCAGCGCTGAGCCTGATGTCGAGCGTCGGCATGATCAATCCGTATATCGGGGTCGCCATTGCCATCTATTCGCTGGTCAGCAGTCTTTTCGGCAACTCCGACCAACCGATGCTCGAAGGCCAGGCACAGGCGATCTGGGACGAGAGCGGTACGACCCAGGTTATCACTACGCAGAACAGCCACAATGGCGGAGCGACCGCAACGAACTGGATGAACAATCTGGTCAGCGGCCTGCAAGCGCAACTGGCGGGTATCGTGGATGCGCACGGGCAGCCGGTGTATGGCCTGATCACTCCGCGCCTGCCTTCGCTGGGCTACCAATATGATCCTGATGGATTTAATTATTCCAATGGTGCCAAGGGCCATCTCTATCTGAAATGGAGAGATGAAAACGGCCAGGAACAGACCCGCTATTACGATGGCGCCGGCAATCGTAGCGACGGCACCGGCGATACGCTGGTGGGTGACTTCATGAAGCGGGCGCTGCAAGCGGTGGTTCCATCTTGGGAAGCTGAAACGGTCCGCCAGCATTTTCTGCAGGAAGGTTCAGTCGCAGCAGCAATGCCTGCGCACGGGGCGGGAATGCCGGTCGAGGACGCGCAGCATCTGACACAAAGCTTCACAGCACTGACTTTCCAGGCCGTCGCCGCTCCCGGATCGGACAATGCCCTCATCCATGCCGATATCGACGGTGACGGCTATCTGGAAAAGACCGAGTGGATTGCGGCCAACCAGGGCATCCTAAGCATCGATCTCAACGGCGACGGCAGGATCGGCGCAGGCGAACTGTTGAATCTGGACCCAGCTGCCACGTTGCAGCGAAATAGTTTGCGCTGGCTGGACGCAAACCGGGATGGAATGCTCGATGCACGCGACCCGGCCTTTGCGGTTCTGAAGGTTTGGTTGGACGTCAATCACGACGGGGTCTCGCATGGTGCGGGCGAAAGATCCACGAGCGAATTGCAGGATCTGGCGGCCGCTGGTATTACAGGTATCGACTTTGCGGGCGAAGTGCCGATGTTGGTGAGGGCCGATGGTGCTAAGGTGCGCCTGAATGTCCAGCACCTGACCGGTGACGTCAAGGGTGTGGCATATCTGATGACGCCAGGCGGTTTGCTGGAATCGCAGGAGGGTGGGGAAACGCTTCTCCATGCGATCAATACTCGTGCGTTCGATGGTCAGAAAGCGCATACGCACGGTGGCGATCTGGCGCAGGAGGGCGGCCATGCGCTCATCGAAGTGGGTAATGCTGCGCTCAAATCTGCCTCGGAGCGTACGATCGAGCAGAGTAGTCAGCGCATTGATACGGAAATAAAGGCAGGTGATCGACGTCTTGCTGGTGGCGCTGTCGGCGCGGCATCGGTAGGCCAAGCCGCGACAGCCGGCCCTGCAGCCAGGACGGTGGCGGCTCAGGTGCGTAGCGCGCCACTTGCCTTTCTGCCTGGCAGTGCGACCACGCCCTATCAGCAGTTGCGTCAGGCAACCCAAGAGATGCTTCGCAGCGCAGATAACAGTCTGTTCGGGCTCAATAGTGACAGTGGTGTGCCGCTGGTCGCGGTTGCCGTGGCCGCAGCAGCCACTCAGTGGCCAGTGGTCGCTGCGCCTCAGCAGGCTTTGACGCAACCGACCGATATGCGGGCTGGCGCTTGGATTGCCGAGAGTTCCGCTGCGGAGGATTTGGTGCTGGCAAGCGTCCAGACCGTTGCCGTGAATGGAGAGCAGTCGATAGAAAAGAGCCGGCGTGACAGCGCGGCGCTCTCCGACAGCAATGCTGTTGTAACAGTGCTCTTGCCAGTCTCGTCAGTGAGCAGGGAAGTAGCAGAACTTCGTCCGGAAGAGTCATTTGCGCAAGCGGTCAGCATGACAGTGAACACTGCGCCAGTGACCGTGGAAACCACATCCGAGAGTGAGGTCACGGCCCATGCACCCAAGGTCCGCTACGCAGAGCTAATATCAGCTTCGACTTCTCAAGTTGCTGTATTGGCTGGTCTTACGCTCGACTATCCGACGGTGCTGGGTGAGCACGTCGAGGGCAGCGAGGATATCGGTCTGCGCTTGCCGGAGGCCATGTTGCTGGGCAACGATGCCGCGATCAATGCTGCAGCGAACCCCGAACAGCAGTCGCTGCGTATCACGGCTGTGTTTGACCCTCTGCACGGGCAGGTGTCTTTGGGACGTAGTGCAGACGGCAAGAGTGAAGTCATTTTTGTTCCCGATCAAAATTATCATGGCCCCGCCAGCTTCCGGTACATCGTCACGGATCAATATGGGCTGTCGAGTCAAGCAATGACGAGTCTGGTGATTGCGCCCGTCAATGATGTGCCGCTCATTCAAAACGAAAGCGCGCAAGGCGATGAAGATGGAACGCTGATACTGCGCACAGCCGATCTGCTGGCCAATGATTCCGATGTCGATAGCGCGACAGATGGTGACCAGTTACGCATAACGCGAGTGGGGCAGGCGCTGCATGGGCGGGTCATCCTGGGGGAGGATGGCCTGATTCGCTATTCCCCTGACGCGGATTATCATGGCCCTGCGCAATTTACCTATTGGGTTGGAGATCGTGATAAGCCCGAACTGATCAGAAATGGCGGTGTCGGCAACGAAATCGCCGGTACCGTGAGCCTGAATATTGGCGCTGTCAACGATGCTCCCATCGTGCGCGACGAGTCAGCGTTCGATGATGAAGACAGGATCTTGGTCTTCAGCGTGGCCGAATTGCTGGCCAATGATGCAGATGTGGATGCGGTCAGCGATGGCGACGTATTGCGCATCACTCGGGTCGGACAGGCCGAGCATGGCCAGGTCTTCCTTGGAGATGACGGAAAAATCCGTTTTATCCCTCATCGCGATTACAACGGCCCAGCCCAGTTCACCTATTGGGTCGGAGACCGTGAGCCTGGGCAATTGACCGCGAATGGCGGGGAAGGCTTCGAGACCCCTGGCACGGTACAGCTGACCATCACTCCCATCAATGATGCTCCGGTTGTCTTCAATGAGATGGCCGCAGGCGATGAAGACAATGTTCTGGTCTTCCGTGCCATAGATTTGTTGGCCAACGACGAGGATGTGGATATCGTTACCAATGGCGATGTATTGCGCATCACGCGGGTGGGGCAGGCACAGCATGGCCAGGTTAGCTTGAGCGATGATGGAATGATTCGCTTCACGCCGGACCGGGATTACAACGGTCCAGCCCAATTCAGCTATTGGGTGGGGGATCGCGATCCGGCCGGGTTGATCAGCCAAGGTGGCGTTGGGCAGGAAATTGTCGGGACCGTAAGTCTCTCCATCAGGCCCATCAACGATGCGCCTTTCGTGCGCGATGAATCAGCCTCGGGCGACGAAGACAGAATGTTGATCTTCAGTGCCGCTGATCTGCTGGCCAATGATTCGGATGTGGATGCCGTCAGCGATGGCGATGTATTACGTATCACCCGTGTCGGGCAGGCGCAGCATGGGCAAGCTTTCCTGGGCGACGATGGCAATATCCGTTTTGTGCCTGATCGCGATTACAACGGCCCCGCCCAATTTACCTACTGGGTCGGAGATCGAGAACCTGGGCTATTGAACGCAAGTGGCGGCGAGGGCATCGAGACCGCTGGCACGGTGCATCTGAACATTCTTCCGATCAATGATGCTCCTATCGTCCTGGATGATCAGGCGTCCGGCGATGAGGACAATATTCTGATGTTTCGCGCTGCCGATCTGTTGGCCAATGATTCGGATGTTGATAGTGCCATCAACGGCGACGTACTGCGCATCGCGCGTGTCGGGGAAGCCCAGCATGGACAGGTTTCGTTGGGAGCGGATGGGACGATTCGCTTCAGCCCCGATCCGGACTACAACGGGCCTGCCCAGTTCAGATATTGGGTTAGCGATCGTGATCCAACGCTGTTGGCCGCCGAGGGTGGCGATGGTGTTGAGGTTGCGGGGACGATGTTTCTGAATATTTTATCCATCAACGATCTGCCCGTAGTCACGGGAGAGCAGATCGACAGCGACGAAGACATCGTATTGGAGATTGCGCCGTCCCTCCTGTTGGCTAACGACACGGATGTCGATATCGCCAGCAATGCTCAGGTGCTGCGCATCAGCGCGGTCGGCAATGCGCAGCATGGCTTGGCTGAATTGCTGGAAGACGGAAAGATTCGCTTCGTGCCTGAGCGAGACTATGCAGGTTCTGCTTCTTTCTCTTATCTCGTTGATGATGGTAACGGCGGTCGCGTATGGGCAACAACGTTGATCAAGCTGGCACCCGTCAACGATGTGCCCGATGTGGTCGGAGAGACGATCAGTTTCGATGAAGATGTGATCCAGAATATTGATTCTGAATTGCTATTGGTCAACGACTCGGACGTGGACAATGCGCATGCAATGCTGCGAATCGTCAGCGTCGACGATGCCACGCATGGAGTTGTGACACTCAATTCGGACGGTACTATCGGCTTCGTGCCGGAGCGCGATTACTTCGGTATGGCTGCCTTCGCCTACACGGTGGCCGATGGTGCTGGAGGATTGACCATAGGTATGGCATCGTTGCAGATCAATCCCGTCAACGACGCCCCACGCCTCAAGGGTGAGACGGTGAGTGTGGACGAGGATCAGATCGTCCATCTTGAGGTGAGTACATTGCTTGCCAATGATGCAGACGTCGATAACGATCATGCCCAACTGCAATTGACGTCGGTGGGCAGGGCGGTGCGCGGTGCAGTGCGGCTGGAAAATGGCGAAGTCATCTTCACGCCCCAGCTTAACTATTCGGGACCGGCCAGTTTCAGTTACGTGGTGGAAGATGGTGCCGGCGGAAGAAGCGAGGCCAGAGTTGACCTGCAATTCAACGCCGTCAACGACGCTCCCGTGGTCAACGATGAGCAACTCAACGGCAAACGCAATCTGAGCTACACGCTGACCAAGGCGGCGCTGCTGGCCAATGACAGTGATGTGGAGAATCCCCAGTCGCTTTCCATCGTGGGCGTACGCGCCGCCACCCATGGCACGGTAGTGCTCAATGCCAACGACACGATTAGTTTTTTGCCGGAGGTCAATTATGCCGGTGTCGGTAGCTTTGAGTACGTCGTCCGTGATCCGG
This sequence comes from Herbaspirillum sp. DW155, assembly GCF_037076565.1. Classification (NCBI taxonomy): domain Bacteria; kingdom Pseudomonadati; phylum Pseudomonadota; class Betaproteobacteria; order Burkholderiales; family Oxalobacteraceae; genus Herbaspirillum; species Herbaspirillum sp. DW155. The sequence continues at coordinate 3,275,682 of NZ_AP029028.1, read as the reverse complement.
ATGGCGCGCAGTCCATTGGGACGGTGCGTATCGATTTTTCTCGTGTCAACCAGAATCCGGTGGCTGTTGACGACAGCTTTGTGGGCTTTGAGGATACGGCATTTGTCATTGCGTCTGCACAGTTGCTGGTCAATGATGCGGACCCCGATGCTACAGCGACTTCAAGGTTGTCCGTCACGGCAGTGGGCAATCCGATCAATGGGGCCGTGAGCCTGCAGGGAGATGGCAGTATCCGCTTCACACCTGCACAAGATTACTTTGGTGGTGCCAGTTTCAGGTACTTGGTCTCTGACGGGGAGGGTGGTTCGACTTGGGCGACCGCTTATCTCAATGTGCAGACAGTCAACGATGCGCCCGTCATTGAAGATGTGTGGTACGGACGGCCGATCTACGGCTATCGATGGAGTGAGTTTGGTGACGCAGGTTATGCTTGGTTGGTGCCCGTATCCGATGCACAGACGGCGCTTGCTTTGACTTCAAATCCATATGACAGAGTTGCGCTGGCAGACGGTTCATCCAGATCCAATGACCTGATGGATCAGGCCGGAAATGTAATCGGCTTAAGCTTTTATCGTAATGGGCAGCCCAGGCCAATCGCCATTGATACAGCTGACGCTAAAGAGTTTGATGAGGAGAGCTATTTTGAATATCCGCAAGATGATATCTACCGACAAAACGGCAAGGTCATTGCTTATGATCCCGACGGCTCCAGCACCAATCTGAACTTTGCCGTGCTTGCCGGTCCACAGCACGGCCATGCCTGGGTCAACGAATATACTGATATTTCTGCTCCGCCCAGATTTACTCATAACCATGCACCTCACTACGCCATCCCTGAAAAGGCTGCCTGGCAATACTTCAGCCACTATGGTGATCCTTATTCGGGAGCCGATCCTTTTACAATTCGGGTGACTGATGAGCAGGGGGCTGTTGTTGATGCCGTTATTGCAGCCGTGCACACGGGTACTACCGCTGGTAGTGGCGGTGGCGGAAAGTGTCCTATAGTCATTGACCTTGATGGTGATGGCATCGAACTGGTTCGTCCTGATGCATCCCACATGTTCGCCGACCTGAACGGAGATGGCTGGCGCGAACGTATCGGTTGGGCATCTACCGATGATGGCATCCTCGCCTTTGATGCCAACAATGACGCTCGCATTACCTCTGACAAGGAAATTTCCTTCGTTTCCTACAAGGCTGGCGCACGCACTGATCTGGATGGACTGGTTGCCTTCGATACCGATGGTGATGGAAAGCTGACCGCACAGGATGCACAGTGGTCGGCATTTGGCATCCTCCGTGACATGAACAGGAACGGGATTCAGGATGCGGGCGAGTTCATCTCGCTTGACAAGATGGGCGTCGCTTCCATCGGCTTGCAGCGGCAAGGACTCCCCGAGGTCAACCATGGCAGTGTGATCTTCGGAACGAGCGAGGTCGGCTTTGTGGATGGGCGTCGGTCGCTGGCGGGTGACGTGATGTTCGGTGGCGAAATGTCTCCTTTTCCAGATGCCGTCAATGTGCTGCTGGAGACTGTGAGTTCCGTGCGCAATGTACAGCAACAACCGGCGTTGCCTGACGCTTACGGTCTTTCAGGATCTGCTCCTCATGTTGCGCACGGCTCCGTTTCAGCCGATGCCCACTCATCCATGGACGACATGGCCGCCATCCGTCAGATGGCACTATTGTTCAATCAGATGACCTCAACCAGACTGGAGTCCTCCGAACAAGGCCTGACGTTCCTGCCTTCCGCCACCGATACGATCAGTCTGGTCTCCGGAGAGATTCCAACAGCCGGTGACGGTATTTGCCACGACCCATGTGGTGATGAAGTACGCCCCTTGATGACCCTTTGAAGCCTCCATTCGTGGCGATCTACTCATGAAAATCCATCTATCCGAATTGAAGGATATCGACGACATCATGGCTCTCGGTGCGAGGATGCATCAGGAATCAAGGTTCAGGATATATCCTGCACATGTGGACAAATCGCGTGCTTCCATCGAGAAGCTGATCAACAACCCTCTTGTTGGATGTGTTCTTCTGGCGCGTAACCATGCCGGCATTGCCGTGGGCATGCTGGCCGGCTACGTCGTTGATTACTTCTTCAGCGATGCCCTGGTTGCCCAGGATAGCTACTTCTTCGTCGCGCCCGAGTACCGTGGCAGTTCTGCCGCGCTCAAGCTCCTGATCGCTTTCCGGCGCTGGGCGGAGAATCGCAACGCCGCCGAACTGTGCATCAACATGAGCGTAGATGTCGATCAGGAGCGCTTCAACCGATTCATGACCATCTGGGCTTCAGAAACTGCGGTTCCAACTTCACGACGCCGTTGACGGTCCGTCAAAAGGCTTGAACACCAATGCTCCCGGTGCGGAGCGAAGAGAGAAACAATGACGATGGACAAAGACCGGCCACCAGGCCAGGCCGCTGCATTGGAAGACGCAACATACCATGCTGCCGATAGTGCCAATCTGGACCTGCTGCGCTTGTATGCGCAACTTAACGGACTCAGCCTGGACGCCAGACAGTTGGCGCAGTATTTTTCTGAGCCTGACAAGCCAATCGGGCTGGCGGAGATGGTTGCCGCCCTCCACGCTCTGGAATTTGATGCCTCCGTGGAGAAGGGACGAACAGGGCAATTGGGGGCGAGTCTTTTGCCATTGATCGCAGAAGGACGTGACGGGCGTTTTCTGCTGCTGGGCCGCATCGAGGCCGGCGAGGTCGTCGCGCAAGTGGCCGGCGAGGATCAGCCACGCCAGATGACATTGACAGAGTTCGAGGCAGCCTGGACCTGCCGCTGGATCAAGGCAATGCGCCGTGCCAGCATTCAGGAGCAGAATCGCACTGAGCTTCACAGGTTTGGCATCGGATGGTTCTGGCAAGCCTTGCGCAAGTATCGTGGCCTGATGGGAGAGGTTTTGCTGGCATCTTTTTTCGTACAGGTCTTCGCCCTGATCACCCCCTTGTTTTTCCAGGTAGTGATCGACAAGGTGTTGACGCATCGCTCGCTCTCCACGCTCGATGTCATGGTAGTGGCGATGGTGGGCGTCGCCATTTTCGAGGTGCTGCTCACAGGGATGCGGCACTATCTCTTTTCCCATACCACCAATCGCGTGGACGTGGAACTAGGCGCCAAGCTGTTCCGACATCTGATGCATTTGCCACTGGCCTTCTTCGAGTCGCGCCGTAGCGGCGATACAGTGGCGCGTATGCGTGAACTGGAAAATGCCCGCCATTTCCTGACGGGGCAGGCGCTCACCAGTTGGCTGGATCTGATCTTTGCGCTGGTATTTCTGGTGGTGATGTTTTATTACAGCCCTACGCTGACCTTCATCGTATTGGCCACCTTGCCGATCTTCTTTGGGGCTTCCTGGCTGATCACGCCCTTGCTGCGCAAAAAACTGGAAGACAAGTTCGCCTTGGGCGCAGAAAACCAGACCTTCCTGGTGGAGACCATCACCGCTATGGAAACCCTAAAAGCGCAGGCGGTCGAGCCTCAGTGGCAGCGTGAATGGGAGCGCCGCCTGGGTGATTACGTCAATGCCGCATTCCATGGAGGGCATCTTGCCAGCGCCACCAACCAGTTCATTTCGCTGACCAGCAAGTTGCTGACGGTGATTCTGTTGTGGGCCGGGGCGCGACTGGTGATCGAGGGCGAGCTGACGGTGGGTGGTCTGATTGCCTTCAACATGCTCTCCGGCCGGGTCAATGCCCCTATTCTGAAACTGGCCTCCTTCTGGCAGGATTTTACCCAGATGAAAGTTTCGATCAGGCGCCTGGCCGATATTATGGATGCGCCCGCAGAACCCGCTTTTCAGCTCACTCGCGCGATGCCTTCCGCCATCCGTGGTGATATCAGCCTGCGCGAAGTGACCTTTCGTTACCGGCCGGATGGAGCGAATGTGCTGGAGAACGTGTCGGTCGACGTGGCTGCCGGGCAGATCGTCGGCCTGGTGGGCATATCCGGCGCAGGCAAGACCACGCTGGTCCGGTTGCTGCAGCGACTATATACCCCTCAGCGCGGGCGCATCCTGGTCGATGGCATTGACCTGAACCTGGTGGATGCCGGCTGGCTGCGCCGACAGATTGGTGTAGTAGGGCAGGACACTATCCTGTTCAACCGTTCGGTGCGCGAAAATATCGCTCTTGCCAATAGCGGGCTGAGCATGGAAGAGATCATGCATGCGGCCAGGTTGGCAGGTGCCCATGAATTTATTCTGGAACTACCGGAAGGCTACGATACCGTGATCGGCGAACGCGGGAGCAAGCTTTCGGGAGGGCAGCGGGCACGTATCTCCATCGCCCGCGCCCTGGTTGCCAATCCACGGCTGCTGCTGCTGGATGAAGCTACGGCGGCATTGGATTACGAGTCCGAGCGCATCATCCACGACAATATGGCCGACATCTGCCGAGGGCGCACCGTCTTCATCGTGGCGCATCGCTTGTCGACCTTGCGTCTTGCGCATCGCATTCTCGTACTTGAGCGAGGCAAGATCATCGAGAGCGGCCACCATCAAGAGCTGGTGTCAAGAAAAGGGCGCTATCACGCGCTCTACCAGGCACATCAGGTGCTGGAGGGAGGCCCGTCGATCGTCAACCAGGATCGCACGGAGGCGGCCCATGTCTGAAGCACAGCGTAGCCACCGTGTATCTACCCCTGTTACGGAGATGCATCCGTTCTCGACCGCTGCCATCAACCTGCAGGCGCGTCCGCCGCAGTTCGTGGCGCGCATGATCAGTCTCACGATTTGCCTCATCGCCTTGCTGGTCATCCTCTACGCGGTCCTGGCGCATATCGATATCGTGGTCTCCGCACAAGGCAGAGTCATCCCCTCCGGCAGGAGCAAGGTGATCCAGCCGCTGGAGAGCGGAGTGGTCAAGGAAATCCTTGTGAGGGACGGTCAGAAGGTCCGTGCTGGCGCCGTTTTGCTGATATTGGATCAAACCGCCAGCAATGCTGACCGGCAACGCCTGCAACATGAACTATGGGAAACCGAGACCGACGTGGCAAGGCTGGAGGCCTTGTCCCGAGGAAGCGCTCGTTTAGTACACGCTGAGGGGGTACCCAGGGAAATCGTAGAGAGCCAGCAGGCGATCCTGAGCAGCCGGCTAAGCGAGCAGAACTCAAGGATGGCCTATGCGGAGGCTGAAGTAGCACGTCGACAGGCTGACTATGACGCGATCTTGTCCAGCGTTGAGCAATTGCGTAATAGTCTGCCATTGGTGGAGAAGAAGCATCGGATGCGCGAAGAATTGGCGCAGACAGGACATATCGCAGAAACAGGCCTGATTGAGACCAAGCTTGAACTGATCAATATGCGCAAGGAATTGAGCGTTCAGCAGAATCGTCTGAAAGAATCCGAGGCAACTCGCCGTGCCGCCGTTCAGCAGAAAGCTCAGGCCGTCGCTGAATTCCAGGCAAGGATCTCTTCAGACCGGGTGGAAGCGATAAAGAAACGTAACGCGATCCATCAGGAACTGGTCAAGGCCATGCAGCGCAGTGATCTCCAAGTGTTGAAAGCTCCTCTGGATGGGGTCGTTCAACAACTTGCGGTGACCACGGTCGGCGGCGTGGTCACTCCGGCGCAGGCGCTGATGAGCATTGTTCCCGAGAATGCTGCGCTGGAGGTCGAGGCGCAAGTCAACAATCGGGACATCGGGCATATCCGCGTCGGCCAGCGTGTCATCGCCAAGGTGGAGACCTTCGACTTCACACGCTACGGCTTTATCGAGGGGCAGGTTCAATGGGTGGGAACCGATGCAGTCATGGATCCGAAGCAAGGGCCCGTTTATCCCGTTCGGATTCAGTTGCGGGACTTCAAGACTCCCAATGCCGTGCATGGAAAGCCGGGCATCATCGTCGCGGGAATGAATGTAACGGCTGATATCAAGACCGATGAACGTCGCATGATGGAATATTTTCTTGCGCCTTTGCTGAGGTATAAAGAGGAGTCGATGCGTGAACGCTAATCAGTCTATTCAGACGCCGGCGCGGCCCATGAGGTCGACCAAGGTGGGCAGGCGCGCAGCTTGGCTGGCGGTGGTGCTGATGGGGTTCTCCTCGTTCGCGGACGCGCAGACCATCAGCGAGGCTTATCGTCAGGCCGTGCAGCATGACCCTGTTCTGGAATCCGCCCATCATGCTATGGAAGCAGCAAAGGAGAAACTTCCGCAGGCACGCGCGGGTCTTTTGCCGAATGTCCAGGCGACTTTCGGGACCAATACGCAGCGTGGTGACGTGTCGTTCAGTGATGCGCCATATCTGTCACGCGATGCACGCACACGCTCATGGTCCTTGCAATTGACTCAGCCATTATTCCGCCTGGCCAATTGGGTGGCGCTGGATCAGGCAGATGCGCAGGTCAGGCATGCCGAAGCTGCTTACGCCCAGGCCCAGCAAGAATTGATCCTGCGCGTAGCTCAGGCCTACTTTGATGTGTTGGTGGCCGAGGAAAGTCTGGAGGTGGCGCAGGTGCAATTGGCTGCGGTAGAACAGCAGCTGGCCCTGGCCAAACGCAATTTCGATGTGGGCACGTCCACCATTTCGGATACCTATGAATCCAAGGCGCGTCTCGATCTTGCAAGGTCGCAGCACATCGGTGCGATGCATGTGCTCTCCGGCAAGCGCGCTGAATACGCACGCATTACCGGAGAGGAGCCCCATGCACTGCTGATGCTTGATGCGGATAATGACTTGCCAAAACCCGATCCTGCCGATCTGTCCGCATGGATCGCTACCGCGCGCGAGAACCATCCGTCCGTGCGTCTTCAGCAAGCTGTTCAGGAGGTGGCGAAAAAGGAAATCGCCCGTGCCAGGGCTGCGCACGCGCCTACTATCGACCTGACTGTCTCTCATGGGGGCAACAAAGCTGCCGGGAGCCTGGTTTCGCCGGCCGATATTGATACGCGATCACGTTCAAATCAGATCGGCATACAAATCAATATTCCGATTTTTTCCGGAGGTGCGACCGAATCCAGGGTCAGGGAGAGCGTCGCCCATTACCACAAGGCCCGTGCAGATGTTGATGCCGCAGGCCGGCAAGCCTTGATGGCAGCGCGGCTGGCCTTCAATGCATTTGATAGCGGCAAGTCACAGATCGCCGCCTTGAAGGCGGCGGTACAGTCGAGTATCAGCGCACTCGAAGCCAGCAAGATCGGCTATCGCACAGGCACACGCATCAACATCGATGTACTCAATGCCCAGCAACAATTGGCCAGTGCACGGCGTGATCTGGTCAAGGCCAGATACGAGACCCTCATGGAGGGCTTGAAGCTGAAGGCGGCGGCGGGCGTCCTCGCCGAACAGGACATTTATCAAATCGACGCCATGATGATCAGAAAGATACCGGGACGTATCCAGATCCCGGGGCGGATATCCGAACATTGAACCAGTCCGGTCACGGGTCGGGATACACGGTGAGGTACTTTTCAACCAGTTTCATGGAGCAAGAATGAGCGACGCAGAACAAGAGGTTTCGGGAGAGCAGCTTGGCAAGCTGGCAGAGATGGCCATGGAGCAGGCCCGACGGGTGGGCCAGAAGATTCCGCTACTTGGGCCGATTACCTGGTTGATGATGCAGCAGAGCGCTACCCGGCATGGCTTGATCAGCGATCTGGAATGGCGTGTCATGCCGCCCCTGTTGCTGGACCAGGCCAAGCTCTACTTCCGCCAGGAACTGCCGCTGGCCTTCGTCAGTTGGGCAAGGCTGAACGAAGAGGCTGCGCAGCGCTATCGTGAGCCGCCGCATCGGTTGGCGCCCGCCGACTGGCATGGCGGAGATCAGGTATGGCTTATCGATCTGTTGGCACCTTATGGTGGAGTTCAAGATGTCTTGGACGATCTGCGCAAGAATATCTTTGCTGGTCAGATCATTCGCCAGTTGGCCCCAATGTCTCCGGGAGCGGCCAAGGTCATCAGATGGGAACCGCTTGAGGCTACTGCAGCCCAATAGTTGCTTGATCATTGTTGAGCTGGGTTGCTGATCGGTGGGACGGTGAAGGCGTCGGGCTCTGCTGCAAGGGCAGGATTTGCAGTCGAGCTTTTATAATGATCTCGCCTCCATACTTTCTGCGAGTCATCATGAACCTCCCCCCCCTAGCCATCCTGCTGGTCTTCCAATGCCTGGGCGAAGGCGCCGCGCAATTGCTGGGCCTGCCCGTTCCCGGACCGGTGATCGGCATGCTCCTGCTGCTGATCGCCTTTCTCTCCTCACCACGTCTGGCGCAGCTGATGGAGCCCACTTCCTGGGGCATCCTGCAGCATCTTTCGCTGCTGTTCGTGCCGGCCGGGGTGGGCGTGATTGCCGCGGCCGGCCAGCTCAAGGGCGATCTGCCGGCCATCGTGGTGGCGCTGGTAGTGAGTACCGTGCTGGCCATCGCCGTCGGCGCACTGGTGACCAACGCGGCCATGAAACGCTTCACCAGCGCGCGCCAGGCGCGCAGCGATGAGGAGTCGCACTGATGCACGGCCTGGCTCGCCTGACCGACGTCTGGGTCTATCTCGCCGCCTCGCCGCTGCTGGGGCTGACCACCACGCTGGTGGCCTATCTGTTTGCGGTGTGGGTCTACCGCCGCCTGGGCTACAACCCGCTGGCCAATCCGGTGTTGATTGCCATTGCCATCGTGGTCAGCATCCTCACCCTCACGCACACACCCTACAAGACCTACTTCGAGGGCGCGCAATTCGTCCACTTCATGCTCGGCCCGGCCACCGTGGCGCTGGCCATGCCGCTGTACAAGCAGTGGCACAATTTCCGGCGCGCAGTGCTGCCGCTACTGCTGGGGCTGGCGGCAGGCTCGGTGACCGCCGTCGTGTCGGCAGTGGGGATCGCCTATGCGATGGGCGCCTCGCGCGATATCGTCATCTCCATGGCACCCAAGTCCGCCACCACACCCATTGCCATGGCCATCTCGGAACGCTTCGGCGGCCTGCCGTCGCTGACCGCCGTGCTGGTGATCTGTACCGGCATCCTCGGGGCGGTGCTGGCGCGCTATGTGCTCAACTTCCTGCGCATCGACAGCCATCCGGTGCGCGGCTTTGCGCTGGGCGTAGCCTCGCATGGCATCGGCACGGCGCGCGCCTTGCAGGTCAGTGCCGAGATGGGAGCCTTCGCCGGTTTGGGGATGGGGCTCAACGGTGTCTTCACTGCGGTGCTGGTGCCGGTGCTGATGCCCTTGTTGCTGCGCTGGATGGGACATTGAAGGCGCCGTAAATCATTTACGCATTTCGCAGATCAAGTGTGAACAGGCCCCGGCTTCGGGCACCATGGCGGCACCTTGAATTGCTCCACCAGGAAATCCCGCATGCGCTGCACCTTCGGCGGCAGGTGGGTGCGTGTCGGATAGAGCGTGTGCACGACCAGTTGCTCTCCTGTGGTCCATCCCTCGAACAGTTCCACCAGCTGGCCCGACTGAATGGCGGCGTTGACGATGAAGTCCGGCTGGATCGCAATCCCCTGGCCGGCGATGGCCATGGCGCGGCAGGTGGCGCCGTTGTTGACGTAGACGGTGGAGCGCACGCGCACCTGGCAGGTGTCGCCATGCTCGTGCTTGAAGTGCCACTCGTCGCCACCGTTGCGGTAGCTGTAGGAGATGAAGGGAAAGTCGCGCAATTCCGCCGGGCTTGCCGGCATGCCATGCCGCTGCAGGAACGTCGGCGAGGCGCAGGCGATCATGCGCACCGGCGCCAGCGGGCGCGCCACCATGCGGCTGTCGCCCAGGGTGCTGATGCGGATGGCCATGTCGAAACCTTCTTCGAGCAGGTCGATGGTGCGGTCCGACAGGACGATGTTGAGCGTGATCAGCGGATGCTGTTCGGTGAACCTGCCCCACAGCGGCGCCAGTTGCTCGACCCCGAAATCCTGCGGGGCGCCGATGCGCAGCCGGCCGCAGGCCTGGTCGGAACTGAGTCCGACTTCGCTCTCCGCATCCTGGATGGATTCCAGCAATTCCTTGCAGCGTCTGAAGTAGACCCGGCCCTCATCGGTCAGCGAGAGCCGCCGTGTGGTGCGGTGGAGCAGGCGGATGCCCAGGAACTGTTCCAGTTCCGACACCTGGCGCGAGACCGCCGGTTTGGATTGGCCCGTGACATCTACCGCCGCCACGAAACTGCCGCTCTCGACCACGGCGACAAAGGTTTCCATCGCTTGCAACTTGTCCATGGCTGCTCTCTGATCCGGAAGAAAAATACCGGTCAGCCTGCCACAGACCAGCGGCGTTGCCCATGCTACGTTTGGATAATGGCGCGCCGGCGCAAATCGTTCATCGTACCGTCGCAGCCCAGGCCACGACGTCGGCGGCCAGCCGCGTCGAGGCGCTGCCAAAGGCACTGACCACTTCCGGTACCTTGCTGCCATCGACCGCTTCCACCACCGCAAAGCGCCGCGCGGCCAGCTGCTGGCGGCTGGACGTATCGATCAGGCGGGCATCGTAGACGATCACCACGCTCGGTACTCCCTTCCGGTATTCGGTCTGGAAGGCCGTCAGCGCCCCATCAAGCTCGACCTCGGCTGCGATATTGGTATTGTCGCCAGACAGGCGCGGGAAGCGCCCGTCCGCCTGGAAGGCATCCAGCAGCCGGTCGCGCAGCAACTGCGGTGCCGGGTCGCTCCAGCGCACGCCGGCATAGGACTTGATCACATCGCCTTCGGGCAGCACCAGGATGCGTTCACTGTCGATGCTGCGATTGGCCGCAGGCGTGGCAATGCGCAGCGAGCGATAGGTCGTGCCGGACTGGGGGGAATTGCCGGAGGCCAGCGGCGGCAGGCGATAGACCGTCAGCGGATCGGCCTTGGGCAGGATGGAACACGCCGTCAGGGCCAGGCTGGCGGCGACCAGCGCGGTGCGCAGGAGCGGGGTCATCATGGTTGGAATTCCTGGAGATTGTCTTGGCCCAGCAGGTAAGCGCCGGGATTGCTTTCCAGCTTGCGGCTGATGGACCGCACCGAAGAGAGCGTGCTGCGCAGTTCGCTGATGGCCGGGCCGATCTCGGCCACGCCCTGGGCGCCGTTGTTGAGCGCAGCCTGGTTCTGCTGGATCAGCTTCTCGATCTGCTGGCTGCTGGCGGCCAGCGAACGCATGGCTTGCTGCAGGTTGCCCATGGCATCGTTGCCGCGCGTGGCCAGCAGCTGGTTGGCCGATTGCATGGCCAGATTGGCCTGGCGCGCGGCGGCGGCCAGTTCCTGCATGGCGGTACCGACGTTGCCGCGCTGGGAGGCCAGGGTGTCGGTCAACTGTTCCAGATGGGCCAGGGTCTGATTGAGGCGGCGGGCGTTTTCCGGAGCGAGGAACAGCTTGGCATTGAGCAGCACTTCGTTGACGTTGGAGAGCAGGTCTTCGCCATTGGAAAGCAGCGACGACAGCGGCGAGGGCGAGGCGATGATGACGGGATCACTGCCATCCTTGGATTCCAGCCGCGGACTCTCGGGCGTGCCATTGGTGAGCTGGATCAGGGCAGTGCCGGTGATGCCGGCCAGCGCGAGCTTGGCGCCGGTGTCTTCCTTGATGGGGGCCTTGCCGGTGACGCGGATGCGCGCACGCACCTTGCGCGGATCGGCCGGGTCCAGGCTCAGGCCCACCACGTCGCCCACCTTGATGCCGCTGTACTGCACCGGGCTGCCGCGCGAGAGGCCGCTGACCGCCTCGTTGAAGATCACCGTGTAGTAGTCGACGTCGCGGTCCTGTCCAACCTTGGTCAGCCACAGGCAGAACACCAGCGCCGCCAGGGCGACGAGGATCGTGAAGAGTCCGATGAGGACGTGATGGGCACGCGTTTCCATTAGGCGTTTCCTTGATGCATTGGGGTAGCCGCTGCGCGTAGCGCGGCCTGGCTGGCGGCCCGTCCGCGCGGGCCCTGGAAGTATTGCTGTATCCACGGATCATCGAAAGCCGCCACCGCATCGATGCGGTCGGCTACCAGTACGCGCCTGGCCGAGAGCACCGCCACGCGGTCGCAGATGGCGTAGAGGGTATCGAGGTCATGCGTGACCAGGAACACGGTCAGGCCCAGCGCATCACGCAGGGTCAGGATGAGGCGGTCGAAGGCGGCCGCGCTGATGGGATCGAGCCCGGCCGTGGGTTCGTCCAGAAACAGGATGTCCGGGTCGAGCGCCAGGGCGCGGGCCAGCGCGGCGCGCTTGATCATGCCGCCCGAGAGCGCGGCCGGATACTTGTCCCCGGCGGCGATGGGCAGGCCGGCCAGGGCCAGCTTCATGGCCGAGATGCCGCGCGCTTCGTCGGCATCGAGGCCACCGTATTCGGTCAGGGGCAGGGCGATGTTTTCCAGTACGGTCAGCGAGGAGAACAGCGCACCCTGCTGGAACAGCACCCCGAAGCGTCGTTCGTATTGCGAGCGGGCCTCGGTGGACAAGGCCGACAGGTCTTGCCCGAACACCTTCACCTGACCCGCTGCCGGGTGCTGCAGGCCGACGATGCTGCGTAACAGGACCGACTTGCCGGTGCCGGAGCCGCCCACCACACCGAGGATTTCACCACGCCGCACCTGCAGGTCCAGCTGGTCGTGCACCACCTGGGTACCGAACTGGTTGCGCAGGCCGCGCACGTCGATGATGGACTCCCCGGCGTCCTTGTCGTGAACAGGGTTCACCATCCCATCTCCATGAAGAACAGCGCCGCCAGGGCATCGAGCAGGATCACCACGAAGATCGACTGCACCACGCTGGAGGTGGTGTGCTGGCCCACCGACTGCGCGCTGCCGCTGACCTTGAAACCTTCGTTGCAGCCGATGATGGCGATCACGAAAGCGAACAGCGGCGCCTTGACCATGCCCAGCACGAAGTGGCGGATGCCGACGTCCTGCTGCAGCAGCGAGAGGAACATGGTCGGACTGATGTCCAGCGACAGCGCACATACCATGGCGCCGCCGAAGAGGCCCGACATCATCGCGATGAAGGTGAGCAGAGGCATGGAAATCAACAACGCGATGATGCGCGGCAGGACCAGCAGGTTCACCGGGTCCATGCCCAGCGCGCGGATGGCGTCGATCTCTTCATTGGCCTTCATCGAGCCGATCTGCGCCGTAAAGGAGCTGGCGGTACGTCCGGCCATCAGGATCGCGGTCAGCAGCACGGCGAATTCACGCAGGAAGGAAAAGGCCACCAGATCCACCGTATAGAGACTGGCACCGAAGTCGGCCAGCACGGTGGCGCCCAGGAAGGCCACCACGGCGCCCACCATGAAGGTCAGCAGGGACACGATGGGCACCGCATCCAGCCCGGTCTGCTCGACCTGCGCCACCACGCCGGTGAAGCGCCAGCGCGAAGGACGCCAGAACGAGGCCGCCAGCGTCTGCAGGCACAGCCCGGCAAAGCCCAGCAGCCCGCGCGAACAGGCGCGCAGGTTGAGGGTGGCGATACCGGCGCGCTCCAGCATGTCGGTGATCCAGGCCTGGGAGGGCGGCGCGGCCTTGGGCATGGCGATGGCCTTGGCTTCGGCCACCGCCGCCAACAGGCCGCGCCAGGCACGCGGAAGGCTGCTGTCTTCACCGGTCTGGCGCAGCGCTGCGGGCACGCCCAGCAGATCGACCAGCAGTTTGGCTCCCACGGTGTCGAAGGCGGTCAGTGCAGAAAACGTCAACACCACATCCTCGCCTGCAGCCGGTCGCTGCTGCGCAATCTGGCGCGACAGCGCGCGGTAGTTGCGCAAGGTCCAGTCGCCTTCCACGTGCAGCACGGGCGGGCTGGACGGTTCCAGGCGGAAGGTGGCGGCGGTAGTCAAATCGGATCAGGCCAGCGCGGGCAGAGTTGGAAGAGGGCAGTTTACCGAATTTGCCCGCCGATGCGCAAAAAGCGTCAGCAGGCCGCGCCAAGTATGGCATGCAGGGAGGGTTCTCGCCAGCCGTTGTGCCAGCCGGCTGCACACTATCCCAAGAGGTAATTGCCGGTGTGCAGCGTGGCTTCTACCATGCGCTCTGCCTGGACCCGGCCAGCGCGATTGCACTCCTTCACCCGGCAGAAAGCACCAGGGACGATTTGACGTTTTCTGCACCATGCCGCTTACGGCGCGCTTCTCATGAAAAAACTCATCCTCACTCTTTCAGTGCTGGGCCTTGCCAATGCCGCCCAGCCCGCCCAGGCGCAGACCTCCACCGTCACCCTCTATGGCGTCATCGACATGAGCATGGTCTACACCAGCAAGGTCGGCGCCGGCAACCACAGCCGCGTGAGCCTGGATTCGGGCGACGCCATGGCTTCGCGCATCGGCTTTCGCGGCAGGGAAGAACTGGGCGGCGGACTGGCCGCCATCTTCCAGCTGGAAACCGGATTCGCTGCCGACGACGGCGCCATGGCCACGCCCGGTACCCTGTTCGACCGCAAGTCGGTGGTCGGCCTGAGTGGCCGTTACGGCACGCTCACCGTGGGCCGCCAGACCGATTATCTGGAAGAGATCGGCTTGCAATACAGCTCCTTCCAGATCTTCGGTGGCGGCGGTGTGCGCGCCGGCCACTTCAACAGCCTGGACCGCCTGACCGGCGCGCGCACCAGCAATTCGGTGCGCTTCGATATGGCCGAGATGGAGGGATTGACCGGCAGCCTTTTCTATGGTTTCGGTGAAGTCGCGGGCCAGACCTCGGCCGGGCAAGCCTTTGGCGTGGGGGCCAACTACCGGCGTGGCAATGCCGGCATCGGTGCCGCCTATTACCAGAGCAGGCTGGCCGCTGATGCGCCGCCGTCGTCGGCTGGTGACGCCGACCTGAAGACCTTCACCCTCGGTGCCAGCTACCAGGCCGGCCCGGCCAAGCTGTTCGCGGCCTGGTCGCAGGTGCGCCGTCCGACCCGGCAGCCGCTGGCCGTCACCGGCCTGGTGGCCATCACCAGTGCTACCCGTGCCAACGTGTTCGACGTGGGCGTGGACTATGCGCTGGACGCCAGACTGCATCTGCTGGCCAGCGTCATCCATGACCGCGCCGACCTGGCACGTGCCAATGGCGGAGCGACCCGTGGACACACCACGCAGCTCAACCTCGGTGTGGATTACTTCTTCAGCAAACGCACCGACGTGTATGCCATGGCCAGCCGGCAGAGCGCCAGTGACGTGCTCAATCCCGGCGTGATCAGCGCCGCCTATTCGTCGGCCCCCGCCGACGACAGCAGCCAGAACGTCTTGCGCATCGGCTTGCGGCACAAGTTCTGAGGCCGGGGCGGGACTATCCACCTATCCAGAAATGGCAAAACAGCCTCCGCGTGACGGGGGCTGTGGCGCTTGTGTGGCACGCGGCAAGAGGGCAATGACGGCGGTCAGGCGGCGCGGCATGGGCGTGAGGGAGAGCAAGGGGGCGCAAGCGGGCTTGATCGGCGCCGCGGCAGTCTCATGGAGGTCGCAGGTTTGCCAATTCAGGCTACAGCCGGGCAGGGCGGGAACGCAATAATTCCTCACCACCGTTCTTCACTGATCCGTCCCGACCATGACCTCCTGTACACGTCTTAGCTCTCGCCCTTTGCTCAAGGCCGCATTGACCGCACTGTCGGCCGCCGGCCTGGCCAGCGCCTTGCTGGCACCGCTGCCCGCCGCTGCCCACGGCGCCGCCGCCCACATGTTGCCGCTGAAAAAGACCATGGAAGACTTCGGCGCCACCGTGCGCTGGGATGACTATGCCGGCCTCTGGACCATCCAGCGCAACAGCGTGACCGTGCGTGTCAAGCCGCGCGCCGGTACGGCCCTGGTCAACGGCCAGACCGTGAAGCTGCCGGTACCGCTGGTGATGAAGGGCGGCCAGCCTTATGTCTCCGACGAATTCATCAATACCGTCTTTGCCCCCAGCCTGGACAAGACCTTCCAGATCGAGGCCGTGCCGCATCCGCTCAATCCGCTCAGCGCCGACGAAATCAACGCTACGCTGGCGGTGCTCAAGGCCAGCGGGCGCTGGCAGCCCTCCTATCGCTTCACCGAGATCACCCTGTCCGAACCGCCCAAGGAGCAGGTCTGGAAATTCGCCCTCGGCGATCGCGGTCAGGTCTTTGCGCGACGCGCCGATTTCACGCTGCTCGATGGCAGCCAGGTCATCGAAGGCACGGTGGACCTGGGCCAGCGCAGCCTGGTGCGCTGGGAACCCAAGGCCGGTGTGCACGGCATGGTGCTGGTGGATGATTTCGCTACCGTGCAGAACGCCATGGAGGCCAGCCCGGAATACGCCCAGACTCTCGCCAAGCGTGGCATCACCGATATCAGGAAGGTGGTGGCCACGCCATTGACCGTGGGTTACTTCGGCGGCAAGGATGCCTTGCAGGAAGATGCGCGCCTGCTCAAGGTGGTCAGCTACCTCGATGTGGGCGACGGCAATTACTGGGCGCACCCCATCGAGAATCTGGTGGCGGTGGTCGACCTGGTGCAGAAGAAGGTCATCAAGATCGAAGACAACGGTGTCATCCCCGTCCCCATGAAGGCGACCGGTTACGACGGCAGCGGGCGCGCGCTGGTGCCGCCACCCAAGCCGCTGGACATCAGCGAACCCGAAGGCAAGAACTACACCATCACCGGCAACACCCTGCGCTGGCGCAACTGGGAGATGCACTTCAAGCTCGATTCGCGCGTGGGCCTGATGTTCTCCACGGTGACCTACAACGACCACGGCAAGAAGCGTCAGATCATGTACGAAGGCTCGCTGGGCGGCATGATCGTGCCTTACGGCGATCCGGACGTGGGCTGGTATTTCAAGGCCTATCTGGATTCCGGCGAATACGGCATGGGGACGCTGACCTCTCCCATCGAACGCGGCAAGGATGCGCCCGACAACGTGGTCCTGCTGGATGCCACCCTGTCCGATACCAGCGGCAAGCCGCGCACCATCCCGCGCGCCATCGGGGTATTCGAGCGCTATGCCGGTCCGGAATTCAAGCATCAGGAATACGGCCAGCCCAATCTCTCGGTGGAGCGCCGCGAACTGGTGATCCGCTGGATCAGCACGGTGGGCAACTATGACTACATTTTCGATTGGGTCTTTGCGGAGAACGGCACCATCGGCATCAACGCTGGCGCCACCGGCATCGAGGCGGTCAAGGGCGTGAAGTCCTCCACCATGCGCGACGCCAGCGCGGCCGAGGATACCCGCTACGGCACGCTGATCGATCACAACATCGTCGGCACCACGCACCAGCACATCTACAACTTCCGTCTCGATCTGGACATCGATGGCGAAAACAATTCGCTCACCGAAGTCGATCCGGTGGTGCTGCCCAATACCCGTGGCGGTCCGCGCAGCAGCACCATGCAGACCGTGCAGCGCACCGCCGAGACCGAGCAGCAGGCCGCACAGAAGTTCGATGCCTCGACCATCCGCCTCCTGAGCAACCCCAACAAGTTCAACAAGGTCGGCAATCCGGTGTCCTACCAGCTCATTCCTTATGCGGGCGGCACCCATCCGATTGCCAAGGGCGCCAATTTCTCGCAGGACGAATGGCTCAACAAACGCCTGAGCTTCATGGACCGCCAGCTGTGGGTGACCCGTTATGAGCCGCAGCAGCGCTTCCCCGAAGGCAAGTATCCGAACCGCTCGCACGAGGACACCGGCCTGGGCGCCTTCGTCAAGGACAACCAGTCCATCGTCAACCAGGACGACGTGGTGTGGCTGACCACCGGCACCACCCACGTGGCGCGTGCCGAAGAGTGGCCCATCATGCCCACCGAATGGGTCCACGTCCTGCTGAAGCCCTGGAACTTCTTCGATGAGACCCCGACCCTCGGCTTGAACAAGAAAAAATAAGGCTTCCCAAGCTGAACAATCTTGACCGCCTGCGGCTTTCGCACGGCGGTCTTTTTCACAAGGAGACTCCATGCAGATTGCATCCAACATCATCGGCGGCCAGTTGCGCGCCGGCAGCCGCGCGCTCGATTCCTGCAACCCCGCCACGGGCGAAGTCATGGGCCGCTTCCCGCAGTCCGATGCCATCGAGGTGGCCGCAGCCGTCGCCGCCGCGCGCCAGGCGCAGCCCGCCTGGGCCGCACTGAGCCTGGCTCAGCGGCGCGAGCACCTGCATCGCGTGGCCGATGCCATCGCGGCCGATGCCGAACGCCTGGCGATCCTGGTCACCCAGGAGCAGGGCCGTCCCCTGGGCGGTGTCGGTCCGGATCAGGTGCCGGGCTCGCGCTTTGAACTGTGGGGTTGCGAAGCATGGACGCGCGCCACGGCCAGTCTGGAACTGAGCAGCGAAGTGGTGTTCGAGGACGAGACCCGGCGCGACGAACTGCACCGCAAGCCCTACGGCGTGATCGCCGCAATTGCGCCCTGGAACTGGCCGCTGATGATTTCCATCTGGCAGATCATCCCGGCCCTCTACACCGGTAACACGGTAGTGCTCAAGCCCTCCGAATACACCAGCGTATGCAGCCTGGAACTGGCCCGCGTGATTGCAGAAGCCCTGCCGCCTGGCGTGCTCAACACCGTCAGCGGCGATGGCAGCGTGGGTGCGCTGCTGGTGGAGGATGCCGACGTCAACAAGATCATGTTTACCGGATCGGGCGCGACCGGTGCGCGCATCGTCGCCGCTGCCGCGCGCAACCTCACGCCGACCACCATGGAACTGGGTGGCAACGATGCCGCCATCGTGCTGGACGATGCCGATCCCAAGGCGATTGCGCCGGGCCTGTTCTGGGGGGCCTTCCTGAACATGGGGCAGACCTGTGCCTGCGCCAAGCGGCTGTATGTGCCGGACGCGCTGCATGACCAGATCGTCGCCGAACTTCAGGCCATGATCGCCGCCACGCCCATGGGCGATGGCTTGCAGCCTGGAATGGTCATGGGGCCGGTACAGAACCCGATGCAATTGAAGAAAGTGGCCGCGCTGGTGGACAGCGCGCGCGAAGAGGGCGGCACCATCGTCTGCGGCGGTGTGCTGCCTCAGGGACCGGGCAATTTCTATCCGCTCACGCTGGTGACCGGCTTGCGCGATGGCGCGCGCCTGGTGGACGAAGAACAGTTTGGCCCGGTGCTGCCCATCATCCGCTATAGCGACCTGGAGCAGGCCATCGCCAATGCCAACCGGCTCGACGTCGGCCTGGGGGCGTCGGTCTGGAGCAGCGATACGCAGCGCGCGGCTGCGGTGGCCACCCGCCTGCAGGCCGGCACGGTGTGGATCAACCAGCATGGCATGGTGCATCCCATGGTGCCCTTTGGCGGCAACAAGCGGTCGGGATGGGGGCTGGAGTTCGGCAACGAGGGCCTGAAGGGCGTGACGCAGCCGCAGGTGATCAGTATGAAAAAGTAATCCGCACCGCCCGTTACGCATGCAAAAGAGGATATCCGCGGATATCCTCTTTTGCGTTGCGGCGTTGTTGGCCTGGGCCTACTGGCGAGGCGCACTGGCCTCCAGCTTCGCTTGCCCGCCCTTGCCATAAGCCAGTGGCCGTTCGGCCCGGCCATCCTGCAATTCCAGCGTGGTCAGCGCATCGCGTGCGGCAGCCTTGATGCGCCACTGGCGGCCATCGTCTTCGCTCACCAGCAGCGCACCCGAGAGCGAGCTGGCCATGAGCTGCCGGCCCTCGCTGCGCAAGGCGGTGATGGAGCCGCTGGTGGGTGAAGCGAGCGCCTGCCAGTGCAGGCCGCCATCGTCGCTACGCAGCAGCTTGCCACCCAGCCCGCCCACCACGATGGCGCCGGAGGCGGTGACCACGCCGCTCCACAGAGAAGCCTTGCTGCCGGTGGCCAGCGCCTCCCAGTGCTGACCACCATCGAGGGAGCGATACAGCACGCCTTGTTCGGCGGCGACGAAGAGCGCGCCATCGCGGCCGGGGAACAGATGCAGCAGGTTCAGGTCGCTGCGTTGCTGGCCTGGCGCGGTGGGCAGCTTGACCTGCTGCCAGCTCTTGCCGCCATCGCGCGTGTGCAGCAGCAGGGACCACAGCCCGGCAGCCCAGCCTTCATCGGCATTGGCGAACCAGACCGAGAACAGCGGTTGATCCACCGTGGTATCACTGCGCTGCAAGCGCCAGTGCAGGCCGCCATCGGCGGTATGCAGGATCACGCCGCCATGGCCGGCCGCCCAGCCTTACCGGTCATCGACGAAGCTCACCGAGGTCAGCGTCACGTCCACCGGTACCTGCTCGGCCTGGCGATAGCTGGCTCCCCCATCGTCGGAGAGGATGACGTAGCCATGCGCACCGACGGCGACGATGCGGCTGCCGGCGCGGGCCGCGCCCAGCATCATGTTGTGCAGGGCATGGGCATCGGCGCGCGCCGGGGCCAGGGTGACGGGAGTTGCGGCCTGGGCCAGCGCCGATCCGCAGGCGCCGCCGGCCAGCAGGGCCAGCGACAGCGTGAGGGCAGGTTTGCGGAAGAAAGTCATGAAACGGTCCTTGCGATCAGTGCGCCAGGGCGCTGTTGAGCTTGATGGGCGATTTGCGCGGGAACATCTTTTCCAGCACCACCGCAAACGCAGGCAGGGCGGTCATCGCCATGATGAGGTTCACCAGGAACATGAACGCGAGCAGCTTGCCCATGTCGGCCTGGAACTTGAGGGCCGAGAACGACCAGGTGGCCACGCCGATGGCCAGCGTGATGGCGGTGAAGATGGTGGCGATGCCCACTTCCTGGATCGCATGGTGCAAGGCCTGTTCGATCTCCAGCCCGGCGGCCAGTTGCAATTGCAGACGGTTGTAGATGTAGAACGCATAGTCCACACCGATGCCCACGGCCAGCACCATCACCGGCAGGGTGGCCACCGTCAGCCCGATCTGCAATTGCTTCATGAAGGCATAGCCGATGAAGGTGGCCACCGTCAGAGGCAGGCAGCAGGCGATGATGGCGCGCCAGTCACGGTAGACCACGAACACCAGCAGCACGATGGCGCCATAGACGTAGAGCATCATGGGCAGTTCGGATTTCTCGACTTCATCGTTGACCGCAGCGATCACCCCGGCATTGCCGGCGGCCAGGCGGATCTCCAGCCCCGGCAGACGGTACTGGTCGCGGTACTGCCGGACCGCCGCGAGCACGCCATTGATGGTGGCGGCCTTGTGGTCGGCGAGGAACAGGTGGCTGGCCAACATGTTGCAGTCCTTGGAGAGGAAGCCGCGTACGCGCCCGATTTCCACCGCCAGCGCGGCATAGTTGGCCGCGTCCAGCGGCACCGTGAACATGGCCGGGTTGCCCTCGTTGTAGCCTTCGTTGTAGATCTTCATCTGGTCGGCGAAGGAACTCACCGACAGTACGCCTGGCACATGACGCATGACCGTATCGAACTGGTCCTGGTAGCGGCCGAAGGCGACCTGGTCGCAGGAGTTGGCGGGCGTGGACAGGATCACCGTCAGCCAGTCCAGGCCATTGCCGTAGTTGTCGGCGATCGAACGTGCATCCTGGTTGTAGCGCGCATTGGCGTGCAGTTCCGGGGCGCCCGGCTGCAGCGTGCCGACCAGGCGGTCATGGCTGTACCAGGCCGAGCCGGCCAGCACCAGCAGGGTGAGCACCACGATGCTGCGTGCCACCTTCGGCTGCGCCGAGCGCGACAGCACGGCCAGCCAGCGCCCGCGCGCCTGCTGGGCACGCATGGCGGCATCGGCATAGCGCTGGTCGACCTTGAGCAGGGATGCCGCCAGCGGCAGCATCACCAGGTTGGTGATGATCTTGTAGCCCACGCCGATGGAGGCGGTGATGGCCAGTTCACGCACCATCGGAATGGGGATCATCACCAGCGTCACGAACGACACCAGTGCCGTGACCAGTGCCAGCACACCGGGGATGAGCAGGCTCTTGAAGCTGGCGCGGGCCGCCGCTTCGCAGGATTGCCCGCTGGCGATGCCGCGCACGATGGTATTGATCTGCTGCACCCCGTGCGACACGCCAATGGCAAATACCAGGAAGGGCACCAGTACCGCCAGCGGATCGAGCCCATAGCCCAGCAGGCGCAGCGTACCGAACTGCCATACCAGCGACACCAGCGAGCAGGCCACCGGCAGCAGCGTGAAGGGCAGCGAGCGGCAATACCAGTACACCGCGATGGTGGTCAGCAGCAGTGCCATGGCGCAGAATTTCAGGACGCCTTCGGCGCCATCGGCCACATCGCCGATCTGCTTGGCAAAGCCGATGATCTGGACTTCAAAGTCGGCATTCTCGTAGTTGGCGCGCAAGTCGTTCAACAGCTTGTTGTAAGCCAGGTAGTCGACCTTCTCTCCCTTGGCATCGAACTCGTTGATCTCGGCCACGATCATGGCGCTGTCCTGGTTGCGCGAGATCAGGGTGCCGACGAAGCCACCATTGACGGCGGTGTTGCGGATCTGTTCGATGATCTGCGGCGTGAGCGCCGAGGGGATCACGGTACCGGGAATGACCGGATCGGCGCGAAAGCCTTCCTCGGTGATTTCATTGACGAAGGTGTTGGGTGTCCACAGCGATTGCACACCGAGCCGGCTGATGTTGGGCAGGAACATGACCGCCTGGGTCATCTCGGACAGGCGCGTGAGTCCCTCCCTGGTCCAGATGCTGCCATGGCGTGCGCGCAGGACGATGTTGAGGCGGTTGGCGCCGAGCACGTCATCGCGGTATTGCTTGAAGGTGTCGATGTATTCGTGATGGGTCGGCATCTGTTTTTCGAAACCGGCGTCCATGCGCAACTGCAAGGCGAAGATCGACAGGATCGCGGTGAAGCCCAGCAGCACGAGCAGGATGGGAATGCGCAGACGGAACAGGCGGGCTTCGAGTCTGTCCAGGCTGAACGGGGAAGGGGCGGTGGCCATGGTGCGTTTTTTCTCAGGTGAAGGCAGGGGCCGCCCGCAGGCGGCCGCAAGGGATCAGATCATGCGGGCAAGCGGCTGCACCCGGAGCAGGTGAAGGTCCGGGCGCACCGGCCTTAGAAGTTGCGGCTCACGGTCATGCCATAGAAGCTGCGGTCCCGCAGCGGCTGGTCGAACACGCTGGCGCCGCCCCAGAACTTGGCGAAGTTCAGCGCCACCTGCCACTTGGCCGGGTTCTGGGTAAAGGTGACGGTGAAGTTGGCCATCTTCGCGCCTTCCATGAAGGTGGCCGTGGCGTTGGGCGTGCGGCCCTTGACGGCATGGAAGAAGTAGATCTCCGGGATCACCTGCCAGCCCGGGATCACCGAGCCGTCGTAGACCCAGCTGAAATCGAAGTTGTAGCCATAGGAGGTGGCCGAGCCCACGCCCGCGGTCTTGCCGCCATTGGCCAGCGTGCTGCTGGCGTTGGCGGTGGTGTCATAGCCCCAGCCCCACAGGCCCGCTGCGACCGGGATGCCGTCATAGGAACTCTTCAGGTTGGGATATCGGATCGCCACGGCTTCGGCCATCAGCGTGGCGGTGTCGGCACCCAGTGCCTTCAACACGGCGCCATGCTCGCTGGGCGTCAGGCTCAGCATGCCGGTGACGGCCAACTGGTATCGCTCGGTTTCGACATAGCACTTGCCATTGGTCATGCACAGGCCGCCGTTGGCGTTCGGCACTGAGGTATTGAGCGCGACCGCATCCTTGGGACGGTAGGACAGTTCGGTCCCGATGGCCCAGTTGCCCAGCGGGAAGTTGGCCGACAGGCCGACCATCTTGCGATCTTCCAGATAGGAGTAGCCCAGGCCGCTGGCGGTGTTGGCCGTGGAGAGCACGGGTGACTTGTCGTGGTAGTTCATCACGTACAGGCCGAAGTTCACATCCGCCCCCGGCGGTGTATAGCGCAGCGCCACGCCATATTGGCCGGTCGAGCGCGGGCGGTTGGTGATGGGCACACCCAGCGCATCGGCGCCGCTGCCCACGGTGGCAGTGGACCAGTAGCTGCCCACCGGCGGGAAGTAATTGCTTTCCCAGCCTTGCTGCACGTAGGTCTCCACCGAGAAGCCCCGGCCCAGGCCGGTGGCGAAGTTGACCATGGGCGCGGGCAGGATGGCTTCCTTGAGCTGGGTGCCCGGGTTGGACAGGCGCATCAGGTCGATGGCATTGGTCTGGTTGATGCCACCGGCGATGAACAGGCTCTCGCCCCAGTTCACTACCTGGTTGCCGACGCGGATACGGGCGCGTTCCTCGCCCAGGTCGAAGGATTTGCTGATCCACAGGTCCAGCAGCCGCACCTTGGAATGCAGTTCGTTGGTGGCGTCGTCCGAGAGCGAACGGCCGGTGCTGTTGGCGCCACTGATGTAGCCGCTGGTACTGGTGGCCGAGAAGTCGCGCAGCCAGCTCACGCGGCCGAGGAATTTCACGTCATCGGGCATGTTGAGCAGCAGTTCGTGCGTGCCCTTCAGATAGGTGGTGAAGCGGTCGCCACGGTTGTAGTTCAGGTCGCCCTGGTCATTGAGCGACGACAGCGCATCGGCACAGCCGCCCGGTGCGCCGGCCCCGCTGGCCGCTGCGGCATTGCCACCGCTGCTGCCGATCACCAGGCCGCAAGCCTGTTTGCTGGCGCGCACGCCCACTCCAAGGGATACCGTGGAATCGAAGTTGCCCGACACCGTTTCCCCTTCGAAGGTCATCGCCTGCACGCCGCCACTGCATAAGCTGGCAGCGGCCAGGGCGATGATCTTGTGATGCATTTGCTTGTTCATTGTTATTCCTCTCCCGTTGCAGATGCGTTGGCCCTGGGCTTAGCGGTCGCTGATGGCGCGCAGGTTGTCGGCGCTGTAGAAGCTGGCCTTGGCGCGCGGATTGCCCTTGCCGTCGACATCCCAGGCCATGTCCTTGCCGGTACCGGCGGCGTGCAGGTCGAACACGTAGCGGCCTTCGGCCAGGTTGTACTGGGCAAAGCCGGCCTGGTCGCAGCTGCCGGTTTCGTAGACGGGGATGATGTAGGCTTCGCGATGCTTCCACAGCTTGCCCTGGGCATCGTAGTCGTCGGCGGCGACCAGGTTCCAGCTGTCCTCGTCGATGTAGAAGGTGCGCCTGGGCGCCAGGTGGCGCACGCCGGCCTTGACCGTGGCCTCCACCACCCAGACCCGGTGCAGCTCGTAGCGGCGCGCATTCTCGGCGATGTATTCGTCACCGGCCACCTCCTCGAACTTGCCCTTGAAGTTGGTGGCACCGAAGCTGCCATAGGGCACATACATTTCCTTCTTGCCCACCAGCTTCCAGTCGAAGCGGTCGATGGTGCCGTTGAAGACCATCGGCTCATCCAGGGTGTACTGGTTTTCCATGCCGATCTGCGGCGAGTCGTAGGCATAGGCCGGCATGCGACGCACGCGGCGCTGGCCGGGGAAATAGTAGAAGGTTTCGCCACCGGCCTGGTTGAGGAAGACCGTCAGCGACAGCGCCTGACCCGCCAGTGCAGTGGGCGAGTTGTAGGCGAAGTAGGTGTAATACTCCACCGGTGGCAGCGTGGAGAGGTTCACGCTGCCCTTGGCCGCCCACGGGTAGAACAGGGTCTGCTGCGAACCGGCCTTGATCCACTCGCTGCTGCCCTTGCGCGGGGAGATCGCGGTAATGGTCGACTTCCATTCCTGGAGTACGCCGCGATAGCGCATCTTGCTGTTGTAGATGACCTCGGCGCCGCTCTTGGGCAGCGGGAAGGGGATGCCCGGCACCACGGCCTCGGCCAGACTCCAGCCATCGGCGCCGAGCTTGGCGGCGGTGTTCTTCCTGGTGTTCTCGACCACGAAATCGGGCGCGCTGCAGTAGCGGTGGCTGGGGTAGACATCCATCTTGTAGCCCTTGATCTGCTTGATCAGGGCCACTTGTCCGGGGCTCAGCTTGCTGGCGTACTGGTCCACGTTGGAGGCGTCAATGGTCTCGCTCTTCTTCTCGTCCTTGTACTTGAAAAAGTCGTGACGCAGCTTGCCGTAGGACCAGCCGGGCAAGACCACGTTCTCGTCCTTCCACTCCGGCACGCCATTACCGCCGGCCTTCTCGCCGCCCAGCGGCGTCAGGCTGGCTCCCAGATCGGCTGGCGTGGCGGCGTGCGCGAACGCGCTGGCCAGTGCCAGGGTCACGACGCTCATGTTGATGACCTTCATTGTTCTTCTCCCTGTTGTTGTTCCGAATATGTTTAAGCCGGCGTGCATGCCGGCCCCGATGTGGCGGGCGACGCTGCAGTCCGGATGGATGATCGTCTCCCACAGCGCGCGGGCTGTTCCTGTCGCGGCAACCCGGTCGGGTTGTGCTGCATTCCTGACAAAGAGCTGACGGAATGGGGGGATTCGCTTTTGGCGTTGTCCTCGACAGGTGTTTTTTGGGGAACAGTGGACGACAACGAATGTAGAAGGCGCGCCCCTGCAACTGTTAGCCGCTTTTAGCAATTCTCAGTGGCGGCTCAAGCGTGGCCCGGTCCAAAATGAGGCGGCCATGCCAGACGACAGTGCGCAAGCGGCTTGCGGGAAGGGTGGTGGTGCGCTATCGCGGCCAGGTGTTGCCATGGAAAAGCAAGCTCAATGATGTTGCCTGCTGCAAGTTTGCCGCCGGCGACATGACGATTGTTACCGGAAAAGGAAATAATCAACCATTCGGTCGGTTATATGCAGGTTCCGGCTCGTATTTTGAAAATAGCGTCCACAGAGGGAATTGGTGCCGCGATGCCGCTCATGTCACAGCGTGCGGGCAAGAAAGGGAGGGCCGGCGCAGCGCCGCAGCGTTTTGCCAAAATTGGCTAGGCGCCTGCCCCAAAATTGCTCAGCGTAGCCAACGCTGCGAAGGCGGCAAATGGTAACGAATGATACCAATGCGCCTTTGCGCTGATGCCTTCAGGATTCGGTGACGGTCTTGAGTACCGTTTCCGAAGGCAGGACGCCGAACATCTTCTTGTATTCGGAGGCGAACCGGCTGGGATGGTTGAAGCCGCACAGCGCGGCCAGGTTGCCGATGGTGGCGTGACGCTCGTGGCTGCGCTCGTCGGCGGTACGGCGCTTGATCTCGCGGTGCGCGGCGTTCAGGCGCAGGACCTTGAGGTATTGCAGGGGCGAGATGTCCAGCCGTTCTTCAAAGCAGTATTGCAAGGTGCGGCGGCTGACGTGGGTGGCGCGGCAGACGTCGAGAATGCCGATCTCCTCGCCAGCGTGGATGCGCATGTAGTCGATGGCATTCTGGACGATGCGTTCGCGTCGCTGGCGCGAGGGCAGGGTGGATTCCAGTTCATGGCTGCCGTGGTTCAACGACAGCGCCAGGGCCACATTGCTGATGGCGGTGGAGGCCAGGGCGCGCGGGCTGATCGGTCGTGTCGCCTTGCCGGCCGTGGGGTTGAGCAGGTCGAAGGCGACCGAAAAATAATGCCGCAGCATGCCGGCCGTGGCGGCGTCCAGTTGCAGCACCGACAGGTCCAGCCATTTGCGCACGCTGGCCTCGTCCTGCTCCGGCAATTGCGACAGGAACAGCTCGCGCTGTACCGAGATCCCCTGCAATTCAATGGGACCATTGGTGCGGATATGGTGCGCACGGTTGCCTTCCAGCACGATCAACTGGTCCTGCGTGAGCGGCCGGCCATTGAGCAGGTGCCCCTGCACGGTGGTATTGCAGATACCGATGACCAGTTGCTCGGAGGGCGGGACGATGCGCTCGTGCAGGGCGGTATTGGTGGTCTCCCGGATGAAGGAGAATTCCTCGGTCTCCAGCATGTCCAGCGTACCGACGAAGCGGCCACTGCCCAGTTGCTGGTACTCCTGCTCCCATCCGGTGAGCGTGCTGGCTTGCTCGTCCTCGTCCGAGAACTGCACGGTGTGCACGGAAAAAAAGTCGGAATGCATGGCGCGGGCTCCTTTGTTTTTGGCTGAGCTGATGCAAATTTCGCACCAGCTTGTAAAACGCGCGGAAACGACGAGCCAGGGCGCGCCAGCCTCACGGAGCAGGTCCGGTGGCAGCAGGGGCAGGCAGGGGTGGTTCTCCGTCTCCGTTGTCTCGGAGCGCCTTCGTGGGCGTCTCTCGGACTTTGCTTTTTTTCGCAAATCTACTGAATCAGACGATAAACCACAAGGGCGGATTGGTCACATCAGTATTCAGGAGCATTGCCGGCACTGCGGCAGATGTGCTAGCACATGGGCGGATTTTCGGTGCGGCCCGGCGTGGCAGGATTTTCATTGCGGCGAAGAAAATATGAAGATCCCGTCGCTCGGGTTTTTAGCATGTTTATTCATATAAATAATTTCTGACGACTTTGCCGCCTATGGCGATGCGAAGAAGATTTCACATCGTCCGGAAGCGGCGATGTGGCGGGCTTTCCATGCCGCACCGGCTCAGCACCATGGTGCGATTGTGGGCAGCAGCAAGCTTGGGTTGAATGGCAGCGGGAAGAAGTTTTACGAGTGTTGACACGAATAAATTCGAGATGAGGCCAAAGCACCTGACCGGCAGCAGTGCCGTCCGCAGCGTGCAAATGTGGCCGAACACAAGCCCGATCCGTGTCATTGCTATCGATTCACACCGCTCAGGGAAAATGCCATGACCATCATTATCGCGCCCAATCGGCTCGCGGCGCTGGCTTCGCCGCCGCCGGCCACGTCGGTACGTCAGCGCAAGCCAGCACCGGCCGCGCAGACCAGTTCCGCCAGTTTCGTCCATGCGCCGGCCGTGGCCGGGGAGGGCATCATGCCCATCTCGGCCTTTTCTGCGGACCCGGCGGCCCAGGCCAATCCGTTTTTCGCATCGGTCCCGGCCGCACGCACTGCCCGCACAGGCCGGCGCGATCAGGCCGCACGCACAAAGAACGAGGCGAAGGGAATCGACCTGCCGGCTGCGTCGATGGTCGGGGGAGGGCGTTTGCCAGCCTGGAGCGAGGCGGCTGCCTCCGAGGTGGCCCAGGCCGATCTGGTCAGGGACCGCACGACTATCCCGGCAGCGGGCACGCTGATGATCGCGCCGGGCGAACCCTTGCCGGCCGTGTCCGCAGCGGATGGGGCCGCGCCCGAGCTGGCGCCGGCCGGTCCGGCTATTGCCTTCTCGGTCGGACCCGCTGCTCCCCACCCAGAGCCCGCTGCAGTCCCAGCCTGTCCGGTCGTCCAAGCCGATCCGGGCCAGACGCCATGCGGGAGCACTGACCTGATGCCCCTGGCTGACGCATTCCCCCCTGACATGATCCTCAGCGCCGATTGCGTTCCTGTGCCGATCTCTTTGCTCGTTCCTTGTGCGCTGCCGGTCCCTGTGCCGGCTTGCCCGGGGGCGCCGGCGGGATCGTCCGATGTGCCGTCATCAGTGGCGCCGGCGGTCGCTCCTGCAAGTCCCTCAACGATCTCGACGCTCTCGACGCTCTCAACGCCCTGCGTGCCTACGTCTGCCGCCTATGTGGCACCGCCCGCTGCGGTCTATGCCGCCGCGCCCCCGGAGCCGCCCGTACCCGACAGCAATTTCCGCAGCCTGCGCGACGATGGCAATGCCTTCCGCCTCGACAGCGGCCGCACGCTGAACTTCGGCCCGGGCCAGATCAAGGTGCTTAACAACCGTCCCGGCTGCCTGATCGGCACCGACGGCAATGACCTGCTCGACCCCAACCTGGGCACTTCCAACTACAGCGTCAACATCCAGGCCGGGCCCTTCAGACAGTTCGCCGGAGGCGGCGGTGACGACCTGATCAATGGCAGCAAGGGCGATGACATCCTGTGGGGCGGCGACGGCAAGGATCTGTTGTGGGGCAAGGAGGGCGACGACCAGCTCTATGGCGAAGATGGTGACGACCAGTTGGTCGGTGATGACGGCAACGACCTGCTCTCGGGCGGCGCCGGTGCCGACCATATTTTTGGAGGCATGGGCAATGACCGCATCTGGGGCGGCGACGGCGATGACCAGTTGTATGGCAATGATCTGATCCTCAAGGGCGTCAAGGGGTTGCAAGCCGGGCAGACCGATGACGACCAGATCGTGGGTGGAGCCGGCAATGACAGTATCTCGGGCGGTTTCGGCAACGACCAGCTATGGGGAGGGACGGGCGATGACACGCTCTACGGCGATGACGGCGACGACAGGCTCTATGGTGACCAAGGCAACGACCTTCTCTGTGGCGGCGCTGGCAATGATGTCCTGCAAGGTGGCGACGGCGATGATGTCCTCTATGGTGACAGCCGGCCTGCCTACGCCGCAGTCGCCAATGACCTCGGTGGCGACGACCTGCTTTATGGCGGTGCCGGCAATGACACCTTGCATGGCGGCGCCGGCAATGACCTGCTCGACGGTGGCGCCGGCAATGACTACATGGAAGGCGGCAAGGGCGACGATACCTATGTGGTCGACTGCAGCGGCGACATCGTGGTCGAGCAAGCCAACGAAGGCCGCGATACCGTCATCGCCTCCTGCAGCTACACGCTCACGGCCTATGTGGAAGATCTGCACCTGGCCGAAGGCGGTCGCTTCAACGGCACCGGCAACACCCGGGACAACCTGATCACCGGCAACAGCCAGGACAACCTGCTCGATGGTGGTCAGGGAGCCGACACCCTCATCGGCGGCAAGGGCAACGATACCTACGTGGTCGATGATATCGGCGACAAGGTAGTGGAACTGGCCGGTGAGGGAATCGATACCGTCTACTCCAAGATCAGCCATACCCTGGGCGACAACCTGGAAAACCTGACGCTGATGGACAGCACCAGCGCACAAGCCGGGACCGTCAACGGCAAGGCGGTGTTGGTGTACGGGTTCCCGCACAACGATGACCTGGATTATTCGCAGGGCGACGAAGTGCCGGGCTACCGGGGGACCTGCGGCGAGACCAGCGTGGCCAACATCTGCATCATGTCCGGCCTGCAGGAGACCGAGGCCGATGTGGTCAAGCGCGCCATCGCCAATGGCTGGTGCCGCACACAGGCCGACAACGACGCTTTGCGCGGGGGCAGCAGTCAATACGACCAGATGAAATTGCTCGAGAGCTTCGGCCTGCCGGCCGAGGTCAGCGATGGCTACGACCAGGCCAGGTTGACCCGTCTGCTCAAGGATGGCCGTGGCGTCCTGATCGCCGTCAATGCTGGCAAGCTGTGGGACGAGCCGGATGATGTCGAGGGCGGCGTGCTCAACCATGTGGTCACGGTCACCGGCGTGGCGTGCGATGCCAGCAGCGGTGAGGTACTCGGCTTCTACATCGCCGACTCGGGACGCGGCCAGGTGGCCGATGCCTGCCGCTACCTCTCGGCCGACGACATGCGCAAGGTGGCTGACGCCGACGGTGCCAGCATGGTTTATACACGGGACTCCATCAAGATCCGCAACGAGCACATCGATGCCACCGGCAATGCCCTCGATAACGTGCTGACGGGAAACCGCGGCAACAACATCCTCTCCGGTGGACGCGGCGACGACATCCTCATCGGCGGTACCGGTAACGATACCTATGTCTTTGCCCGCGGCGATGGCCGCGACCAGATCATCGACAGCGATGCCACCCGGGGCAACCAGGATGTGTTGCAGTTCAAGGACATCCGGCAGACCAATCTGTGGTTCAGCCAGGCCGGCCAGGATCTGCAGATCGATGTGCTGGGGAGCAGCGACCGCATCACCATCAGGGACTGGTACCTAGGCGGCAAGAGCGGCGCCGACCATCACGTCGAGCGCATCCGCACCGCCGAGGGCTACACCCTCTACGACACCGATGTGGCCCAGCTGGTGCAGGCCATGGCCAGCTTCGCGCCGCCAGCGCCCTTGCAGGCCGAGTGGAGCAACGGCCAGGCCAGCGCAAGCGGCAAGGTACTGCTGACGGTCAATCACTGAGCGACATGCGGATCGGCGCGCCGCCTGCCGCAGGCTGGGCAGTTGCTGCGGGCCGCGTGGTCGTCCTGCACGACGACAGTCATCTCCTCCTCTTCGGGAACCCTATGAACGAGAGCCATAACGACCCCGGCCAGGCAGTCGTGGACAGCGGTTTGCTGTGCCTGATCATGCTGGCCAAGCTGCACGGCATCGCCGCCGATGCGCAGCAATTGCAGCACCGCTTCGGCCGCCGGCCCTTCGGTGTGCAGAACATCCTGCTGGGCGCGCGCACGCTGGGCATGAAGGCGCGCTGCATCCGCCAGCATCCCGCGCGCCTGGAGCGCACCCCCTTGCCGGCCATCGGCATCGATCATGAGGGCCGTTTCTTTGTGCTGGCCAAGATCGAATCCGAGCAAGGCCAGCCGGGTGCGGGCGCGCGCATGCTGATCCAGCAGCCGGGCCAGCCGCCCCAGGTGATGTCGCGTGCGGAATTCTCCGCCTTCTGGTGCGGCCAGGTCATCCTCATGACGAGCAAGGCGACTTACGCCAGTGAATCGGCGCGCTTCGATTTCACCTGGTTCATTCCGGCCGTGGTCAAGTACCGCAAGGTGCTCGGCGAGGTTTTGCTGATCTCGCTGGTGCTGCAGATTATCGGGCTGGTCACGCCCTTGTTCTTCCAGGTGGTGATGGACAAGGTGCTGGTCAATCACGCCATGATGACCCTGAACGTGATTGCCGTCGGGCTGATCGCGGCCACCATTTTCGAGGCACTGCTCAATGGCATCCGTACCGCCATCTTCGCCAGGGCCAGCAGCAAGATCGATGTGGAACTGGGGGCGCGCCTGTTTGCCCATCTGCTGAGCCTGCCGCTGGCCTACTTCCAGGTCCGCCGTGCGGGCGATTCCATCGCCCGGGTACGCGAGCTGGAAAACATCCGCAGCTTCCTCACCAGCAATGCCATGACGCTGGTACTGGATCTGGTGTTTTCCTTCATCTTCCTGGCGGTGATGCTGTGGTACAGCGTGCCGCTGAGCCTGATCGTGCTGGCTTCCATTCCGGTGTACCTGCTGCTGTCACTGATCTTCACACCGCTGCTGCGCGCCCGTCTGAACGACAAGTTCAACAAGAGCGCCGAGAACCAGTCCTTCCTGGTGGAGACCCTGACCGGCATGGATACCGTCAAGGCCATGGCGGTCGAGCCGCAGTGGCAACGCAAGTGGGATCAGCAACTGGCCGGCTACGTAGCCGCTGGGCTGACCACCACCAACATCAGTCTCTTGGCCAGCGGCGGCGTGACGCTGGTGAGCAAGCTGGTCGGCGTGGGCATCATGTGGCTGGGGGCACTTCAGGTGGTCGACAACGCCTTGTCGGTCGGTGAGCTGGTGGCCTTCAACATGCTGGCCGGGCAGGTCGCCGCGCCCATCCTGCGGCTGGCGCAATTGTGGAACGACTTCCAGCAGGTCGGTATTTCCATGAGCCGGCTGGCTGACGTGCTCGACGCCCGCAGTGAAGTGGCGGGGCATCGCACGCGCCTGCCGCGCGTGACCGGGGCGATTGCTTTCGAGCGGGTGAGCTTTCGCTATCGTCCCGAAACGCCGGAGGTGATTCGCGGGCTGTCCCTGCAGATCCGGCCGGGCGAGGTCATCGGCATCGTCGGTCGTTCCGGTTCCGGCAAGAGCACCCTGGCCAAGCTGGTGCAGCGGCTGTATGTCTGCGAGAGCGGGCGCATCAGCGTGGACGGCCAGGATATTTCCATCATCGATACCGCCTCGTTGCGTCAGCAGATCGGCGTGGTGCTGCAGGAGAATACACTGTTCTCACGCTCCATCCGCGACAACATCGCCCTGGTCGATCCGTCGGCCTCCATCGAGGAAGTGATCGCCGCCGCCCGGCTGGCGGGCGCGCATGACTTCATCTGCGAGCTGCCCGAGGGTTATGACACGCTGGTCGGCGAGCAGGGCACGGGCCTCTCCGGTGGACAGCGCCAGCGCATTGCCATTGCGCGCGCGCTGATCAGCAATCCCGGCATCCTGATCTTCGACGAAGCCACCAGCGCGCTGGACTATGAATCCGAAAAAATCATCCAGGACAACATGCGCCAGATCTGCGCCGGACGCACCGTGCTCATCATTGCGCACCGGCTCTCGGCCGTGCGCGAGGCCGACCGCATTCTTGTGATGGAGCGCGGCAGCGTGGTCGAGAGTGGCCGCCATGATGAGTTGCTGGGGCTGGCCAACGGCATCTATGCCCACCTGCATGCGCTGCAGGCAGGCAAGCCGCTACAGGGAGAATCAGCATGAGTCTGCATCATCGTTCCCAGGCCTGGATGGCCTTGTGGCATCGCTATGGGCGTCGCTTTCTGCAAGCCTGGCGGGAGCGCCATCAGCAGCAGGTGGACCTGTTCAACCAGCAGGAGGCGGAATTCCTGCCGGCGGCGCTGTCGCTGCAGGAGGCGCCTGATTCCGCCAGCCTGCGCTGGACGGCGCGCCTGCTGGTGGCGATGGTGGCGCTGGCGCTGGCGTGGTCATTGATCGGGCAGATCGACATCGTGGTCAGCGCCAACGGCAAGGTCATCGCGTCCGGCCGCACCAAGACCATCGCCTCCGTCGAGGTCGCCAGCGTGCGCGACATCCTGGTGCACGAAGGGCAGCAGGTGCGGGCGGGCCAGCCGCTGGTGGAACTGGACGCGAGCAGTAGCGACGCCGAACGCGACAAGGCCGCCGATGCGGTGGCGCAGGCGCGGCTACAGGTGGCGCGGGCTGCCGCCATGATGCAGGCGGTGCAGCAACTGCGCGCCCCGCACCTGGAGGAGGTGCCCGGCGTGGCGCAGCCGCAATGGGATTCGGTACATCGCCAGCTGCAAGGGCAATACCAGGACTTTCGCGCCCGGCTGGCCCGCCTGGATGACGAGATCATCCGCTACGGTGCCGCGCTGCGCCTGGCCAGCCAGCGCGCCAGCGACTACCGCGCACTGATGGAAGACCATAGCGTTTCGCACCATGCCTGGCTGGAGAAGGAGCAGGCGCGGGTCGATGTGCAGGGCCAGCTGGCCGATGCCCGCAACCAGCGTGCGGCCTTGCTGGCGCAGATCCAGAAGGAGGCACATGACAGCCGCATCGAGGCCGAGAAGATCATCGAGGCTGCCCGCCAGGACCAGCGCCGCGCCGACGAGCACAGCAAGTTGCTGCGCCTGACCGCACCGGTCAGGGGTACCGTGCAGCAACTCAACGTACATACCATCGGTGGCGTGGTGGCGGCGACCCAGCCGCTCATGCAGATCGTGCCGGAGGAAGACAACATCGAAATCGAGGTCCAGATCGAGAACAAGGACGTGGGCTTCGTCGAGGTCGGCCAGGAGGTGGAGGTGAAGGTCGATGCCTTCGACTACACGAAGTACGGCACGCTCCCGGCCAGGGTGGCTTCGGTCTCGCGCGACGCTATCCAGGATGAGAAGAAGGGCCTGATCTACACCGCCCGCATCGCCATGACCCGCAACAGTCTCGACGTGGATGGCCGCCGGCTGGCGCTGTCGCCCGGTCTGGCGGTCAATGTGGGCATCCGCACGGGCAGCCGCCGCCTGATCGAATATGCGCTCTCGCCCTTGTTGCGTCATCAG
Source organism: Herbaspirillum sp. DW155 (assembly GCF_037076565.1). NCBI lineage: Bacteria > Pseudomonadati > Pseudomonadota > Betaproteobacteria > Burkholderiales > Oxalobacteraceae > Herbaspirillum > Herbaspirillum sp. DW155. The sequence goes on along the minus strand of NZ_AP029028.1, from coordinate 3,240,538 downwards.
AAGGAGGCCCTACATGAGCGTTGATCCGCGGTACCGCTGGCCGGTCGTCGTGGGGATGGCGGCCGCGCTGCTGGCGACATCCCCGGCCCGCAGCGGCGAGCCGGGGCGCTTCGATCCCTTGCTCGCGCGGCCGCCCGAACTGGATCATGGCAAGGTGCTGCCGGGCGACCAGCAGGCCGTGGTCTGCACCAGCAGCAGCTTTGTCCCTGGCAAGGTGTTGACGCTGGCGGAGGCGGTGGACATGGCGCTGTGCCACCAGCCGCAGGTGCAGGCCACCTGGGCCAGCATCAAGCTGCAAGCGGCGCAGCTGGGCGAGGCGCGTGCGGCCTATCTGCCCACGCTGGGTGCCGGTGCCAGCCGCTATCGGGACAGCGCCAGTTCGGAGCAGGGCAGCAGCAGCCGTTCGGTCAGCACGCTCTACGCCACGCTGACCTGGCGGCTGCTTGATTTTGGTGGTCGCAGCGCCAACCAGCGTGCCGCCGATGCCTTGCTGCAGGCTGCCCTGGCCAGCCAGGATGCGACCCTGCAAAAGGCCATGGCCGGTGCGGTCGGCCTGTACTACGACGCCCACAGCGCCCGCGCCACTCAACAGGCGCGCGAGCGCAGCCTGCAACTGGCGCGCCAGGTGCTGGAGACGGCCATCAAGCGCGAGCGGCGCGGCGTAGGCGCCTTGCCCGAAACCCTGCAGGCGCGCAGCTTCGTGGCCAGGGCGGAACTGGAACTGGCGCGTGCCACCGGTCAGCACAAGCGCAGCCTGGTGGCGCTGGCGGTGGGGTTGGGTTTGCTGGACGAGGCTGGAGATGCGCCTGCGTTGTCGCTGTCGACGGAGGTGGAAGTAGATCCGCTGGGGCTGGAGCAGAACCTGCCGGGATGGCTGCAATCGGCCAGGCAGTATCACCCCGCCATCCTGGCCGCGCGCGCGCAGGTGGAGGCGGCGCGTGAGAAGGTGAAGGTGACGCGTTCTGAAGGGGCGCCGACGCTGGATTTGACCGCCAGCCGCTTCATCAACGGCCGTCCCAATCAGGGCGGGGGCAGCCGGGGTGAGCGTGAAACGGTGGTGGGACTGAATCTCAATATTCCCGCGTTTGAAGGATTTGCGCGCAACTACAAGATCGATGGCGCGCAGGCTCAGGTTGAATTGCGCGAGGCTGAGCTACGCGATGTGCAGGCGCAGGTGCTGGGTGATATCGCTACCACTTACGTCGAGGCGACCACGGCCTTGCACAGCATGGCCTCTGCAAGGAGCTTGCTGGAGGCGGCGCAGCGGGCGGTGGAGTCGGTGCGGCGCAAGTATGATGCGGGGGCTGCCGATATCGTTGAGATGCTTAATGCGCAATCGGGGCTGAGTGATGCTGAGCTGGAACGCATTCGATCGCTGGGGGAATGGCGGTCGGCGCGGTTGCGGTTGTTGGCCAATGCGGGGGAGATGGGGAGGGCTAGTTTGGGCAAGGCGGGGCGGCGCTGAGGCGAAATCGCTTTTTCGGCGCACTTGGCTTCGCAGTTCGCGGGTTGCGCATGAGGGAAGTGAAGGTGAGCAGACCCCGTGACTGAGCGCTTGCTGTCTTTCATGCCGTGAATGACCAGCACCGGGAGATCTTCTGAAGGGAATTGCCCCAGATCAAGTGCATGCTGACTCGCCAGCGCCGTGGCAGCGGATTGCCCGCCTACCTCTTTGCTGTAGTCCACCATTTCCTCCATCCAGCGAAGATCCTGGCCGTCGTTGCGCGTGGCGACGTTGGCGCGGGCAAAGTCTTTCCACTTGGTACTGGATGCGTCCAGCTCGCGCAAGGTCGCCAGCATTTCCCGGATCAGTGTGTGCCTGCGCATATGCGGGCCGGAATTGATGAGTACCAGTCCTGCGGGAGGCGTGGTCAAGCGTCGTGCCGCCAATGTGGCAATGACCGCCCCGGTGGAATGCCCGACAAGCATGACCTCGCTTTCCGTATGGGCCAGTCGCTGGCACAGCATTTGGGCGATCTCTTCTACACTGCTGTTCGGGCAAGTCCGCATCCAGTCGTAAACCTCGATGGGCATACCGAGCTGTTGAGCAAGTGCATCGAAATTGCTTGGCGGGGTCAAGGTGCCGGGGATCGCAAGGAGCTTTGTCGTCCTGCTGCTGTCACCGCCACGCGACGAGGTCAGCATGGTGGCTTCAATCTTCTGCTGAAGAACAAGGTCGCCATGGTGAGGATGCCCATGGTGCAGGCATACACCGAAACAGGTGTGGAAGAGCCGTATCCTTTCATCAGCGCTGCCGAGATCAAGGGGGCCAGCCCGCCTCCGATGATCGCACCGATGGCATGCCCCAACGCCAGTCCGGAGTAGCGAACCTGTATCGGAAAGATCTCGGCGAAAAATGCCGACTGCGCTCCAAACATTGCGCTGTAACCGAACACGATGCCGAAAACGATCGCCATGAAGACGTAGATGGTTTGGTTGGTGTCCAGCAGCGCAAAGAATACCCAGGCCCATATCGACAGAAAAAGGGCGCCGGCAGCATAGACAGGGCGACGCCCCAGCTTGTCGGATACCCATCCGAAAAACGGGATTGCGTCTGCCACTGCTCAGCGGTTGCATCGACCAAATAGCCTTGTCCAATAAACAGCTCTTGTACCGCAATTTTGTATTTAAGAGAGTCGCCTGTGGCTAGGACGTATTTCACGTCCTTGTGCATGGCGAGCAATTTGGCACCCAGTTCCTGAAACTCATCAACAGTCAGTTCCCCAGCACGTCGCCGCTCTTGGTCTCTGTGAACGCCAACAAGGAAGAGGGCTGCTGCATGGCCAGCCAGATTCGGGGAGTCACCCCTAAGAGTGGTTCTTGGGGCGCCCTTCTTGAGATAAATATCGATTGCTTGGTCAGCACTAACCCCTTGGCGGGCCTCGTAAATAAGTTTGCTGACTTCGGCTTCAAGCCTTTTCCCCTCAAGGGAGGCTGCACGGATGTCCGTGCCCAACGCGCGTTTGAATTCGCTGAGACCGATGGTGTTGCGAACGTCTTTGGGAATGACTTTGCGGAATTGAAGCCCACCATTTGGCAGGCGATAGATATTCGGAGGCAATTTGACCCTTTCGGTCATCAGGGCCTCTGACTGCTTCCGAGCTTTTGTACCTGCCATTTGTACCAACGTAATTCAAAAAGTGCCTGATAGTACGTTAAAACAATGACTTGGGGTAATTGTGGCGGAGGCTGTGAGATTCGAACTCACGGACGGGTCACCCCGTCGGCAGTTTTCAAGACTGCTGGTTTAAACCACTCACCCAAACCTCCTTGCGTGGCAGGCGGGCATGGCGCCCGTCGCACGAGGGCTGCATTATACATCACATCACTTGCTTTGCATCCACCTCGCCATCACCCAACGCACCGGCCCGCGAAGCCCTGAATCAGAACGTTCCCGGATAAGCCCCGCCGTCCATCAACAGATTCTGTCCCGTGATGAACCCGGCCTGCGCACTGCACAGATAAGCGCAGGCATCGCCAAACTCGGCCGGATCTCCAAAGCGCCGCGCAGGGTTGAGCTTGCGGCGCTCGGCCAGCACCTCATCGACCGTACGGCCACTCTCACGGGCGGCGCCCATGGCAGTCGAGCGCAAGCGGTCGGTCTCGAAGGGGCCGGGCAAGAGATTGTTGATGGTCACGTTGTGCGCCACCGTCTTGCGTGCCAGCCCCGCGACAAAACCCGTCAGTCCCGACCTCGCGCCATTGGACAGCCCGAGGATGTCAATCGGCGCACGCACCGCGCTGGAGGTGATGTTGACGATGCGCCCAAAGCCGCGCGCCATCATGCCGTCCACCGTGGCCTTGATGAGTTCGATGGGCGTGAGCATGTTGGCGTCCACCGCCGCAATCCAGTCATCCCGCGTCCACTCCCGGAAATCGCCCGGCTTGGGACCGCCGGCATTGGTGACCAGGATGTCCGGAGCAGGGCAGGCGGCCAGGGCCAAGGCGCGTCCTTGCGGGGTGGTGATGTCGCAGGCGACGGTAGTGATGATGGCGCCGGTGGCGGCGGTTTCTTCGCGGATGGCCTGGGCCGTGGCTTCCAGCGTTTCGGCGCCGCGCGCCAGCAGGGTGACGTGCACGCCTTCGCGCGCGAGCGAGAGCGCGCAGGCGCGGCCCAGGCCCTTGCTCGATGCGCAGACGAGGGCGGTTTTTCCTTTGATGCCGAGATCCATTCTGTCTTCCTTGGCTGAGGGGGATTGCAGGGGCGCACAGGCCGCCAGGACAGCAGGGGCGGGCTGCGCTACACTGTCGGGCCTGACCGGCGGGGCTACTTCTTCATCACCATGTAGATGGCCAGCGCAATGAGGGCGACCACGCCCATCTCCAGCGCAAACACGATGACACCGCTCATGTCAGTCTCCTTTTTTTATCCTTCGATGCGGCCACTGCCATGGGCAGCCGGCCGGCAGAGGCATCACTGTACACCGATGACGGCTTCCTTGTTTTTCTCCGGCGTAGTCAATTTCCTGCTCGGCGGCCTGCTGGGCGCCATGGGCGGTCTGTTTGGCATTGGCGGTGGCCTGATCGCCATTCCGGTGCTGGGCTATCTCTACGGCATGGATCAGCAACTGGCCCAGGGCACGGCGCTGGTGATGATCGTGCCCAACGTGGTCATCGCCTTCTGGCGCTACAAGCAGCGCAACCGCATCGAATGGAGTACGGCGGCGATGATGTGCGTGCCGGCCGTCTTCACCACCTATCTCTCGGCGCGCGTGGCCACGGCGATGGCGGCGCGCAGTCTGCATGTCTGCTTCGCCGCCTTCATGGGGCTGCTGGCGCTGTACTACCTGTGGACCCTGTTGCGCAACAAGCGCAGCGTCGAATCTTCTCTGGTCCTGCCGCGCCGCTGCATTCCGCTGGTGGGCATGTCGGCCGGTGCATCGGCGGGCTTCTTCAGCGTGGGCGGTGCCATCGTGGCGCTGCCCTTGCTGACGGCGCTGTTCGGCGTGACGCAGACGGCAGCGCAAGGTCTGGGGCTGGCGATGGTCACGCCCGGCACACTGGTGGCGTTGTGGACCTATGCCCATGCGGGACATGTGGACTGGTCGGTCGGCCTTCCCATGGCGCTCGGCGGCGTGCTGAGCATTTCCTGGGGCGTGGCGCTGGCGCACCATCTGCCGGAGCGGCGGCTGCGCATTCTCTTCTGCGCGGCGCTGCTGGTGCTGTCGGTCTGGATGATGATCGGCGGCTGAGCCCAACGGTCTTGCCGCGCGCGGCTTCAGGCGCTCTGCTGGTCGAGCAGGGAGACGATCTTGTCCTCTGCATCGGGCCGGGTCATCTCTTCACGGATGAAATCCACCAGGTTGCGCGCATGCGGCGAGAGCGTATCCATGTTCTGGAACACCAGGCTGCGTTCGCGCACGCTCCACGGGTCGCTCAGTTCCACCACCGACAATTGCATGGTCTGCTGATGCCGCTGTGCCGCTGAGCGCGGCAGGATGCCGATGCCGACGTTGGTCTCGATCATGCGGCACATGGCTTCGAAGCTGCGCACCTGGATGCGCAGCTTGAGCCGCTGGCCATGTTCGGAAACGATCTTGTTCAAGAAATGCTGCAAGGTGCTGCCCTCGTGCAGGCCGATGTGTTCGTATTCCAGCGTATCGAGGAAGGGCAGGCTGCCGGCGCCGGCCAGCGGGTGTTCCAGCGCGGTGGCCAATACCAGGCGGTCAGTGGAAAAGTTGAGCACCTGCAGTCCGTCGCCCTGCACCGGTCCGGCGACGATGCCGATGTCGGCCGTGCCTTCCTGAATGCCGCGCAGGATGTCGTGGTTCAGGCGCTCTTCCAGCGCGACGTTGACCTGCGGATGCTTGGCCAGGAACTTCCCCAGGATCTCGGGCATGAATTCGGTAACTGCGGTGGTGTTGGCGAAGATGCGGATGTAACCCTTGATGCCGTTGTTGTACTGCTGCATGTCGCTCTTGAGGTGTTCCACCTGCTGCATGAAAAGCTGCGCATGATGCAGCAGCGTCTGCCCGGCCGGGGTGAGTTGCACGCCCTTGCTCTCGCGATAGAGCAGGCGGGTGCCGAAGCGGGTCTCCAGTTCCTTGATGCGATGGCTGGTGGCGGCCAGCGAGAGGTTCATGCGCTCGGCGCTGCGGGTCAGGCTGTTGAGTTCCGCGATGAGGATGAACAGGCGCAGGTCGGTCAGATCGAAAAGCATGATGTCTCCCGGAAGGATCGCTGAGTTGGCCGAGCGGGCTGAGGACGTGTCGGCGATATCGTTATTGGCCCATGCATGCTACGCCGATTTGCGCCGTTTCATGCGGCCTGATGCAGCTTCGTTGTGCTGCGCCGCCGCAGTTCCTGACCGGGCCTGCCTTCAGTTCTGCGTAAGGCCCCCTTCCAAAAATACAGATTGTCTGCGGCGCGTCGCGGCCACACACTGGCGCCCAACCGATAACGATGCGAGCAGACATGTCCCACCCCGACCTCGATCTCGCCCTGCTGCGGCAGTGGCTGGACAAGACCGACACCCTGCATGACCAGATCAGTCCGGCCCTGGCCGCTGCGCTGGCCGCCACGCTGGATGGACCGCGCCGGCCGATAGCGGGCGATGATCTGCCGCCGCTGTGGCACTGGATTTATTTCTGGAATGTGTGCCGCCAGTCCGACGTGGGGCCCGATGGTCATCCGCAGCGCGGTGGCTTCCTGCCACCGGTGCCCTTGCCGCGCCGCATGTGGGCCGGTGGGCGGCTGCGTTTTGCCGCACCGCTCCCCATCGGCGCACAGGCCGAGAAGGTCTCGCGCATCGCCAGCGTGGAGGTCAAGCAAGGGCGCACCGGGGCGCTGGCTTTCGTCACCGTGCAACACACCATCCGTCATCAAGGCCAGGTCTGCCTGACCGAAGAGCATGACATCGTATACCGCGATCTGCCGCAGCCCGGCGCACCGTTGGTTGAGCCGCGCAGCGCACCCACCGATGCGCTGTGGTCGCGCCGGATGGAGCCGGACCCGGTGCTGCTGTTCCGCTATTCGGCGCTGACCTTCAATGGTCATCGCATCCATTACGACCGCAGTTATGTCACCGAGGTGGAGGGCTATCCCGGACTGATCGTGCATGGCCCGCTGATCGCCACCTTGCTGGCCGATCTGGTGGCGCGCGAGAGACCACATGCGGTCCTGCGCGAATTCAACTTCCGCGCGGTGGGCACTCTCTTCGATACCGAAGCCTTCACGCTGTGCGGCAAGCCCGCAGTCGATGGCAGGAGCGTGGCGCTGTGGGCGCAGAACGAGCGGGGCGAGCTGGCCATGCAGGCGCAAGCCCTGCTGGACTAAACGATATAAATCATTTGAATAATAATTTGGTGGAGACCCTGCATGTCGTATCAAGCCGTTCCCGATGCTCACACCGACCTGCGCGATGCCGTGCGCGACCTGTGCCAGACCTTTGTGCCCGAATACTGGCGCAAGGTCGACGAGGCGCGCGGCTATCCCGAAGCCTTCGTCGATGCGCTCACCAAGGCCGGCTGGATGGCCGCGCTGATTCCGCAGGAATACGGCGGCTCCGGTTTGGGGCTGACCGAAGCCTCGGTCATCATGGAAGAGATCAATCGTAGCGGTGGCAATGCGGGCGCCTGCCACGGCCAGATGTACAACATGGGCACGCTGCTGCGCCACGGCTCCGAGCAGCAGAAGCAGCACTACCTGCCCAGGATCGCCAGCGGTGAACTGCGCCTGCAATCGATGGCCGTGACCGAGCCCACCACCGGCACCGACACCACCCGCATCAAGACGGTGGCGGTGAAGAAGGGCGATCGATACGTGGTCAATGGCCAGAAGGTATGGATCTCGCGGGTACAGCATTCGGACCTGATGATCCTGCTCGCACGGACCACGCCTTTGGAGCAGGTGAAGAAAAAATCCGAAGGCATGTCCATCTTCCTGGTGGATCTGCAGGCGGCGATTGGCCAGGGGCTGGAGGTGCGGCCCATCCTCAACATGGTCAACCATGAGACCAATGAACTGTTCTTCGATAATCTGGAAATTCCTGCCGAGAACCTGATCGGCGAGGAAGGACGGGGCTTTCGCTACATCCTCGATGGCCTCAACGCCGAGCGCACCCTGATTGCGGCCGAATGCATCGGCGATGGTTACTGGTTCATCGACAGGGCCACGGCGTATGCGAAGGAGCGCGTGGTGTTCGACCGGCCCATCGGCATGAACCAGGGCGTGCAGTTCCCGATTGCCGATGCCTATATCGAAATCGAGGCGGCCAACCTGATGCGCTACCAGGCTTGCGCACGCTTCGACGCACAGCAGAACTGCGGCGCCCAGGCCAACATGGCCAAGTACCTGGCGGCCAAGGCGTCGTGGGAGGCGGCCAATGTCTGTCTGCAGACGCATGGCGGCTTCGGGTTTGCCTGCGAATACGACGTCGAGCGCAAGTTCCGCGAGACGCGGCTGTATCAGGTGGCGCCGATTTCGACCAACCTGATTTTTTCCTACGTGGCCGAGCATGTCCTCGGTTTGCCACGGTCCTTCTGAATCCGGCCGATCAAGGGAGTCTCCATGCCGCACGCGCCACGCCCGCTGCAGGGCATCACCGTCATCAGTCTGGAACACGCCATCGCAGCGCCGTTCTGCACGCGCCAGCTGGCGGACCTGGGCGCCCGTGTCATCAAGATCGAGCGTCCCGGCGCGGGCGATTTTGCGCGCGGTTATGACACGCGGGTCAATGGCCTGTCCTCGCATTTCGTCTGGACCAACCGTTCCAAGGAGAGCCTCACGCTCGATCTCAAGGATGAGCAAGGCAAGCGCATCATCGATCAGTTGCTGGCCGGGGCCGACGTGCTGGTACAGAATCTGGCGCCGGGTGCGGCTGCCGGACTGGGGCTGTCGGCCAGGGTGCTGCAGGCGAAGTATCCCGGCCTGATCGTCTGCGATATTTCCGGCTATGGGGAGGACGGGCCTTATCGCGACAAGAAAGCCTACGACCTGTTGATCCAGAGCGAGGCCGGTTTTCTTTCGGTGACCGGCACGCCCGATGAAGTGGTCAAGGCCGGCTGCTCGATTGCCGATATCGCTGCCGGCATGTACGCCTATTCCAACATTCTGGCCGCGCTCATCCAGCGTGGACGCGATGGACGCGGCAGCCACATCGATCTGTCGATGCTGGAAGCGCTCACCGAGTGGATGAGCTTTCCGTTGTATTACGCCTATCAGGGGGCCAGCGCACCGGCGCGCTCTGGGGCGGAGCACGCCACCATCTATCCCTATGGTCCCTTCGCCGCGGGCGATGGCAAGACCGTCATGCTGGGCTTGCAGAACGAGCGCGAATGGAAGGTCTTCTGCGAAGTGGTCTTGCAGGATGCCGCCCTGGCCGGCGATGCACGCTTCTGCAGCAATGCGCTCAGGCATGAGCACCGCGAGGTCTTGCGCCAGCTGATCCTGAGCGTGTTCGCCGACATGACGGCCGAGCAGGTAGTCGCGCGGCTCGATCAGGCGCACATTGCCAATGCCCGCGTCAACACCATGCACGACCTGTGGCAGCACCCGCAACTGGCCGCACGCGAACGCTGGACCGAGGTCGATACGCCTGCGGGCAGGGTCGCTGCGCTCTTGCCGCCGGGCGCCAATGACCGCTATGACTACCGCATGGATGCCATCCCTGCGCTGGGCCAGCATACCGACGCCATCCTGGGCGGGCTGGGTTACGACGCCGCTGCCATCGCGGCGCTGCGTGAACGGGGAGCGGTGTGATGGCGCCGCACATCGGAGCGGCCAGCAGCTACCTCTTCGTACCAGCCAGTCGGCCCGAGCGCTACGCCAGGGCACTGGAGAGCGGCGCCGATGCCGTCATCGTCGACCTGGAAGATGCCGTGGCGCCCTCGCAAAAGGAAGAGGCGCGCGCCACGCTGGCGCGCTGGCTGCAGGGCAATGGCCCGCAACCCCGCCTGTGGGTGCGGATCAACGCAGCCGATACCGAATGGCATGGCGATGACCTGTTGACCTTTTCTGCACCATCGATCGCCGGCATCGTCCTGCCCAAGGCGCAAGAGGCGAGGGTGCTCTCTTGCATTGCGCGACGGCTGGCACGGGGATGCGGCCTGATCGCCCTGATCGAAAGCGCAGCCGGCCTGGCCGCCATGCGCGAGATGGCAGCCGTGCCGGGCGTAGAGCGGCTGGCCTTCGGTTCCATCGATGCCCAGGTGGACCTGGGCATGCAATGCGGACCGGAGGAAGAAGAGCTGATGCATTTGCGTGTGGAAATGGTGATGGCGTCCCGCCTGGCCGGTATTGCGCCGCCCATCGATGGCGTGACTACCGATTTCAATGACGATGCCTTGCTGGCGCGCATGGTGCAGCGGGCGCGCCGCCTGGGCTTCGGCGCCAAGCTGTGCATCCACCCGCGTCAGGTGGCCGTCGTCAGGCGCGGCTTCATGCCCGGCGAAGAGGAGCTGGCCTGGGCCGAGGAGGTGATGGCGGCCGTGCGCGCCGGTGATGGCGGTGCCATTTCGCTCAAGGGTCAGATGATCGACAAGCCGGTGATCCTGCAGGCTCAACGATTCCTGCACGCGGCCGGGCGCTGGTTTGATTGAGCTCGGATCGAGGCGGGCATGGCTCGTGTAATCTAGGCGTTTTCCAACCTGGAGGGAGACGACACCATGAAGATCCATGCCGCCGTGCTGCGCGAAATGACCGAGGTCCAACCGTTTGCGGTAAGCCAGCCGTTGAAGATCGAGGAACTCGACCTCGATGCCCCCGGCCCTGGTGAAGTGCTGGTCAAGATGAAGGCGGCCGGCCTGTGCCACTCCGACCTCTCGGTCATCACCGGGGTGCGTCCGCGCCCGGTGCCGATGGCGCTCGGTCATGAAGCCTCGGCTGAAGTGGTGCAGGTGGGCAGCGGCGTGACCGACCTGCGTGCGGGGGATTTGGTGGTGCTGGTGTTCGTGCCCAGCTGCGGCCATTGCCTGCCCTGTATGGAAGGCCGCCCGGCGTTGTGCGAGCCGGGTGCTGCGACCAATACCGTGGGCCAGTTGCTGAGCGGCCAGCACCGTCTGCATGACGGCAGCGGGCATGTGCATCATCACCTGGGGGTGTCGGCCTTTGCCGATCATGCGGTGGTGTCGCGCCGCTCCTGCGTGAAGATCGAGGCCGACATCGATCCGGTCGAGGCCGCGCTCTTTGGTTGCGCCGTGCTCACCGGCGTGGGCGCGGCGGTCAATACGGCCGAGGTCAAGGCCGGCACCACCGCCGCTGTGCTGGGCCTGGGCGGCGTGGGGCTGTGCGCCATGCTGGGCGCGCTGGCGTCGGGTGCGCGCGAGGTGATCGCGGTCGATCTGCACGACAGCAAGCTGGAGGTGGCGCGCGCACTCGGTGCCACAGCGACCGTCAACGCCCGCGATCCGGACGCGGTGGAGAAGGTCAAGGCGCTCACCCGTGGCGGCGTCGATTACGCCTTCGAGATGGCAGGTTCGGTGCAGGCCATGGAGGCGGCCTATCGCATGACCCGGCGCGGCGGCATGACGGTCACGGCCGGCCTGCCGGCACCGAACCAGAACTGGGCCTTGCAGCAGGTCAGCCTGGTGGCCGAGGAGCGCACCGTCAAGGGCAGCTACATCGGCTCCTGCGTGCCGGTGCGCGACATCCCGCGCTATATCGGCCTGTACCGGGCCGGCAAGCTGCCGGTGGACAAGCTCATGGGCGAGCGCCTGGCGCTGGCCGACATCAATCGCGGCTTTGACCGCCTGCACAGCGGGGAGGGACTGCGCGACCTGATTGTGTTTTAACCCCGGCCGGCCGAGGTCATCGGTCTGCCGGCTTCACCCCCGAGGAGACACGCATGACCATTACCAGAATGCGGGCGGCACTGACCGCCTGCGCCTTTGCCACGCTGGGCCTGTCGGCCACGGCGGCGCTGGCCCAGCAGACCATCGTCATCAAGTTCAGCCACGTGGTGGCCAATGACACGCCCAAGGGCAAGGGCGCGGAACGTTTCAAGGAACTGGCCGAGAAGGCCACCAACGGCCGCGTCAGGGTCGAGGTCTATCCCAACAGCACGCTCTACAAGGACAAGGAAGAGCTGGAAGCGCTGCAGCTGGGCTCGGTGCAAATGCTGGCCCCGTCGCTGGCCAAGTTCGGGCCGCTGGGCGCCAAGGAATTCGAGGTCTTCGATCTGCCTTACATCTTCCCCAACAAGATGGTCTTGAAGCGCGTGACTGAAGGCCCGGTCGGGCAGGGCCTGTTTCAGCGACTGGAGAGCCGTGGCATCAAGGGCCTGGCCTACTGGGATAACGGCATGAAGGTGATGACGGCCAATCGTCCGCTGCACAAGGTATCGGACTTCCGGGCGCTGAAGATGCGCATCCAGTCCTCCAAGGTGCTCGATGAACAGTTCCGCGCACTCAAGGCCAATCCGCAGGTGCTGGCGTTCTCGGAGGTGTACCAGGCCATGCAGACCGGTGTGGTCGACGGCAGCGAGAACACGCCCTCCAATGTCTACACGCAGAAGATGCATGAGGTGCAGTCCAACCTGACCGTCTCTGACCACGGCTACATCGGCTATGCGGTGATCGTGAACAAGAAATTCTGGGATGCCCTGCCGGCGGACGTGCGCAGCCAGCTCGAGGGCGCCATGAAACAAGCCACGGTCTACGCCAACCAGATCGCCCAGAAGGAAAATGACGATGCCCTGGCGGCCATCAAGGCCAGCGGCAAGACCAGGGTCTATACGCTCAGCGAGGAAGAAAAATCCGAGTGGCGGCGCTCGCTGCTACCGGTGCACAAGAGCATGGCTCCGCGCGTGGGGCAGGATCTGATCGATGCGATTTATAAGGAAAGCGAGGCCGCAGGGGTGAAGATGCAGTGAGCCCGATGGCCGCACAGGCGCGCAGGACGGCCGGCAGCGATGCGGGCCGTTTTTCATTGCGCTGCGCGCAGGACAGAAAAACTTATTTTTTCTTGCGTTCGCGGATGTATTGCTCGGCGGCTGTCACGGCATTCTGCAGTGCTGCCATCTTGGAATCGCCTGGCTTGAAATCGCCGAATTCATGCGTGGTGCGGTCCGGGAAGTCGATATGGACGAAGGCAGTCCATTTGCCATCGGTACGCAATACGGGAGTCAGTTTGATCGTCGCGTCGGAATACTTGCACGCGATGGCGCCTAGAGTGGTAGACATCTTGCTTCGAGGGGGGGGGCGGCGGCCAGCTCTGCGGTGGCCGTCGCCATAGGTTTTGTATGGCAAATCGAAGTGCCATCATGCCACAGTCGGCGCAATCTTGCCGCAGCCGCGCAGCCGTCTTTACGCGCATTTACGAGCCACCCTCTTGACGGCAGGCGTTCTGCCCCGAATGGAGTTGGCCGGTGCGGGCCGCCCCGTCTGTCCCGCGATGGCCGATACGCGAGTCAGCGGGCGCGCAACATCAGGTCCAGGTTCTGCACGGCGGCACCGGAGGCTCCCTTGCCCAGATTGTCGAACACCGCGCACAGCAGAATGTGGCCCTCGGCAGCGTTGCCGAATACGCCCAGCGTCATGTCATTGCTGTCGTTGTGGCGGGTCGGGTCAAGCTGGGCGGTTGCGGCGCTCTGTTGGGCATCCAGCACCGCGACGTGGCGCATCCCGGCGTAGTGCGCCTGCAGCGCGGCGCGCAGGCTCTCCTGTGTGACGTGCGCCGGCAGCAGGCGCGTCTGCAAGGCAATGGAGAGGACGATGCCCTGGCGGAAGGCACCGTAGCTGGGCACGAAGATGGGCCGCTGCGACAGGCCCGCGTAGCGTTGCATCTCGGGCGGATGCTTGTGCGCCAGCCCCAGGCCGTACAGCACGTAGGGCGCGGCCTCGGCGGCAGCGGGGCCTTCGTACTGTTCGACCTGGGCACGGCCGCCGCCGGAATAGCCGGAGACCGCATGGATGGTCAGCGGATAATCCGCCGGCACCAGGCCGGCCTGCACCAGCGGACGCAGCAGGGCGATGGCACCGGTCGGGTAGCAGCCGGGATTGGTGACCCGCAGCGCATCGGCAATGGCTTGCGGCTGTCCAGCGGCCATCTCCGGGAAGCCATACACCCAGCCCGGCGTGACGCGATGGGCTGAGCTGGCGTCGATCACGCGCACGCCGGGATTCTCGATCAGGCTGACGGCCTCGCGCGCGGCGGCGTCGGGCAGGCACAGCAAGGCGATGTCGGCGCTGTTGAGGGCCTCGGCGCGGCGCCGTGCATCCTTGCGCTCGGCAGCCGGCAGGGTCAGGATGCGCAGATCGTTGCGGCCGCGCAGGCGTTCGTGGATCTGCAGGCCGGTGGTGCCTTGGTCGCCATCGATGAAGATCAGGGGAAGAGTACTCACGGTTTGCTCCAATGCAGGGATGGGCGCCGAGGAAAAACGGCCGGCGCTTGCCGAAGAGCTGCATGGTGCGCGCAATCGTATAATTGGAAAAGTTGAATATCACAAAGAGATCGTTCAGTTTTCCTGAATGTCGCCTGGATTGCCCCGGAGTCTTGTCATGCGTGAATTGAGCCTGGACCGCCTGCGCACCCTGGTCGCCATCGCCGACCTGGGTTCCTTTGCCGCCGCCGCCCGCGAGCTGCACCTGGCGCCCCCTACGGTAAGCCTGCACATCAGCGAGCTGGAAGAGCGTATCGGAGCGCCGCTGCTGTTGCGCCAGCGCAGCCAGGTGCGGCCCTCGGGTATCGGTGCCACCTTGATTGCACGCGCCCGGCAATTGCTGGCGGCTGCTGATCAGGCATTGGAAGAAGTGGAGCGTCAGGTACAGGGGCTGGCGGGGCGTGTGCGGCTGGGCGCCTCCACGGGCGCCATCGCGACCCTGCTGCCGCAAGTACTGGAGCGGCTGGGCCAGCGGCATCCGGGAATCGACGTACAGATCCACATCCTGACATCGCAGGAAACCTTGTCGCAACTGACTGAAGGGCGGCTCGACATCGGTCTGGTGGCGCTGCCGCAATCGCCAGTGGGCGGCTTGACCGTCAAGCCCTGGCGGCGCGATCCGGTGATGGCATTTCTGCCGGCGGCGTGGAAGGCGCCACGGTGGGTGACGCCCGCGTGGCTGGCGGCGCAGCCGCTGATCCTCAATGCACCGGAGACGCGGCTCTCGCGCCTGACCGGTGAATGGTTTGCCGGCGCCGGAGAAAACCCGATGCCGCGTATTCAGCTCAATTTCAACGATGCGATCAAGAGTCTGGTGGCGGCCGGTTATGGCGCGACGTTGTTGCCGCACGAAGCCACTGCGCGGGCCAGCGCGGTACCGCTGGATCCGCGCATCGTCATGCGGCCATTACGGCCGGCGCTGTGGCGGCCACTGGGTATTGCGCATCGCGCCACCCAACTGGAACCGGCCACGCGTCACGTACTGGAAGCGCTGTGGGAGATCAAGCCGTTGAAGATGGCGCGTTCGCGTTCGTAAGTGCTGCTGTGGTGAGGCTGCGGGTTCAGGACACGGCGGGCTGGTGCAGGCGCTGCTGCACGCAGCGCGTGACCATGGCCATGTAATCGGCCGTGCGTGCGGGCTTGGCGGCATACCAGATGCGGCTGTCCTGCTCCTGCGCGAAATCGGTGGACAAGGGCGCCGCCGTGAAGAGCACCAGTGGGATATGCGCCAGTTGCTGGTAGACGCACAGGGTGCGCAGCAATTCATAGCCCTCCGTGCCCGAGAAGCTGCGCGGGTCCAGCAGGATCATGGCCGGCAGGTCCCTGCTGCGGCACAGCGCCTGCGTGAGCAGGGAGGCATTGGCCAGCTCGGCATCATCGAACCATTCGAACTGGCAGGGCAACTGGCTGCGCCAGAGCGCAAAGCGCGCAGTTTCGATGGCGTCCAGGTCGGCGTCGATGACGAGGATGCGGGGCAGGTGATGAGTCAGGGACATGGCGGCCTCCTTGCTGGTATGGAGGCATCTTAGGAGAGCTGCGCCGGGAGGGGTATCAGGAGCTTCCTGATGGGCTTGCCTGCACGCGAGCGACGCGGGCCAGCCGGAGAAAAGAATGTGGGGAGGGAAGCGCCGGAGCGACGTTCAGGCGCCGTCGCGGGCGCTGTTTTCGAACTGGCGGGCGTATTCGGCGCGACGCGCCTGGTCGGATTCGATCAGCAGGCGATAGCGGGTTTCCGAAACGCGCTGCTGCAGCACCGCCGCGTAGCGTTCGCGCTGCAGCCATTCGATGATGATCGAGGCAGTGGCGACGATGACGGTGTAGACCAGGATCAGGAAGATGTCCTTGTCATTCAATCCGTCGATCGTGTAGTAGGGCTTGCGGAAGAAGAACATGGCCGTGGGGATGCTCACGGCCAGCAGGCCCAGGGAATACAGATAGCCGAAGAGATAGCTCATCACGATGCAATTGACGGCGAAAAACAGCATCGACAGCGATTCTTCGACAAACGGTGCTAGCGCATAGCGCAGTCCGAACGCCGCCACGAAGCCGAACGTGCTGACGTACAGTGGCCGGAAGCCCTGCGGGCGCCAGCTCTTGGCGTTCTTGAGTCGGATCAGGCTCATGATGGTTTGGGAATGGGGGCGGGTCGTGTCCATCTTCATTGACATCGCACCGTGGTGCAATGGGATCATGTTAAGAATGTTGTCTGTCAAAAGGCTGACCGGCGGCGCAAGGACGCGTCGTTGTTGTTCCTGTGCATCAACTCAGTAGCGCCTGTCCTTCAGCGGTGAGGAGTGGGCGAGATATTTGCGGCTGATCTCGTTGCCGTGGATTTCGATGCTGCGCTTGATGAACATCACGGTTTCATTGGTGACGATCTCGCGTTCATTGTCCACCGTGATGATGTGATAACAGTCGCCCAGCCAGACCACCTTGCGCACCTCGGCATTGATCTGCTGCAGGATCATTTCGGCGTTGCGCGGCGAGGCGGTCTCGTCGTCGATGGAATGGATGATCAGGGTATCGGTGCGCACCAGCGGCAGCGAGCTGCGCACGAAGGCGATCATGCGCAGTGCCGCGCGCAGGTGGCGCGCCGGAATGGAGGCCGCCCCCACGGCTGCGACGCCATCCTTTTCCAGCGCGGCAGCCACGCGCCTGCGCATCTCGAAGTTCTTGATGCCGTAGGGTTCGCTTTCCTTGTAGGACCAGTTGCGCAGGCCCAGGTCGTAGACCACGGTGAGGAGCTTCCAGTACCAGGGGACCGACCAGCCGTCGTATTGCAGCACCGGAGAGAGCAGTACCACCGAGAGCAGCTCCTTGCTACGCGCAGCCACTGCCAGCGCCAGCGTGGCACCCATGGACAGGCCGCACAGCGAGACGGTACGGAATTCTTCCTTCAGCCGTGCCACCCGGCTCTCGACCACGGCGCACCAGTCTTCCCAGTCGGGTGAGACGCGCGGATTGGTCAGGGCGGCGGAATAATTGTCGATGTTCAGCGGGATGACGGTGCAGCCGGCCTTCTTCAGCTGCTTGGGGATGGAGCCCATTTCCAGTTGCGAACCGCACAAGCCGTGCAGCAGGATCACTGCGTGGTCCTTGTGGGGACCGCCATGACGCTCTTCGGTGGGCCGCTCGTCGGCAGGCTCGGCAGTCCTGCCCCCCGGCCCGCTGGTGTGAATGGATGACAGTGAGTCCATAAATCTT
Organism: Herbaspirillum sp. DW155; assembly: GCF_037076565.1. NCBI lineage: Bacteria > Pseudomonadati > Pseudomonadota > Betaproteobacteria > Burkholderiales > Oxalobacteraceae > Herbaspirillum > Herbaspirillum sp. DW155. The sequence continues at coordinate 3,223,017 of NZ_AP029028.1, read as the reverse complement.
CAAACGCTTTTCGCACCTTGTCGGCGCGGCCTGGCGAATCGTTCGCCTCCCGTTCAGTACGAGTAAGCGGGACGACGCTTGAGCGCGTTCTGTTTCCCGGCTACCAACTCCGCTGCCGTCCAGGCGGATGACTTTGGGCGAAAGTCTAACTGTCTGAAAGGAATGTTGCCAGCGTTTATCAGATGCACTCCCGGAAACGCCGGGGGAGGGTGGCTTGTATTGCTATCCGGCAGGAAAATGACAATCCGATGACAGGATAACGTTGTAATGGCGCAATGGGTGCACAAGACTTCATATTTTGGCCAAAACAGGCGGAGGGAGGCCGGATGTTGCCGCGTAGCGACAGCCCCAGCAAAAAGCCCTTCGAGCGAACTCGAAGGGCCTTGTTGAACAGGTGGAGCGCGGTCAGCGGGATCAGCCGCGGCCTTCCAGGTGGCCATTGACCACGCGCACCTGGTCGCCGACGCGCCAGTTCTCGCTGCTTTGCGGGAAGCTGCGGGTCTTGCCGTTTTCCATACGGACATCGACCACATAGCTGGTGGTGGCACGCACATTCTTTTCGACCTCGTTACCGGCATAGCCGCCGCCGACGGCACCGGCGATGGTGGCCAGGGTGCGGCCGGTGCCGCCGCCGATCTGGTTGCCCAGCAAGCCACCGACCACGGCGCCACCGGCAATGCCCACGCCGCTGGTGGGGGCGGTATGGCGCACGGCGCGCACGCCGATCACTTCACCGCAGCTGCTGCAGATGGCCGGCGCGCGCTGCGCCGCCGGGGCTGCCGCCTGGGCCGGATAGGCGCCAGGCTGCGGCTGGTAGGAAGTCGATTGCGGGGCCGGCTGCTGCGCCAGCGCCTGCTGTTGTTGCGGCGCAGTCTGAGCGGGTTGCTCCAGGGCCGCGACCTGCTGCGGCGAATTGGCGCTCTTGGAGCTGGGCAGCAGGCCCGTCATGGCGGCCACGCCGATCAGGCTGACCAGGATGACGGCCACCGATGCACCGGCGACCAGCGGATGGATGCGGCCCGACGACGGCTGGGAGGGTTGGGCCAGGGCGTTGTTGTTCGCATTCAGGTTTTGTGGGGTGTTGGTTTCCATGATGACCTCTCTAGTTGTTCTGTTGTCGTTGATGAGTGGATGACTGGATTATGGAGTGGTCATGGGCCAAAAAAAATCCCGATTCTGTGTCAGTTGTAAGGACATGTAATCCTGCAACAGCGGCCCGTAAAGCGGGTTTGCGGCAAGCAACGGCAGGCGGAAAGGGGGGGCTGTGATGCGGGGCGCGCAGCAGGGCAATGACGATATCAGCCCGGGAGTGGCGCAGGGGCGCCGTCTCCCGGTGCAGCGGGATCAGTCTTCGCGGCGCAGGTGCGGGAACAGGATCACGTCGCGGATGTTGGGCGAGTCGGTGATGAGCATCATCAGGCGGTCGATGCCGATGCCGCAGCCACCGGCCGGGGGCATGCCGTATTCCAGGGCACGGATGTAGTCGGCGTCGTAGTACATGGCTTCTTCGTCGCCGGCGTCCTTGGCGGCCACTTGCGCCTGGAAGCGGGCGGCCTGGTCTTCGGCGTCATTCAACTCGGAGAAGCCGTTGGCGATCTCGCGGCCGGTAATGAACAGCTCGAAGCGCTCGGTGATGCCGGCCACCGTGTCGGAAGCGCGCGCCAGCGGCGAGACTTCGACCGGATAGTCGATGATGTAGGTCGGGTTCCACAGCTGCGATTCGGCCGTTTCTTCGAACAGCGCCAGTTGCAGCGCACCGATGCCGGCACCGGCCAGCGGGGCCTGGTCGGTCTTGACGCCGAATTTCTTGAGTTCGGCGCGCAGGAAATCGATGTCGGTCAGTTGTGCTTCGGTGTAGTTGGGGGCGTACTTCAGGATCGCGCCGGTGATGGTCAGGCGGTCGAAGGGCTTGGACAGGTCCAGCTCGCGGCCCTGATAGGTCAGTACCGCAGTGCCGTGGGCGTCGATGGCAGCCTGGCGGATCACTTGTTCGGTGAAGCCCATCAGCCACTGGTAATCCACGTAGGCGGCGTAGAACTCCATCATCGTGAATTCGGGATTGTGACGCGGCGAGACACCTTCGTTGCGGAAGTTGCGGTTGATCTCGAAGACGCGCTCGAAGCCGCCCACCACCAGGCGCTTCAGGTACAGCTCGGGGGCGATGCGCATGAACATCTGCATGTCCAGAGCATTGTGGTGGGTGATGAAGGGCTTGGCCGCCGCGCCGCCCGGGATCGGGTGCAGCATCGGGGTTTCCACTTCCATGAAGCCGTTGGTTTCCATGAAGCGGCGGATCGACGACATCGCGGCGGTACGCGCCTTGAAGGTGCGGCGGGTCTCTTCGCTCATGATCAGGTCGACGTAGCGCTGGCGATACTTCATTTCCTGGTCGGCCAGGCCGTGGAACTTGTCCGGCAGCGGGCGCAGCGACTTGGTGATGAGCTTCAACCTGGTGACCTTGATGGACAGTTCGCCGGTCTTGGTCTTGAAGAGCGACCCTTCGGCGCCCAGGATGTCGCCCAGGTCATAGTGCTTGAAGGCGGCCATGGCTTCTTCGCCGGTGACGTCACGGGTCACGTAGAGCTGGATGCGGCCGTCGGCGCGCGCGCCCGAGGCATCCTGCAGGGTGGCGAAGGCGGCCTTGCCCATGACCCGCTTCAACATCATGCGGCCGGCGACGGTGACGGTGACCGGCTCGGCTTCCAGGGCTTCGTTCTCGAAGCCGTCATATTTCGCATGCAGGTCGGCGGCGTTGTTGGCCGGACGGAAATCGTTGGGGAAGGCGACGCCCTGCTCGCGGATGGCCGCCAGCTTGGCGCGGCGCTCGGCGATGATGCTGTTCTCGTCGGCTGCCGGCTGGGCGGCGGGGGTGTTTTGCGTGGTCATGGTTGGAATTCTTGAAGGTTGAACGGTCGGATCGGCAAGAGCCGGCCGCGCAGCAGGACCGCGCGGCCGCGTGGATCAGACGCCCTGTTTCAGCGAGGCCGCGATGAAGTCGTCGATGTCGCCATCGAGGACGGCCTTGGTGTTGCCGGTTTCGAAGTTGGTGCGCAAGTCCTTGATGCGGGACTGGTCCAGCACGTAGGAGCGGATCTGGTGGCCCCAGCCGACGTCGGTCTTGGAGTCTTCCAGTTTCTGCTGTTCGCTCATGCGCTTGCGCAGTTCCAGTTCGAACAGTTTGGCGCGCAGCATGTCCCAGGCTTCGGCCCGGTTGCGGTGCTGGCTGCGGTCGTTCTGGCATTGCACGACGATGCCCGAGGGCGCGTGCGTGAGACGTACGGCGGAGTCGGTCTTGTTAATGTGCTGGCCACCGGCACCGGAGGCGCGGTAGGTATCGACACGTACGTCGGCCGGGTTGATCTCGATCTCGAAGGATTCATCCACTTCGGGGTAGACGAAGAGGCTGGAGAAGGAGGTATGGCGGCCATTGGACGAGTCGAAGGGCGACTTGCGCACCAGGCGGTGCACGCCCGTTTCGGTACGCAGGAAGCCGTAGGCGTATTCACCCTCGACCTTGATGGTGGCGGTCTTGATGCCGGCCACTTCACCGTCGGACTGTTCCAGGATCTCGGCCTTGAAGCCCTTGCGTTCGCAGTAGCGCAGGTACTGGCGCAGCAGCATGGACGCCCAGTCCTGGGCTTCGGTACCGCCGGCACCGGCCTGGATGTCGATGAAGCAGTTGTTGGCGTCCATGGGGCCGCTGAACATGCGGCGGAATTCCATGTCTTCGACCAGCTTCTTCAGGTTCTCGGCATCGGCTTCGATGGCGACGATGGTGTCCTCGTCCTTTTCCTCGCGCGCCATCTCGAAGAGGTCGCGGGCATCGGTCAGTTCGCTATCGATCTTGATGAGGGTGTGGACGATCGCTTCCAGCGATTTCTTTTCCTTGCCGAGGTCCTGGGCCCGCTTCTGGTCGTTCCAGACGTTGGGGTCTTCCAGTTCGGCGTTGACTTGTTCGAGTTTCTCCGACTTCACATCGAAGTCAAAGATACCTCCGAAGCTCGGTGGCGCGGGTGGCCAGATCATCGAGCAAGGATTGGAGGGAATTGAGGCGTTCTGCTTCCATGATGGTTTCTTTTGCGATCAAACCTTGAATTATACAAGAGGAGGAGGGCAGTTTCACCCCCGTCACGCGCCTGTCATTTTCCCTCGCTACCATCGGCGCGCTTGTTTGACTGACAAAATACTGACGGCAGCGTCCGCCGCTGCCCGACATCTGCTAGCCACTTCCGGAGAATACTCGATGAGACAGCCTGCCCCCACCGCCACCCCCGCCGTCGCCGACCAGCCGCAAGCCGGCCGCCGCAACCTGCTCAAGGCCCTGGGCGCTGCGCCCCTGTTGCCGCTGACCGGCGGCCTGTCGGCCTCGGCCCTGCTGGCCGCGTGTGCCACTCCGGGCACGGGCAAGCCCTTCGCCTCGGCGCGCTTCACCGGCATGCCGGCCCCGACCCTGGACAACCCGGCCGCGATGGCGTCCACCACCGTCGGTTCGGCGCTGGAAGTGACCTTTGCCGATGGCAGCAAGCAGAGCTACAAGCTGGCCTACCAGCCCTTCTTCATGACCGGTGACATGGTGCCCGACGGAAAGGGCGGCACCATCCTGGCCGGCGGCTACCTGGACATCAACAACCAGCCCATCATCGACCGCTCGGTGCCGGGCAAAGAGCGCCAGTTCTATTCCGACTGCCCGGATGGCTCTTCGCTGCTCACCGTGGCCGGTGCCAAGGTGCCCGGCGTGAAGGGCAATGCGGTGTTTGCCGTGGTGCAATTCGAATACACCACGCGCGACCAGAAGCAGGCCGCCATGTACGGCCAGCTGCCGTCACCCATTGCCGTGCTGACGCTGGACCAGGACCCGTCCTCGGGCAAGCTCTCGCTGGTGCAATACCACAACGTCGATACCTCCCGGGTCAACGGCCTGTGGATCACCTGCGGCGCCAGCCTGTCGCCCTGGAATACGCACCTGTCGTCGGAAGAATATGAACCGGACGCCTCGGCCATCGCCTCCAATGCGCAGTTCAAGGCCTTCAGCAAGAATCTCTATGGCGACGAGAACCGCGCCAATCCCTACCACTACGGCCACCTGCCGGAGGTGACCGTCAACCCGGACGGCACCGGCTCCATCAAGAAGCACTACTGCCTGGGCCGCATCTCGCACGAACTGGTGCAGGTCATGCCCGACCAGCGCACGGTGTTGATGGGCGACGATGCCACCAATGGCGGCCTGTTCATGTTCATTGCCGACCGCGCGGCCGACCTGTCCTCGGGCACGCTCTATGTGGCGCGCTGGGAGCAGGTCTCGGGCGTCGGCCCGGGCGCCGGCAAGCTGTCCTGGGTACGCCTGGGCAGCGCCACCAGCGCCGAGGTCAAGGCCATGGCGGACCGCTACAAGGCCGCCGACATCATGGACATCCGCACCACCGATCCGGCCGATGGCTCCTTCTCCAAGATCCCGTTCAATGGCAAGTTCAACTGGGTGCGCGTCAAGCCCGGCATGGAGAAGGCCGCCGCCTTCCTGGAGACCCACCGTTATGCGGCGCTGGCCGGTGGCAGCCTGGGCTTCACCAAGATGGAAGGCACCACCGTCAATGCGCGTGACAAGATCGCCTATTCGGCCATGTCCTATGTGCAGACGTCGATGCTCAATGGCTCCGGCCATATCAAGGTCGAAGGCCCCAAGGCCGGTGCCGTGTATGCCCTGAACCTGCGCGGCGGCCAGCGCGATGCGGCGGGCAAGGCCATCGACAGCGAATGGGTGGCCATCGACATGGCCCCGCCGGCGGCCCTGGTCGGTGTGGACCTGAAGACCCCGGATGCACTGGGCAACCTGGCCGACCAGGAACACATCGCCAATCCGGACAACATCAAGTTCTCCGAAAAGCTGCGCACTTTGTTCATCGGCGAAGACAGTGGTATGCACGTCAACAACTTCCTGTGGGCCTACAACGTCGATACCAAGGCGCTCACCCGCGTGCTGTCCTGCCCGGCGGGTGCCGAATCGACCGGTCTGCATGCGGTCGACGAGATCAATGGCTGGACCTACGTGATGAGCAACTTCCAGCATGCCGGCGACTGGGAAAAGGGCTTGCACGACAAGGTGAAGGACACCCTCGATCCGCTGGTGCGGGCCAACTACAAGGACCGCTTCGGTGCCACGGTGGGTTACCTGACCGGGTTGCCGCATATCGGCAAGGCCTGATGTGAAGTAAAAGGGTTCACCCTGAAGGCGGGTGGACGGAACACATTCTGCCAGGATCAGTCCTAGGAGTTCGTTCCGTCCCGCCCGCCGATGAACAGAAAGCCGCTTTCCTCCCTGCTGCTCTCGCTGCTGTGTGCCACCCTTCTGGCCGCATGCGCCAGTACTCCCGCGCCGCATGGCGAGGTCAAGGGCGCCCCGGCCAGTTCACGCGAGATGGGGCAATCGGACAGCAACCGCGTGGCCACCCTGGCCATGCGGGCCAACCTGGATAGCCTGTATCTGTTGATGTCCAAGCTGTACCGGCGCAATCCGGCCGAATGGAAAAAGACCGCCCCTAGCCGCGAAGAGGCAGAAAAGAAAGTGCGCCAGGCCATCGAAGAGCGCCAGGCCTGGCCCGAGTTGCAAGGCAAGCGCGACATCCAGGCCATGACCCTGGCCTTGTCGGCGGAGTTCAAGGGTGACCGGGTAGCCGCCTTCATCGATGCCACTGCCGATATGATCATCGTTGCGCACGGCAACAAGATCGAATTCTTCCTGGTCGACGGGCTCGATGCCCAGCATCTCTACAATGCCGCGCGCAACGTGGAAATTGCCGCCTGGATTCTGGCCAGCCGGCGCAATGCTGCGGGCGCGCCCCTGCTGTTGTCCGACGAGATCGGCAACGAGGCGCGCAATCTGAGTTTTGAACGTGAATTCGGCAAGATCGTCGGCCGCCTGGACCTGATGGCCGAATTCATGACCGAGCGCTATCGGCGCGCCGGCATCAGTTATGTGCAGAACCTGCTGGGCGGCTCGTTCCTGCAGTTTCTGCCGGTGCGCTGAGTTCTTCTGCCGCTGCCGGCCGCGCCGGGGCAATCACGTAGCAGCCGCGCCCGTTGCCCTTGGCGGCGTACATGGCCTTGTCGGCCGCTTGCAGGAGGCTGTCGGCATCACAACTGCCGTCACAGACGGCAATGCCAACCGACACCCCTAGCTGGAATACGCCCTGAGGCAGGTGTAGCGGCTCGGACACCACCCTGATGCATTTTTCGGCCAGCACCTGGGCGCCAGTTTCAAAGGGCCGGCCGAGGTCGGTGACGAGCAGCACGAATTCGTCTCCGCCCACCCGCGCCAGGGTGTCGCCGTGGCGCGCCACCTGGCGCAGGCGCCGCGTGACTTCCTGCAGCACCTGGTCGCCGGCCTTGTGGCCGAGGGTGTCGTTGATGGGCTTGAAGCCGTCCAGGTCCAGGAACAGCAGCGCCACGCCATTGCGTTCGCGGCAGGCGTGGGTCAGTGCGGCTTGCATGCGCTCGGCCAGCATCATGCGGTTGGGCAGGCCGGTGAGCACGTCATGATGGGCCTGGTGCTGCAGTTCGGCCTGATGCATCTTCAGCCGCGACAGCAAGCCATTGAAGGCCATGGTCAGATGTCCGACTTCATCGCGCCGCTCCACCGGCAGCGGCGACAGCGGCAGCTCGCCGCGCGTCATGCGGCGGGCCAGGTCGGCGGCGCGGTGCAAGGGACGGAAGAACCAGAAATACGCCCCCAGCACCAGCGCCAGGATGATCACCGACTGGATCAGGCCACCGCGTCCGATCAGGGCGCGCGTACTCTCGGCTTTGGGCACGGCCGCCGCCAGCGGCAAGCTCACGGCGACCATCCAGTCGGTGTCCGGTACCGAGGCGAACGCCTTGATCTCGTTGACGCCATTGGCCGCCCGGCCCACGCCATTGCCACGGAAACCTTGCAGGGCCTGGTCCATCAACGGATCCTGGCCGGCAGGGGGCAGCAGCGTCAACTGCAAGGCCTCGTCGCTGGAGGCGATGACCATCCGCTGCGCCGGCGCAATGAGCAAGAAGCTGCCGGTGGGTTCCCGCCGCGCCCGCTGCAGGTGATCGAGCAGGCCCGGCGCGTTCAGTTCGTGGCTGCCGCCCATCACGCCGACGATCTGGCCTGCGGCGTTGCGCAGCGGGGTCAGCATGGCGATGACGGGTTTGCCGGAAACCGGATTGGCCAGAGGCGGGCAGATCACGGTGTCACCCTGCAGCGCCCGCTCGAAGTCGGCGTACCGGGTCAGTGACAGGGCACGACCCCCGTTGAGGGTGGGGTGGTCCACCACGATGCGGCCATGGAGGTCGGCGATGAAGAGGCCTTGCCCGAACAAGGGCAGCAGTTGCTGATGGCCTTCCAGCCAGCCGCGTGCCGCCGCCGGGTCTTCCTGCAGGCCCTGGGGAAGGTGCCGCGACAAGCCTTCCAGATAATGAACGCGCTCCTGCAGACGGTAGCCGATGTCCTCGGCCAGGTAGGTGGCGATGGTGCTTTGCTGGTCGGCGGTGACCTGGGCCTGTTCTTTTTCCAGGAAGCCCACCAGCAGGTAATAGCGCAGCACCGCACTGCCCACGATCAGCGCGAGGCCGAACAGGACGAGCCGGGTCACCAGGCTGCAATTGAAGCGCTTGATCTTCATTCGGGGTTTGATGTTGTTGTTATGGCGGGAGCGCCCGCGTAGCCAGCTTCCCTCAACGCTGGCCGAAAGTCGTCCCGGTCCGACATTGTGCCATTGCAACCAAGCGCCTGGCAGCCTTTTTTGTACACTGTTGTCAGTCTGCGATCCGCGCCTGGCGCGGCTTGCGCGGCCAGGTGTGCGTGTCAGCGTGTCGTCAGGATCAGGCGGGTTCGGCGTGTTCCACCATCAGTTGCACGGTGGTCTTGCCGTTGTACTCATTGGCATCCAGCCGGAAGGCCACCTGGGCATGGTCGGGCAGGGCATCGGTATGGCCGAACCAGATGGCGTCGTACTTGCGGCCGCCTTTTTCCAGTTGCAGCTTGAGGTGCTTGTCCTTGAGGATGCGCTGGCTGAGCACGCGGAAATGGTCGCAGAAGACCGGCGGTGCGAAGCCCTGACCCCACACTTGCTGGTCCATCAGGCTGATGAATTCCACGGAGTAGTAACTCTCTTCCAGTTCGCCATCGGTTTCGATGACGCGCTCCAGCTGGTTTTGCGTCAGCCAGTCGCGGCCGACTGCTTCGAAGGCCTGTGAAAAGGCATCGAAGGCCTCGGCATGGATGGTCAGCCCGGCCGCCATGGCATGGCCGCCGAACTTGGTCATCACCGAGGGCGCATGCTTGGATACCAGGTCCAGCGCATCGCGCAGGTGGAAGCCCGCAATCGAGCGGCCCGACCCCTTGATGAACCCTTCATCGCCCGGCGCGAAGGTGATCGTGGGACGGTAGAACTTGTCCTTCAGGCGCGAGGCCACGATGCCGATCACGCCCTGGTGCCAGGAGGGATCGAAGACCGCGATGGTGCGGCGGTCGGCCGGGTTGAAGTCGTCCAGCAGCAGCAGGGCGGTATCCTGCATGCCGGCTTCGATGTCGCGCCGTTCGCGGTTGATGGCGTCCAGTTGCTGGGCGATGGCCCAGGCGCGGCCTTCGTCGTCGGTGGTCAGGCATTCGATGCCCAGCGACATGTCGGCCAGGCGGCCGGCCGCGTTCAGGCGCGGGCCGACGGCGAAACCGAGGTCGAAGGGCGTGGCCCGGCGCGCCTCGCGGCCGGCCGCGCGGAACAGGGCGGCAATGCCGGGATGCATCTTGCCGCTGCGCATGCGCTTCAAGCCCTGTGCCACCAGGATGCGGTTGTTGGCGTCCAGTTTCACCACGTCGGCCACCGTGCCCAGCGCCACCAGATCGAGCAGGCTGTCCAGGCGCGGCTGGGTCTGGGCGTCGAAGAGGCCGCGCTTGCGCATCTCGGCGCGCAAGGCCAGCAAGACGTAGAACATCACCCCCACGCCCGCCAGGTTCTTGCTGGGGAAGCCGCACTGCGGCTGGTTGGGATTGACGATCACCCGGGCGTCCGGCAGGGCGTCGCCCGGCAGGTGGTGGTCGGTCACCACCACGTCGATGCCGCGCCGCTTGGCCTCGGCCACCCCATCGATGCTGGCGATGCCGTTGTCGACGGTGACGATGATGTCGGGATGCTTCTCGCGCACGGTCAGTTCGACGATCTCGGGCGTGAGGCCATAACCGTACTCGAAGCGATTGGGCACGATGTAGTCCACCTGCGCCCCCAACAGGCGCAGTCCGCGCAGGCCGACCGCGCAGGCGGTGGCGCCGTCGCAGTCATAGTCGGCGACGATGACCAGTTTCTTGCGCGCGGCGATGGCATCGGCCAGGTAGCTGGCGGCGGCATCGATGTGCAGCAGGCCGGACGGGGCGATCAGGGCATTGAGTTCGCTGGCCAGCTCACGCGCGGTGGACAGGCCGCGCGCCGCATAGACGCGCGCCAGCACCGGATGCACGCCTTCGGCAATGAGTTGTTCCGCCTGGGCGATGTCATAGGCACGGGTGGTCACGCGAATCATGCCGACAGCCCCGACAGTGAAGGTTTGCGCCAGAAACGCCGCAGTGCGCCGCGCGTGATGGCGACTTCCTGACTGCGGTCCGCGCCGGTCAGGATCAGGTTCAGCGACTCCAGCGCGCCCGCCCGCAGCGACACCAGCAAGGGCGCCAGCCAGTCGCGGTCCAGGTGTTCCAGATGTTGCAGCCACAGGCCCCATTCCTCGGCGAGCGCGGCTTCGGCCAGAGCATCGAGCACCAGCAGGCGATGGCCGCCGGTTTGCACGATCTGGGCCGCACCACCCTCCTTGGTTTCTTCGCCGAAGGCGCGCAGCCAGCCGCGCAGGCCGAAGCGGGCGGCATAGCGGTCCTGGGCCAGCGTGGCGGCGTTGGCGCCGCCCCAGATCCAGATCGAATTGATGGCCTTCTGGCCGCGCATTTCGCGCTGTTCGTTGAGGGACTCGGCGAACCACTGCATCTGCACCTCATTTTGCAGCTTGCGCCAGGCCAGCTCGCCCGGACCTTCCGGCATCCAGATGTCGACATTGCGTCCGCTGGCCGCCGAAGGCGTGGAGGTGCGCAGCCCCGCCCAGGCATCGGCCCGGATGAACCAGGTGCGGGCGTCGCCATAGACCAGTTCATGACCGATCTCGGTAAAGAGCGGCAGGGCGGCGGCGAACAGGCGGCGCGATTCGTCCTCTTCCAGTTGCAGCTGGCCGATGTCGGTCAGCACCAGATGGTCGCGTGCCACGTGGATGTGCGCGGGGTGGAGCACGAACCAGTGACCGGCTGCAGGCGCGTGGCCCAGGCGTTGCATCAGCGCACTGGCCGCGGCAGGGCTGGAATCCTGCGGCGCAGCGGGCAGGCCGAAGCGCTGGGCCAGCCAGTGTTCATGCGGCAGGGCGCGTGAAAACGGATCATGCGACTGGCGCGGCGCGGCCTTGCCCCGGCCCAGCAGCATGGCCAGGGCCGGCGCCTGGCACTGGCGCAGCAGGTCGCGCGCCAGCTCGGCCGGGGGCAGGGCGAACGGAATGAGGATGTCGAGTTGATTCATGGGGCGCTATTTTAGCGGCTGGCGCGCCGCTTGGCCCCGTCGCCTGCACAAAGCTTCACTTCAAGGCAGTGTCATTGCTTGTTCCAGGCGGTTTTGGCGCGCTGTCGCACCAGCATGCGCACGCTGTCCGGCATGGGCGTGCGGGCGCCGTTGACCTCGGCCGAGAGCCACAGGCTGTCGTCGAAGAAAGGCAGCATGCGCGGCGTGATGAAGCGGCTGCGGATGCCGTTGACGTGGCGGTCGCCCTGCGCGGTCTGCTGGGTGATGTAGAAGCGCTGCGGCACCACCAGATGCAGATACTCCTTGGCGCGCGTCATGGCCACGTACAGCAGCCGCCGCTCTTCGGCGATCTCGGCCTCGCTGCCGGTGGCCAGATCGGACGGGATGCAGCCATCGACCACGTTCAGGACATGCACCGAACGCCATTCCTGGCCCTTGGCGGAGTGGATGGTGGAGAGCGTCAGGTAATCCTCGTCGCGGTAGGGCGGGGCGGAGAAGTCGCTGCTGGCCTCGGGCGGGTCCAGCGTCAGTTCGGTGAGGAATTTCTCGCGCGAGGCGTAGCCATTGGCCAGCGCGGTCAGTTGCTCGATGTCGGCGGCGCGGGCATCGGCATCTTCGTAGCGTTGCTCCAGTTGCGGCAGATACCAGTCGCGTGCGGCCTGGATGTCGGTCGGCCAGGCGGCGCTGGCTCGGCGCATCAGGGCATAGGTGTCGGCAAAGGCCTGCCATTGCAGGGCGATGGCGGAAGGCGCACCGAAGTTCAGCAGCGCATCGGCCGGGTCGCTGGCCGCGGCCATCAGGTCCAGCACTTTCCTGGCGGTCGCCGGACCGACGCCGGGAATCAATTGCAGCGCCCGGAAGCCGGCCATGCGGCCGCTGGGATTGTGCGCCAGGCGCAGCAGCGACAGCAGGTCCTTGACGTGCGTGCTTTCCAGGAACTTGAGGCCGCCGAACTTCACGAAGGGGATGTTGCGCCGGACCAGCTCCAGTTCCAGCGCCGCGCTGTGGGTGGCGGTACGAAACAGCACCGCCTGGGATTTCAGGGTGAGCCCTTCTTCACGATGCGCCAGGATGCGGTTGGCCACCCAGCGCGCCTGTTCGCCCTCATCCGGGATCACGACCAGTTGCGGCTTCTGCGAGGAAGGCTTGTCGCTCCAGAGCTGCTTGACGTGGCGCTCCGGCGCATCGGAGATGACCGCATTGGAAGCCTGCAGGATGGGCTGCGTGGAGCGGTAGTTCTGTTCCAGCGTCAACAGCCGCGCCGGCTGCGTGAACAGCTCGGGGAAGTCGAGGATGTTGCGCACCGTGGCGCCGCGGAAGGAATAGATGGACTGGGCATCGTCGCCCACGGCCGTCACGCCGGCGCCATCGGGTTTCATTCTTTGCAGGATCTCGGCTTGCAGGCGGTTGGTGTCCTGGTATTCATCCACCAGCACATGGTCGAAGCGCGCCCCCACCGACTGCGCGATCTCGGGGTGGGACAGCATGTCGGCCCAGAACAGCAGCAGGTCATCGTAATCCAGCACGTGCTGGGCTTCCTTGGCCTCGACGTAGCGGCTGAACAGCTCGCCCAGCAGCCTTTCCCATTCGCGGCACCAGGGGAACTGGGTCTGCAGCACCGTGCCCAGATCGTGCCGGGTATTGACCGCACGTGAATAAATGGACAGACAGGTGGCCTTCAGCGGAAAGCGTTTGTCGGTGGCCGACAGCCCCATCTCATGGCGCAGCAGTCCGATCAGGTCTTCCGAATCGCCGCGATCCTGGATGGTGAAGTCTTCTTCCAATCCGATGACGGCCGCGTATTCCCGCAACAGGCGCGCGCCGATGGCGTGGAAGGTGCCCGACCACGGCAGTTGCGGCGGGGCATCGGCGGCGCCCAGGCCCAGCACCTGGCGGATCACTTGTTCCACACGGCGGCCCATGTCGGCGGCGGCCCGGCGCGAGAAGGTCAGCAGCAGGATGCGCTGCGGGTCGGCGCCGTCCAGGATCAGCCGCGCCACCCGGTGCGCCAGGGTATTGGTCTTGCCCGAACCGGCCCCGGCCACGATCAGCAGCGGCGGCTGTTGCGCCGGGGGCAGCTTGCTGCCGTGATCGACGGCTTCGCGCTGCCGGGCGTTCAGGCGCGCGAACGGATCGCGCTCGGCAGCGGGAGGGCTGCAGGTGTCGGGCGCGTCCTGGGTCAGTTCGGAGGGCATGGTGCAGGGAAATTCATAGGGGCAATGGGGGAGCAAGCGGATACTGTATATATAAACAGTTTTCGCCGCAACAGCTCACGCATGCTTTATATGAAGCGTGCGGATGCGAACCTCTGCCGTGGAAGTGAATCTATCTGCATCACGGCGAGCAATCGACGGGGCAAGCGCGAGCATGGGGGCCCGGCCAGGGATGGGCCGGGGCGCCAAACTGTGGCAAACTTCGCGCTTTGTCTTCGCCCGTGTTGGCGTGCGGCCAGAGGATTGCGTTCCTGCAACGGGGGCGCGAGGTCACTGGCGGCACATTGTGCAGGCCCTCTCCCGGAGCAATTTTGAGTCTGATTAAAAACCTGCCGTTCGAATGGCTGGTCGGCATCCGCTATACGCGGGCCGGCAAGCGCAGCGGCCGCAACAGTTTCATTTCCTTCATTTCCCTCATTTCCATGGCCGGCATCGCGCTGGGCGTGGCTGCGCTCATCGTGGTGCTGTCGGTCATGAACGGTTTCCAGAAGGAAGTGCGGGACCGCATGCTCTCCGTGCTGGCCCACATCGAGGTGTTCGATGCCTCCGGTTCCATGAAGGACTGGCAGGCCGTGGCCAGGCAGACCTTCCAGAACCCTGAAGTGCTGGGCGCGGCGCCCTACGTGGCGGGCCAGGCCATGATGACGCGCGACGACAACCTGCGCGGCGTGCTGGTGCGCGGCGTGCTGCCCGAGGAAGAGCCCAAGGTCTCGGATGTGGCCAAGCAGGTCAAGCAGGGCAGCTTCGATTCGCTCAAGCCCGGCGAATTCAACATCGTCATCGGCGGCGAGCTGGCGCGCGGCATGCGCGTGGGACTGGGCGACAAGGTGACGGTGATCGTGCCGCAAGGGCAGGTGACCCCGGCCGGCGTGCTGCCGCGGCTGAAGCAATTCACCGTGACCGGCATCTTCGAGGCCGGCCATTATGAATTCGATTCCACCCTGGCCTTCATCCATCTTCAGGATGCCGAAACCCTGTTCCGCATGGATGCCCCGACCGGCGTGCGCCTGCGCATCCGCGACATGCTGCAGGCGCCGGAAGTGACCCAGCAGCTGGCACGCACCCTGACGGGCGACCTCTACCTGCGCGACTGGTCGCAGCAGAACAGCAACTGGTTCGCGGCGGTGAAGACCGAAAAACGCATGATGTTCATCATCCTCACCCTCATCATTGCGGTGGCGGCCTTCAACCTGGTGTCCACGCTGGTCATGACGGTGACCGACAAGCAGGCTGACATCGCCATCCTGCGCACGCTGGGTGCTTCGCCTGCGTCCATCATGAAGATCTTCGTGATCCAGGGGGCGCTGGTGGGGCTGATCGGCACGGCCATCGGCGTCGGCCTGGGAGTCTTGGTGGCGCTCAACATCGATGTGCTGGTGCCGGCCATCGAGCACGCCTTCCATGTGCAGTTCCTGCCCAAGAGTATCTATGTGATTTCTGAATTGCCTTCCGAGCTGATCTGGTCGGATGTCTACACCATCGGCGGCGTGGCCGTGGTGCTGGCTTTCCTGGCCACGCTGTATCCGAGCTGGGCTGCCGCCCGCGTCAAACCGGCGGAGGCGCTGCGCTATGAATAATCCCGATCCGATCAAGAACCGCCAGGCCGTGCTGTCGTCGCGCGGCCTCGGCAAGACCTTCACTCAGGGTAAATATTCAGTGAAGGTATTGGGCAATGTCGACATCGACGTCTACCACGGCGAGCAGGTCGCCATCGTCGGCGCCTCGGGCTCCGGCAAGTCGACCCTGCTGCACCTGCTGGGCGGGCTCGATACCCCCAGTACCGGCACCGTCAGCCTGCTGGGCAAGGATTTCGCCAGCCTGGGCGAGAGCGAGCGGGGCACGCTGCGCAACCAGTCGCTGGGCTTCGTCTACCAGTTCCATCATCTGCTGCCGGAATTCTCGGCCCTGGACAACGTGGCCATGCCGCTGATGATCCGCCGCGTCAAGCGGGCCGAAGCGCAGGAGCAGGCGCGCGAGATGCTGGAGAAGGTCGGTCTGGCGCAGCGCGTGACGCACGTGCCGGGTGAGCTTTCCGGGGGCGAGCGCCAGCGGGTGGCCCTGGCGCGCGCGCTGGTGACGCGTCCGGCCTGCGTGCTGGCCGATGAGCCGACCGGCAATCTGGACCGCAGCACGGCCGATCGCACCTTCGAACTGATGATCGAACTCTCGCGCACGCTGGGCACGGCCTTCGTCATCGTCACCCACGACATCGAACTGGCGGGCCGCTGTGCACGTGTGCTGCGCTTGTCCGACCAGGGCCTGAAGGTGGCCGCTCAGCAGCCTTGAGGCAATCCGGGTAAGCTAACGCCCTGACGCCGCCGTCTTCATGCAAGACGGCGGTGTGCTTTTGACGATATGAATATCTGAACAGATGGACACTGGAGCAACACAATGAACACCCGCCAATGGCTAGAGACCCTGGTCGCCTTCGATACCACCAGCCGCAATTCCAACCTGGAACTGATCACGACCGTGCGTGACAGCCTGGAAAAGCAGGGCATCTCCTCCTGGCTGGCGCACAACAAGGAGCAGACCAAGGCCAACCTGTTCGCCACCTTGCCCGCCACCGCCGGCCCCAATGCCGGCAGCACCGAGGGCGGCATCGTGCTCTCGGGCCACACCGACGTGGTGCCGGTGGATGGCCAGAAATGGGACACCGATCCCTTCAAGCTGACCGAGAAGGATGGCAGCCTGTACGGCCGTGGTACCTGCGACATGAAGGGTTTCATCGCCACTTCGCTGGCCTTGGTGCCGGAATTCCTGGCCATGCCACGCGTCAAGCCGATTCACCTGGCGTTCTCCTATGATGAAGAAATCGGCTGCATCGGCGCGCCCGTGATGCTGGAAGAAATCGTCAAGCGCGGCATCAAGGTCGATGGCTGCGTGGTGGGTGAGCCCACCAGCATGAACGTGGTGGTGGCGCACAAGGGTATCAACGTGTTTGCCTGCAAGGTGCACGGCAAGTCGGCCCACTCTTCGCTGACCCCGCAGGGCTGCAACGCCATCGAGCACGCCGCGCGCCTGATCTGCGCCATCCGCGATTTCGCCGATGGTTACAAGGCTAACGGCCCATATGACCAATTCTTCGATGTGCCTTTCAGCACCATGACCACCAATCAGATCCGTGGCGGCATCGCGGTCAACACCATTCCCGAGCTATGTGAATTTACTTACGAATTCCGCAACTTGCCCGGCATGAGCGTGGCCGACATCCAGGCGCAGATCGACAAATACATTGCCGAGGTGCTGTTGCCCAGGATGCGCAGCGAATTCCCGGACGCCCGCGTGGAGATCGACAACTTCGCCGGCAGCCCGGCGCTGGAAGCGGTCGAACAGGCGGCCATCACCGAGCTGGTGCGCGCGCTCACGGGCGACCGCGAAACCCGCAAGGTGGCCTATGGCACCGAAGCGGGGCTGTTCCAGCAGATCGGCATTCCGACCATCGTCTGCGGCCCCGGCGATATCGGCAACGCCCACAAGCCCAACGAGTTCGTCAGCTTGTCGCAGATGGAGCGCTGCGAGCAGTTCCTGCGCAAGCTGGGCAAGTCGCTGCAGGCGGCCTGATCGCGCCGGGCGGAGAGGAAGGAAATGAAGAGGGCGCGAGTGATCGCGTCCTTTTTTGCATCCACGCCTTTGATGAGGATTCTTTACGATTGTTAATTCCTGAAAGAGGGTGTTAAACGGTACACTCCCGTTTCTATATCCTGCACGAACAGGATACGCTGTACAAATAACAAGACGCTTCGGGGGAGGCGAGCCGGATCGTGCCGGGTAGCGACTCCCATTGCGTGTGTCGTCATCCGGAACTGGCGCGCAATGCGCTGGTCTTTCCGATTTTCGCCAAGCCAGCCAGTCCATGTGGGTTGATACGCATTGCCATCTCGATGCCGGAGAATTCGGCGCCCGTTCCGCCGCCGTGGCCGCCGAGGCCGCGCAGGCGGGGGTGCGTGCCATCGTCATCCCGGCCATCGCCCGGGCCAATTTCCAGGAAGTCGGCCGGCTGGCGCGCGAGGCCGGCAATGCCGTCTATGCGCTGGGCATTCATCCGCTGTACGTCCCCACGGCCCAGGAATCCGACCTTGAACTGCTGCGCACGGCCATTGCCGACGCGCTGGCCGATCCGCTTTTCGTGGGCATCGGCGAGATCGGCCTGGATTTCTTCGTGCCCGCCCTGAAGGAAACCCCGCTGCGCGAGAAGCAGGAATTCTTCTTTGCCGAACAGCTCAAGCTGGCGCGCGACTTTGACCTGCCGGTGCTGCTGCACGTGCGGCGCTCGCAGGACGTCATCCTCAAGTACCTGCGCCGCATCCGTGTGCCGGGCGGCATCGCCCACGCTTTCAATGGCAGTGACCAGCAGGCGCGTACCTTCGTCGGGCTGGGTCTGCATCTGGGCTTCGGGGGCGCCATGACTTTCCCGCGCTCACTGCAGATCCGGCGCCTGGCGACGGAATTGCCCTTGTCTTGCATCGTGCTGGAGACCGATGCGCCCGACATTGCGCCGGCCTGGCGCCATCCGGGGATCAACACGCCTGACCAGATCCCGCGCATCGGCGAGGTACTGGCCGGGCTGCGCCAGTTGCCGCTGCACGACATCGCTGCCGCCACCACGGCCAATGCCCAGGCCGCGCTGCCGCGCCTGGCCCATGCGGGACTGGCCCTCTGATGCGCGCGCTGATCATTGGTTTTGCCATCGGCGTGGGCTTGCTGCAGGTGCAGGGGCAGTTGCCGGGTATGGAATGGGGGGCGGTCGGGCTGGTGTTTTCCGCGTTGCTGGCCTTCACCGCCTGGAAGTTCTGGCAGCCCCTGCTGCGCGTGCCTTCGCTGCTGACCTGCGGCGCCTGGCTAGGTTTCCTGTGGGCGGCCGCCTTTGCGCTCTATTATCTTGACCAGGAATTGCCGAGCGCCTGGGAAGGGCGCGACATCACCGTCATTGGCACGGTCGCCGATCTGCCCGTGCACAACGAGCAGGGAGTGCGCTTCCGCTTCGACGTCGAGCAGGTGGTGGTGCAGGGCGGCGTGAAACCACCTGTGCCGCCCCGGCTGGCGCTGTCCTGGTACGGCAGCCAGCGTTACCAGATGCCCTCCGAAGATGGCGAACAGGCGGCCCCGCCCCGGCTGGCGGTGCCCGATCTGCGGCCCGGCGAGCGCTGGCGGCTGCAGGTGCGGCTCAAGCGTCCGCATGGCAATGCCAATCCCGATGGTTTCGACTATGAATTGTGGCTGCTGCAGGATGACGTGCGCGCCACCGGCTACGTGGTCGGCCGCCCGGCTGCGGCGGGGGCGCCGGAGACGGCGGAGACGGCGCTCAACCGGCGCGTCGATGCCTTCGTATGGACACCTTCACATGTGATCGATAGTGCACGCGGCTGGCTGCGCGACCGTATCTATGCCGCTTTGCCGGGGGCGCCGTATGCCGGTGTCGTCGCAGCCCTGGTCATGGGCGACCAGCGCGGCATCAATCAGGCCGACTGGACCGTCTTCAACCGCACCGGTGTCGGCCACCTGATGGCCATCTCGGGCCTGCACATCACCATGCTGGCGGCGCTGTGCGGCGGTCTGGCGAGCTGGCTGTGGCGGCGTTCCTTCTTCACGGGCGCGCAATTGCCGCTGCGCCTGCCGGCCCAGAAGGTGGCGGTGATCGTGGGCATGCTGGCGGCTTTGCTCTATGTCTTGCTGGCCGGCTTCGGGGTGCCGGCCCAGCGCACGCTTTATATGCTGATCGTGGTCGGCATCGCGTTCTGGCGCGGCCGCATCGTGCGCGTCTCGGTGGTGCAGTGCCTGGCGCTGGGGCTGGTCCTGCTGCTGGATCCGTGGGCTGTGCTGTGGCCGGGCTTCTGGCTGTCCTTCGGGGCGGTGGCGTTGTTGCTGTATGGCTCGGTGGGGCGCATGCAGCCACCGCAGGCCATGGCGGCGGCGGCCTCGCGCAAGCATTGGTGGCCGGCGCTGCTGCAGCGGATCAAGGAGGCCGGCTACGCCCAATATGTGGTGACGCTGGGGCTGGTGCCGCTGACGGTGCTGCTGTTCGGGCAGTATTCCCTGGTCAGCCCGATTGCCAATGCGCTCGCCATTCCGCTGGTCTCGCTGGTGATCACGCCGCTGGCCCTGCTGGGTAGCATCTTGCCGGCGGTGCTGGCGCAATTCGTCCTGCAGGTGCCGCATCAGTTGCTGGCATGGCTGGCTGACTTCCTGCAAACCTTGAGTGACATGCCCTGGGCCGTCTGGGAAACGCCGCTGCCCAGCGCCTGGATGTTCGCCCTGGCCCTGGGCGGCACCTTGCTGGTGCTGGCGCCACGCGGCTGGCCGGTGCGCTGGCTGGGCCTGTTCGGCTGGCTGCCGCTGCTGCTCAATGCGCCGGTGGCACCGGCCGAGGGCAGCATGCGCGTGACCGCGTTCGACGTCGGCCAGGGCATGGCCGTGCTGGTGGAAACGCCCGGCCATCGCCTGCTCTACGACACCGGCCCCTATTACACCCCCGACTCGGACGGGGCCACCCGGGTGATCCTGCCTTACCTGCGCGCCCGCGGCATCGATCGTCTGGATCGCGTGGTGATCTCGCACAATGACAACGACCATTCCGGTGGCGCCTTGTCGCTGTTCAAGCAACTGCCGGTGCAGAGCGTCTATTCCTCGCTGGCCCCGGACAGCCCCATCCTGCGTTCCGCGCCCGAACATACACGCTGCCAGGCCGGGCAATCCTGGAACTGGGATGGTATCGGTTTCACGGTCCTGCACCCGCAGGCCGCCAGCTACGACAGTGACAAATGGCGTCCGAATGCCCTCAGTTGCGTGCTGAAGGTGCAGATCGGCCGACAGTCGATCCTGCTGGCGGGCGATATCGAGGCGGTCCAGGAGGATGAACTGGTCAACGGTCCGCTGGCCGAGCGCCTGCCCTCTACCGTATTGCTGGCGCCGCATCACGGTAGCGGCACCTCGTCCACCGAGCCCTTCCTGCGGGCAGTCCGGCCGGAGCTGGCGATTTTCCAGGTGGGCTATCGCAACCGTTTCAATCACCCCAAGCCAGAAGTATATGAACGTTACGGCCGCCTGGGCATCCGCCGCCTGCGCACCGACGAGACCGGCGCACTGACCCTGACGATGGGGGACCAGTTACAGGTGGAGCAATACCGCAAGCAGCACGCCCGTTACTGGTACGGGCATTGAGGGGAGGGCCGCTGCAGCGCGGCCCGGACACACATTTCGCAATGCGGGAAAATAGCACGCTCGCGGCGCTGGCCGTTTTGCTATGCTGCCGCCATTGCCTAGCCTGTGCCTGTCCATGAGCCTTCCCATTCTTCATTTCGCCCACGCCAACAGTTATCCGGCGGGGACTTACGGCATGTTCTTCGAACAGTTGCGCGCCCATTACGATGTGCGCGCCTTGCCCATCCACGCTCACAATCCGCGCTTTCCGGTCGACGACGGCTGGCGCACGCTGGCCCGCGAACTGCGCGAGGAACTGGAGCGCAGTTATACGGCGCCGGTGATCCTGGTCGGCCATTCCATGGGCGGCATCCTGGCGCTGATGGCTGCGCGCAAGCGTCCGGCGCTGGTGCGTTGCGTGGTGCTGCTGGATTCGCCCATCGTGGCGGGCTGGCGTGCCCATGTTTTGCGGGTGCTCAAGCTGCTCAAGATTGAAAGCCGCCATTCACCCTCGGTGGCCTCGGCGCGCCGCCGGGACACCTGGCCCGACATGGAGGCGGCTTACCAGCACTACGCGGCCAAGGCCCTGTTCGCGGCCTGGCCGCAGCAGGTATTGCGTGACTACGTGCAGCATGGTTTGGTGGCGCAGCCCGGGGGCGGGGTGCGCCTGCGCTTCTCGCGCGAGACCGAAACCCAGGTCTATCGCACCATTCCCCATCATCTGGGTCGCCTGGTACGCCAGCCTTATCCCTTGCCGGTGGGCTTCGTTGGTGGCCGCGATTCGGTGGAGTGCCGCATGGCCGGACTGGAGGCCACCCGGCGCCTGGTCGGCCCGCATTTCCGCCAGATTGCGGGCGGTCACCTGTTCCCGATGGAGTCGCCCGTGGAGGCGGCCCAGGCCACGCACGACATGATCGTGCAGCTGTTGCAGGGCAGGGCGCAGAAGCCTTGATGAACCAATCTTCTTGCCCGGTGGTCAAGAGGCAGGCGCCCGGAACGTGCATGTTTTCCTGCTGCAAGTTTGTCGACGTACAGATACTTATCGCAGGGAGTCTTAAAAAACGAGCGCATTTTGGGGTATAATTTGAATTTCCCGCATGTGCCGTTCGGCACTCATCTGTAATGACCAAGTTTGTATTTGTCACTGGCGGCGTCGTGTCTTCCCTCGGTAAAGGGATTGCCGCCGCGTCCCTGGCTGCGATCCTCGAATCGCGCGGCCTCAAAGTCACCCTCCTCAAGCTCGATCCCTACATCAACGTCGACCCCGGCACGATGAGCCCGTTGCAGCATGGTGAAGTGTTCGTCACCGACGACGGCGCCGAAACCGACCTGGATCTGGGTCACTACGAGCGTTTCATCTCGGCCAAGATGAAGAAGGTGAACAATTTCACCACCGGCCAGGTGTATGAATCGGTGATCCGCAAAGAGCGCCGTGGCGAATACCTGGGCAAGACCGTCCAGGTCATCCCGCACATCACCAACGAAATCCAGGAATTCATCCATCGCGGCGCCGAAGGTTTCGAAGTGGCGCTGGTGGAAATCGGCGGCACCGTCGGTGACATCGAGTCGCTGCCCTTCCTGGAAGCCGCGCGCCAGTTGAGCCTGCGTTCCGGCCGCAACGCCACCGCCTTCGTGCACCTGACCCTGGTGCCGTTCCTGGCCTCGGCCGGCGAACTCAAGACCAAGCCCACCCAGCACAGCGTGCAGAAGCTGCGCGAGATCGGCATCTTGCCCGACGCGCTCTTGTGCCGTGCCGACCGTCGCATTCCTGACGACGAACGCGACAAGATCTCGCTGTTCTCCAACGTTGCCGCCGATGCCGTCATCTCGGTGTGGGATGCCGACACCATCTACAAGATCCCGCAGATGCTGCATGACCAGGGTCTGGACACCATCATCTGCGAAAAGCTGGGCCTCTCGCCCAAGCCGGCCGACCTGTCGATGTGGGACAAGCTGATCGACGCGCAAAACAATCCTTCGCACGAAGTCACCATCGGCATGGTCGGCAAGTATGTCGACCTGACCGAATCCTACAAGTCGCTCACCGAAGCGCTGCGCCACGCCGGCATCCATACCGGCAGTCGCGTCAACATCGAATACCTGGATTCGGAAGAGATCGAAGCCAACGGCACCGACAGCCTGGCCAAGTACGACGCCATCCTGGTGCCCGGCGGTTTCGGCAAGCGCGGTGTGGAAGGCAAGATCGCCGCTGCCCGCTATGCCCGCGAAAACAAGGTGCCTTACCTGGGCATCTGCCTGGGCATGCAAGTGGCGTTGCTGGAATATGCGCGCAACAAGGCCGGCCTGTCCAAGGCCAATTCGACCGAGTTCGATCCGGATACCGAGCAGCCGGTGGTGGCCCTGATCGATGAATGGCAGAACCACGACGGCAAGGTCGAGCGCCGCGATGCCAACTCCGACCTGGGCGGCACCATGCGCCTGGGTGCGCAGACCTGTGCGGTCAAGCCGGGTACCCTGGCTGCCGAAATCTACGGCGACAGCGTGACCGAACGTCATCGCCATCGCTATGAAGCCAACAACTTCTACCTGCCCCGCGTGGAAGAGGCGGGCATGATCGTCTCGGCCCGTACCCCGAGCGAAGACCTGTGCGAAATCATGGAACTGCCGCGTACCGGCGAGAACGCCCACCCGTTCTACATCGGCGTGCAGTATCACCCGGAGTTCAAGTCCACTCCGCGTGACGGCCATCCGCTGTTCATTTCGTACATCCGCGCGGCGCTGGCGCATCATGCGGCGTTGAAGGGCCAGGCATAAGCTGCTGGCCAGGTGCATGAAACGGCTGCCGTCGGGCGGCCGTTTCAACATGGGCGCCCCGGCCACCGGGCCTGCACCCGCCCACCATTTTTAAAACCTGATGGAGATCTGGAATGAGTGCAATCGTTGATATTATCGGCCGCGAAGTGATCGACTCGCGTGGCAATCCCACCGTCGAATGCGACGTGCTGCTGGAATCCGGCGTGCTGGGCCGCGCTGCCGTGCCTTCGGGCGCATCCACCGGTTCGCGCGAAGCGATCGAACTGCGTGACGGCGACAAGAGCCGCTACTTCGGCAAGGGCGTGCTGCAAGCCTGCGAGAACATCAACACCGAGATCTCGGAAGCCATCATGGGCCTGGACGCCAATGAACAAGCCTTCCTGGACCGCACCCTGATCGACCTGGACGGCACCGAGAACAAGAGCCGCCTGGGCGCCAACGCCATGCTGGCCGTCTCGATGGCCGTGGCCAAGGCCGCTGCCGAAGAATCGGGCCTGCCGCTGTATCGCTACTTCGGTGGCAGCGGGTCCATGCAGATGCCGGTGCCGATGATGAACGTCATCAACGGCGGTGCACACGCCGACAACAACCTGGACATCCAGGAATTCATGATCATCCCGGTTGGCGCACCGAGCTTCCGTGAAGCCCTGCGCTACGGCGCCGAGGTGTTCCATACCCTGAAGAAGATCCTGCACGATCGCGGCCTGGCCACTTCCGTCGGTGATGAAGGCGGTTTCGCCCCCAACGTCTCCAGCCACGAAGAAGCCATCAAGCTGATCATCGAAGCCATCGAGAAGGCCGGTTACGAGCCCGGTACGCAAGTCGCCCTCGGCCTGGACTGCGCTGCCTCCGAATACTACAAGGACGGCAACTACCACCTGGCCGGTGAAAACATGGTGCTGACCCCGGCCCAGAAGACGGGTCTCTTGGCTTCCTGGTGCGACAAGTACCCCATCATCAGCATCGAAGACGGCATGGCCGAGAACGACTGGGCCGGCTGGAAGCTCTTGACCGAAACCCTGGGCAAGAAGGTGCAGCTGGTGGGCGACGACCTGTTCGTCACCAACACCAAGATCCTGAAGGAAGGCATCGACAAGGGCATCGCCAACTCGATCCTGATCAAGATCAACCAGATCGGCACCCTGACCGAGACCTTCGCCGCCATCGAAATGGCCAAGCGCGCCGGCTACACCGCCGTGATCTCCCACCGTTCGGGCGAAACCGAAGACTCGACCATCGCCGATATCGCCGTGGGCATGAACGCCCTGCAGATCAAGACCGGCTCCATGTCGCGTTCGGATCGCATGGCCAAGTACAACCAGCTGCTGCGTATCGAAGAAGACCTGGGCGACATCGCCAGCTATCCCGGCCGCGCTGCGTTCTACAACCTGAAGTAAGAAGCTTGCGGCGCCCACCCTGAAGGCAGGCGCCGCATTGAGAGCTCCCGGCTATGCGCCTGATCATCCTCTGCCTGTCCTTCCTGCTGGTCGTCATCCAGTATCCGCTCTGGCTGGGCAAGGGTGGCTGGTTCAAGGTCTGGGAGCTCGACCGCCAGGTCCAACTGGCGCACAAGAAGAATGACGAACTCAAGGAACGCAACGCCAAGCTGGCCTCCGAAGTCGACGATCTGAAGCAGTCCAAGGGGGCGGTCGAAGAGCGTGCGCGTTTCGAGCTGGGCATGATCAAGCAGAACGAAGTGTTCGTCCAGCTGCTCGACGGCAGTACCGGCAAGCCCGCCTCCGCCGTCAACCCCAATCCCTACATGCCCGGTTCCGGGCAGCCTGGCAGTGTCTCCGTTCCCGCCAGCGCGCCGGCTGCGTCCAGCCACGCCAGCCGCTGAAACCTCGCTTCCTGGTCCGATCTGCCGGTGGCTGCATGAGTCTTGATACCCCGCTGAACTGGCTTGGCCTGAGCACGACGCCGCTGGAGCTGGTCTCCTTCGTGCTGGCCGTCATCACGGTCTGGCTCAACATCGCCCAGAACCATTGGGCGTGGCTCTTTTCCATCCTGTCTTCCCTGCTGTATGCGGCCGTGTTTGCCGATGCCCGCCTGTATGGCGACGCCGGCCTGCAGTTTGTCTTCGTGGCGGTGTCGGTGTGGGGCTGGTACCAGTGGTTGCGCGGCGGCGAGCAGCACCAGCCGCTTCAGGTCTCCACGCTGGCCGCGCGTGGCTGGTGGCTCATGGCCCTGGCCTGGCTGGTGGGGTGGGCAGTGCTGTCCTGGTTCCTGCGGCGCTATACCGATACGGACGTGCCGCACATGGATGGCTTCCTGACCGCAGGCAGCCTGGTCGGGCAATTCCTGCTCTCGCGCAAGAAGCTGGAAAACTGGCTGGTGTGGATTGCCGTCGATGTACTCTACGTCGGCCTGTACCTGTACAAGCACCTGACGCTGACCGCCATCCTCTATGCCTTGTTCGTGCTGATGGCGGCGGCCGGCTGGCGCAGCTGGCGAGGCGCCAAAGGAGAGGTCGGCGCAGCCTGAGCGCAGCTCAGGCGTCCGGTGATGCGGCCGGAGGCTCGGCGAAGACGATGCGGTTCTTGCCGGCGTTCTTGGCCTTGTACAGCGCCACGTCGGCGCGTTTGAGCACCTCGGCCTGCGACTCGCCCGGGGAATACAGGGCCAGCCCGGCGCTGAAGGTGATGAGCAGGCGCTGGCTTTCATGCATGAAGATGCGCTTGGTCAGCTCGCGCTGCACGCGGGTGATGATCTGCACCGCATCCTGGGGCTCGGTCTCGGGCATGAGCACCACGAATTCCTCGCCACCGAAGCGGGCGATCACGTCCAGGCGGCGCAGGGTTTCGCGAATCACCTGGACCAGATGGACCAGCACTTCGTCGCCGGTAGCGTGACCGTGGGTATCGTTGATGCGCTTGAAATCATCCAGGTCGAGCAAGGCCACGCACAGCGGCGTTTCGCGCCGCAAGGCGTTGGCGATCTCGCGGTCCAGTGATTCATCCATGCCGCGCCGGTTGAGGCTACCCGTCAACTGGTCTTCGCGGACCAGTTCACCCATCTGCAGCAGTTGCTGTTCCAGCGCCTGGATGCGGTCCTCGGCCTTTTCCACTTCCTGGCGCGCATCTTCCATGGCGTCGCGCGAGCGGGTGGCTTCTTCCTGGGCCTTCTGCGTCTCGGTCATGATTTCGCTGAGCACGCTGTTGAGGTCGGCGATGTTACCGGCCTGGCTGATCTGCTGCGAGAAGCCGCGAATGGTGCGCTGGTAATTGTCGGTGGTGGACACCATGGCCGAAAGCCGGTCCACGAAGGTCAGCATCATGTTCTTGACCACCACCTTTTCCTCGGACAGGGTGTTCTTCAGCAAGCCCTGCTTGTAGATCACTTCCTTGAGGTTCTTGGTGGCATCGGCCAGCGAGGTGCTGCTGAGCGGTCCGGCGATCAGGCTTTGCACCGTCTCGATCTGGCTCGACAGCCAGGAGCCCTGTTCCAGCAGGCCATTGATGTTTTCCAGCAGCAACTGGAACAGGCGCATCAGCAATTCCTGCTGCTGGGCCATGTCGTCGGTCTTGAGCTCGATCTGGAAGCTCAGCTGCTTCACGCGGGTGATGATGTCGTTCATCGCCTGCTCGGAGAACGCCATCTTGAGATCCTGGCCGCTGTTGCGCGACTCGGTGGCCAGTTCCGGCGCGGTCGAGAGCAGCGAGGGCAAGTTGAAGATCAGGATGCGGGCCAGCATTTCGCGCAGCATCTTCTCTTTTACGCTGTCACGGATGAACTGGCGTTCCAGATCGATCGGTACCAGTTCGCCGTGGGGGACGGCGGGCTTGGCCGGTACGATGGGGCGGCTTTGCCAGTTGGCGTCGGCAAATTCGATCAGCTGGCGCTCGAATTCGGCCCAGTCACCATTGTCACGCGCCCGCACCAGGCGGGTACCCAGCAGGCCGTTTTCGCCCGGCTGGCGCGAGAGCTTGGTGGCGAACGCGCTCAGGATCGACTCGGCGGTCACGCCCGGTGCTGCGCCCTGGATCTCTTCATAGGCCGTCCGGTAGGCATCCGGAGTGGGCGAGATGCGCCGCGCCCCAAGCCGCTGGAAAGCTTCTCGGGCAATCTCGACAGGCGTGAGCGTGGTCGGTTTCTTGGACATGCCGGCTGACTATATTGTTGGTGTGGTTCTCGGTGTGCCACGGGGAACTGCTGACGATATCGGCGCTGGCAGGTACGGCTTGAGCACCCGCTACCATCATCATCGTGCCAGACACGGCCTGGTCCGCCCCCTGCTGCCGGGTCCGTTGTTGGTCTCCCTGAGGGGAGAAGCAAAATGACAACGAATTGTACGTCAGCGCTTGTTTTCTGGATGCATTTAATAGGAGGAGAAAATCCCCTTTTCAGCAAGGAAGCGAGGTCTTGCGCCCGCTACCGGGCAGGGGGTCATTCCACCAGGTTGTTCTTGAGTGCGTAGTGGGTCAGCTCGGCGTTGTGGCGCATTTTCATCTTGGTCAGCACCCGCGAGCGATACATGCTGATGGTCTTGACCGACAGCAGCAGCTCGCCGGCGATGTCGCTGACGGTCTTGCCGGAGGCGATCATGACCATGGTCTGGTATTCGCGGTCCGAGAGGGTTTCATGCAGGGGCGTGTCGTGGTCGAAACCGATCTGGTTGGCCAGTTCCTGCGCCAGCGAGGGGCTGACGTACTTGCGCCCGGCGGCAGCCTGGCGGATCGCTGCCAGCAGTTCGCCCGGACTGGCCTGCTTGTTGAGGAAGCCGGCCGCGCCCGCCTTGAGCGAGCGGATGGCGTACTGGTCTTCGCGGTGGATGGACAGGATCAGTACCGGCAGTTCCGGTTGCTCCTTGCGGATCTGCTTGAGGATGTCGATGCCGCTGCGGTCAGGCAGCACGATGTCCAGCAGCATGACGTCGCCATTGCCTTCGCGGGCCAGCTTGATGGCTTCCAGTCCATTGGCGGCATTGCCGGCCACGACGATATCCTTGCTGCCGGCGCAGATCTGGCGCAGGCTTTCACGCACGATGGCGTGGTCATCGGCGATCAGCACTCTGATGGCGGCGGTGGCTTTCTTGCTCATGGGTGGACTGCGAAACTCCTTTGGACTGGCGTGCTTCAGGTCTTCACACCCGGCCGGAGAGGCCGGTCGGGCGAGGGCGTATTCTATAGCGTTCGTTCAGTGTGTGACAGGCACGTCCACCCGCACCACGGTCCCGCCCCCCGGGCGCGCTGCCAGTGCCAGGCTGCCGCCCAGTGCTTCTGCGCGCAGGCGCATGTTGGTCAGGCCGTGGCCTGGCCTGCCGCCGCGCAGCGCGCGTTGCGGATCGAGCCCGCAGCCATCGTCGGACACGCTCAGGTGCAGTCGTTCGCCTTCGGCATGCAGACCGACCTCGATATGGCGGGCACGGGCGTGGCGCGCAGCATTGTTGAGCGCTTCGCGCAGGATGCGCAACAGGCTCAGGACCACGAATTCATCGCTGACCTGCAGCCCCGGCTCGCACTGCAGCTTGCAGTCCAGTCCGCTCTGGCGGCTGAAATGGCGGCACTGCCAGGTCAGCGCATCGACCAGTCCGAACTCCACGATGGCCGGGTGCAGATCGTCGATGATGCGCTCCATGCCTTCGCTGGCCTGCTGCAGCAATTGCTGCGCGTAGTCCACCTGGGGCAGCCAGGGATGTTTTTCCCGGGCCAGCTGTTCGCGCAACTGGCCCAGCGCCATGCCGATGCCGGTCAGTTGGCCGCCCAGTTCATCATGCAGGTCGCGGGCGATGCGCGCGCGCTCTTGTTCGCGCAGGCGCTGTGCTTGCGACGGGTTTGAGGATGACGGGTCGGACATGAAAGGGTGGTTTGAGGGGGATATGAACAAGGCTTCATCATAGCGTCCTGGAAGGGCCGGGTCATCTGTCGCGTGCAACAGGGCTGATGAAGAAGCTGGCAGAAAATGGCAAGCTGCGCCGTCCGCGCGGATGGGCCCTCAGCAAAAAAAAGATGCCAAGGGGCTATTCAAATGGCAAAACATGCTGCTATAATATTGTTTTTCGCGGCTGTAGCTCAGCTGGATAGAGTACTTGGCTACGAACCAAGGGGTCGTGGGTTCGATTCCTGCCAGCCGCACCAGATATAAAGGGTCCATCGCAAGATGGGCCCTTTTTTCTTTTCTGCTTCCGTTTTCTTCACTTCATTCGTGCTTGAGCTGAGCTTTTCGGCGCCGTCACCGTGTCAGCCCGTCAGCCTGCCTGTGCGGCCAGCCAGTGGTTCACGGTCTGGTTGACCAGTTGCATGAATTCCCGCGCATCCACCGGTTTGACCAGATAGTCGTTGGCGCCCGCTTCCCGCGAGCGCCTGGCATCGGTCTCGTCGTAGGAGGTCGCGAACATGATGACGGGCAGTGCATGGGTATGTGGCTGGCTGCGCAGCATGTGCAACAGGTCCACGCCTTCCATGCGCGGCAAGCGCGGTTCCAGCAGGATCAGGCAGGGCAGGGTCTCGGGGTGGTGCTGCGCGTGCGCACTGAAGAGCGATTCCATGGCCCGTTCCGCATCCTCGAACCAGCCGAAATCGCACTCCAGCTTGCTGCGCCAAAGGCTGAAGCGCGCCAGTTCCACCGACTCAGGACTGGGATCGACCATCAATATGCTGGGGCGGGACATGCGTTATGTGCGGAGCCGGTATTGTTTTTTGAATGTTGCATTTCTGGTTTTCGGCAAGTTTGACATAGCAGGTTGCAGAAATCCATTGCTGAATGCGCCCGCAAGCCCGATGCTGCCTGTGTCGGCGCGGTCCTGCGGCGCTCTTGACGCGCATGTGCCATAGCGCAATGAGCTTACGTGATAATTACAAACGCCGCTTGATTGCTTGTCATCTTGTCCATTCGCCGCGCTCGGCGGCGTTGCTGCAGCGTCATTCATTTTCTGAATGCCAGATATACACGAATAAAATCTCGCACTGCAACATTAAAACGTTGCTGCTCGGCTATATTCTGGGCAGCAAGCATCATCTTGACGATGCTTTACGTAGGAACAATGCCTTGTTCTCACGACGGCGATGCCTCCGATGCGTCGCACAATAATCCGGCAAAACCGGCGCAATGCCGCCAAAGTCAACAAGGGGAATGCAATGAAGGGGTCGCCACGACGAAACAGAAAGGCGCTGGTCATCGGGGGCGGGGCGCCCAATTCGACCTTGATTGCCGGGGCCCTGGCGGCTTTTCTTGCCGAGGGGGTGGAATTCGATGTCATTTCGGCCTCCGGTGCCGGTGTGCTCATGGGGCTGCTGGCCACGGCACCGCGCGATGCTTCGCCGCAGGCCGCGCTGATGCAATGGGCCCAGGTAGGCGTGGCCGACAGCATCTACAAGCTTTTCCCGGTCAATTACAAGGTGTTCAAGAAGCCCGGTGCCCAGGCCGAGAGCTATCGCGAGTCCATGCTGGCGCAGATGCAGCAGTTGCCGGGGCTGGCCGCTTCGCCCTTTGCGGCGCTCTTTACCCGGCACTTTGCCGACGCCTCGGCCAAGTGGAACGACTGGATGCATCTGCTGATGTCGGCCTTGTCGCCCTCGGACCTGCATTCGGGCAGCCTGGGCTTGTGTGCCCATCTGCCTTTCCTGGAGCAGTCCATCGATTTTTCGGCGGTGCCGCGCATGGCGCCCGAGTTCTACATCAACGCCTACAACCTTGACCGCCAGCGCATGCAGATCTGGAACAAGGATCAGATCACCCCTGCGCATGTGCGGGCCTCGCTGTCCTTCCCCTTCCTCTATGCGCCCACCGAGATCGATGGCGAGCATTACATCGAAGGGGCTGCGCTCGATACCCTCAATTTCACGCCCTTCATCGCCGATCCCGCCACCGGCGTGGCGCCGGCCGGGGAAGTCGATACTCTGGTGGTGCTGGACATCCTGGGCGAGAACCGCCTGATCCGCAAGCCCCGCAATCTGTATGACGCCTGGGTACGCTCGATCATCACGCCGCTGGTGAAGATCTCGCAGGCCGAGCAGCGCCTCTTTGAACTGGAACACAACCGGGATCCCGCCACGGGCGCCTCCTTGCGCCAGGTGCTCAAGGTCGACCTGATGGCTGGCGTGCCGCAGGACCACTGGCCGCAGGTGTTGGACTGGTCGGCCTCCAACATGCAGCTGCTGTTCGACGTGGGTTATCGCGCCGGAGTGGATTTCTGTCGCCAGCACGGCGAGCTGCTCGGCGCCGATGTCGAGGAGGCTCCGCTGGCGGCGTGACCTGGCGTTGCGACCACGCGGTGTGATTCGGCAGCTTGCTCAACACGCCTGTTTCTTCATCTTGTTTTCTCGTTCCTTGGCTGAACCCGCGCGCTGCGGCGCGCTTCTTTTCCTTTGGTGAATTTTCCATCATGACCATTACCAAGCGCCTCATTCTCACCCTGTCGACAGCCCTGGTGGCGCTGCTGTTCGTCGGTGCAGACGGACTCTGGCAACTGCAGCGTGCCCAGCAGCGACTGGAGCTGATCCAGAACCGCATCATCCCCGGCATGGACAGCCTGAACCTGCTCAAGGGCTACCTGGCCGATTCGCGCCTGGCCGGCTATCGCCTGTCGGTGTTTGCCAATCTGCCCGACAAGACCGCGCTGCAGAAGGCGGTCGATGCCGCCAACAAGGCGCTGGATGAAGAATTCGCCCACTATGAGCGCGATCTGATTTTCGATGACCAGGACCGCGCCCTGATCCAGGCGGACAGAGCCAATATCGAGGCCTACCGCAAGGCGCTGGTGCCGTTCTTCGCCGCGGCTTATGCCAATGACATGGATGGCGTGCGTGCCACTCTGCAGGCTGGCACGCCGCTCGCGCTGTCGGCTGCGGCCGCCAAGAAGGGCTTCGAGGATCACATCCTGATCGGTCGCAAGAGGATCGATGCCGTCAAGCAGGAGAGCGACGACGCCTACGCCTTCGCCCTGCGCGCGATGATCGCGGTCATCGTGCTCGCCGTGCTGCTCACGGCGGTGCTGGGAATTCGTACCCTGCGCAGTGTCACGCGCAGCCTGGGCACGATCCAGCAGACCTTCGAACACGTCAGCCAGACCCTGGATCTGTCGCGCCCGGTGCCGGTGGAACGCATGGATGAAATCGGCCGCACCGCTGCCGCCTTCAACAAGCTGCTGGCGCGCATCGTCGAGGTGGTGGCGACCACCCGCAGTTCCACCGATTCGGTTACCGTGGCTGCGCGCCAGATCGCCGCCGGCAACGCCGACCTGTCGGCGCGCACCGAGCAGCAGGCCGCTGCCCTCGAAGAAAGCGCTTCCAGCCTGGAGGAGCTGACCTCGGTGGTCCTGCAGAACACCCAGAACGCGCGCCAGGCCAACGAGCTGGCGCAATCGGCCTCGCACATCGCCTCACAGGGTGGCAGTGTGGTGCGCCAGGTGGTCGATACGATGAATTCCATCAATGCCTCTTCGCGCAAGATCGTGGACATTATTGCGGTCATCGATGGCATTGCCTTCCAGACCAACATCCTGGCCTTGAACGCCGCCGTGGAAGCCGCCCGCGCCGGCGAGCAGGGGCGCGGCTTTGCCGTGGTGGCCTCGGAAGTGCGTTCGCTGGCCCAGCGCTCGGCGGCGGCCGCCAAGGAAATCAAGGAACTGATCGATGATTCCGTCGATAAGGTCGATAGCGGCAGCAAGCTGGTCGAACAGGCCGGTTCCACCATGAGCGATATCGTCGATAGCGTCCAGCGCGTGACCCAGATCGTGGGCAACATCGCCGACGCCAGCGAGGAACAGAGCGCCGGCATCACCCAGGTCAACCAGGCCATCGCCCAGATGGACCAGGGCACCCAGCAGAATGCCGCGCTGGTGGAAGAGGCTGCCGCCGCCGCCCAGGCCCTGCAGGTGCAAGCCGAGAAGCTGGAGAGCGTGGTGGCGGTGTTCCAACTGGAGGGGCGCGCGGCGACCACCTTGCGCAGCGCGGAAATGAAGCCGGCGGCCAGCCTTGTGCAGGCGCCAGTCACCATCGAGGCACGCCAGGTGGCCGGGTTGGAACAGTTCTGATCGTATTGACGGGCGGCTTGCCAGCCGCCTTCGCAAAGCCTTGCCTTCTATCTCCAACGCCCGGTTTTTGCCGGGCGTTGTTTATTTTCTGCGCGTTTCTGCCTATCAGGTCAGCATTGCTGTGAAGGATTGCACTAAAGGGGCAACGCTGGCTGCCTCAAGGGTGATATACTTAATGCTAATCATTATCATTTGACCACCAGGAGAATACGCAATGATCGGTTTAAAGAAACTGGCTGTGGCCGCGGCGCTGAGCCTGTCCTTCGCCGGCGCCGCCTCGGCCGCCGAGTACCCCATCGGTAAACCGCAGATCCAGAACGGTATTGAAGTCAGCGCCGTCTACCTGCAGCCCGTCAAGATGGAGCCGGACGGCATGATGCGCAAGGCCGAAGAATCCGACATCCACCTCGAAGCCGACATCCACGCCGTGGCCAAGAACCCCAACGGTTTCGCCGAAGGCGACTGGATGCCCTACCTGGTCATCAAGTACGAACTGACCAAGGTCGGTTCCACCAAGTCCATCAAGGGCGACATGATGCCCATGGTCGCCAACGATGGTCCGCACTATGGCGATAACGTCAAGCTGGAAGGCCCGGGCAAGTACAAGCTCAAGCTGACCATCTCCTCTCCGCAGGCCAATGAGCACGCCCACTTCGGCCGTCACGTCGACAAGGAAACCGGCGTCGGCCCGTGGTTCAAGACCTTCGAACTGAACTACGACTTCACCTTCGCCGGCATCGGCAAGAAGGGCGGCTACTAAGCCGGTTCCTGGATCGGGTGATCCAGGCCGCAAGCCTGCAGTTGCGATGCCGGTCCGCGCCGTGATGGCGGGCCGGCTTCACTGTTTTCAGAGTTCCGGAGTCTTCATGATTGCAAGAATCGTCCGACTGATCTGCCTGTCCTGCCTGTGGCTGGCTGCCCTGGCCATGCCCGGCGTCAGTGTGCAGGCCTCCGACCTGCCCACCTTCAAGCTGGAGATGCAGGATGGCAAGCTGATCCCGCCGCGCATCGAAGTGCCGGCCGGGCAGCGCATCAAGATCGAAGTGCACAACACCGGCAAGTCCGCCGCCGAGTTCGAAAGCGTCGAACTGCGCAAGGAAAAGGTACTGGCACCGGGTGCGCAGTCCTTCGTGGTGATTGCTCCCTTGCGCCCCGGCGAATACAAGTTTTTCGATGACTTCCACCTCAACATGCCGCAGGGCGTGATCGTCGCCAAGTAAGACGCCGACATACCCCGACATACGCAGGCGACAGGGAAGTTCAGGTTTTCAGGAAGGGAAGAGTTTCATGGGACAAGTCATGTTCATCGTCTGGCGTGAAAGCGTCGAGGCGCTTCTGGTGGTCGGGATTCTGTATGCCTGGCTGAAGAATGGCGACGCCGGCGCGCGGCGCGGCATCCCCTATCTGTGGGGCGGCGTGGTCGCCGGCGTGGTGCTGGCGGCCGCCTTGGGTGCAGCCCTGCTGGGCTTTTCGGAACTGCTCTCGGGCGACGCCCAGACCTACTTCCAGATCGCCATCGTGTTGATTGCCGCGGTGCTGATCGTGCAGATGGTGTTCTGGATGCGCAAGCATGGCCGCACCCTCAAAAAGGAAATGGAAAGCTCCATGCAGTCCAGCTATGAAAGCGGTAACTGGTGGGGTGTGTTCGTGCTGGTGATGCTGGCCATCGCCCGCGAAGGCAGCGAGACGGCGGTGTTCCTCTACGGCATCGGCCTGGGCCAGCAGGATGCCAGCACGACGTCCCTGGTGCTGGCCGGGGCGATCGGGTTTGGCCTGGCCTTCCTGACCTTCTATCTGCTGCAGCTGGGCGGCAAGATCTTCTCCTGGCGCCGTTTCTTCCAGGTCACCGAAGTGATCCTGCTGCTGCTGGCGGCGGGCCTCCTGGTGACAGGCGTGGAAAAGCTCTTCGACGTCCTGCTGGAAAGCTCCGACATGCTGGCCTCAGCCAACTGGACCATGACCCTGACCGGCCAGCTCTGGGATACCTCGGCGCTGCTGGATGATTCCTCCACGCTGGGCAGCCTGGTATCTACCCTGACGGGCTATCGTGCCCGTCCGGCGCTGCTGTCGGTGATCGTCTATGTCCTCTACTGGGTCGTGGTATGCTCGGCCCTTTATCGAAAACCCCAGCCTCAGCCCAAGAGCACGAGGCAGGAAGCAGTCTGACTCTGATGACGACCTGTACGCAATCGCCGACTCTGCTCACGCGTACCGGAGACTGGATGCGCCGCCATGGCGCATTCATCCGAGGCCTGCAATGGATCGTGGTGGCCGTTTATGCGCTGCTGATCCTGGTCCCGGTGTTCCTCCCGCTGCCTGACGAAACCGCCCATCTCTGGTCCAACCTGACCCTGATCGCCCAGTTCGCCTTCTGGGGTATCTGGTGGCCCTTCGTGCTGGTGAGCATGGTGTTGATGGGGCGTGTGTGGTGCGGCGTGCTCTGTCCGGAAGGCGCGCTCACCGAATTCGCCAGCCGCCATGGACGCGGACGCGCCATCCCCAGGTGGGTGCGCTGGGGCGGCTGGCCCTTCGTGGCCTTCGCCCTGACCACCGTCTATGGTCAGATGGTCAGCGTCTATCAGTATCCCAAGGCCGTACTGCTGGTACTGGGTGGCTCCACCGTCGGTGCCATGATCATCGGCTACCTGTATGGCCGCGACAAGCGGGTCTGGTGCAAGTACCTGTGCCCGGTCAATGGGGTCTTCGGCCTGCTGGCCAAGCTGGCCCCGGTTCACTACAAGGTGAACGAAGACGCATGGCGCGCTTCCTACCATCCCGAACACAAGATCATTCCCGTCAACTGTGCGCCCTTGGTCCCCCTGCGCAATATGAAGGGTGCTTCCGATTGCCACATGTGCGGCCGCTGCAGCGGGCACCGTGACGCCATCGCCCTGAGCTTCCGTCCGCCAGCGGTGGAAGTGGTGCAGTTCGGCAAGACCCAGAACAACCTCTGGGAAAGCGCCCTGGTGCTGTATGGCCTGCTGGGCATCGCCATCGGCGCCTTCCACTGGACAGTCAGTCCCTGGTTCATCGCCATCAAGCAGGACATCGCCACCTGGCTGATCGACCGCGACATCATGTGGCCCTTCGGTACCCAGGCACCGTGGTGGCTGCTGACCAATTATCCGCAGCAAAGCGATGTCTTTACCTGGCTCGATGGCGCCATGGTAGTGGGCTACATCCTCACCACCGGCCTGGTGCTGGGCACCGGCGTGGCACTGATGTTCGGCCTGGCCACGCGAGTGCTGGGCAAGTGGGAGTGGAGCCGCTTCAACCACCTGGTGCAGGCCCTGATCCCGCTGGCAGGCTGCGGCGTTTTCATCGGTCTGTCGGCCACCACCATCAGCCTCTTGCGCGCCGAACACTGGCCGGTGTACTGGGCCAACGACGTGCGCGCCGCCTTGCTCAGCGCCATGACCCTGTGGAGCCTGTGGCTGTGCTGGAAGGTGGTGGCGCGCCACGCCACCCACTGGCTGCAACAGGTGCTGGCCATGCTGCCCTTGATCAGCGGTCTGGCGCTGGTGAACGGGGCCTGGTGGTTGATGTTCTGGGGCTGGTAAGGTCGGTCTGGCCTCGTTCATATGAAGGAAAACGGCAGGTTTGCTCGCAAGCCTGCCGTTTTTATTTGTGCTTTATTTGACCGCCGGAGCTTGGGCTTATAGCGCAGTTAGCCTCTGAAGCAGTACAATCGCTGCCTTTTCAAGCCAATTGCCGGAGTTTTCATGAGTACCTTGCCCGCCTGTCCCCAATGCCAGTCCGAATTCACCTATGAGGACGGCGGCCAGTACGTCTGCCCCGAATGCGCCCACGAGTGGAGCGCCCAGGCCGCGCCCGCCGAAGAGGCCCGCGTGTGGCGCGATGCTTCCGGCAATGTGCTGCAGGATGGCGATACCGTCACCGTCATCAAGGACCTGAAACTGAAGGGCGGTGGCGGCGTGGTCAAGATGGGCACCAAGGTCAAGAACATCCGTCTGGTCGACGGCGACCACGATATCGACTGCAAGATCGACGGTTTCGGCTCCATGGGCCTGAAGACCGAATTCGTGCGCAAGGCCTGATGCAGCGCCCGCGCCGGGAGAGCGCCCTGCAAGCCAGGGCGGCTCTCACGTAAAATGGCGGTTTGCCCGCAGCCGCAGTCACTGCCGGAGATGGTGCGGGCAAGCTGATCACGACAACCAACAAACCGCCATGGCCCGTCCTCGCTTCCTGCCCGATAACATGACCCTGATGCTGCTGGCCGTCGTGCTGACCGCATCCTTCCTTCCCTGTACCGGCCAGGTGGCCGAGGTCTTCGATGGCCTGACCACCTTCATGATCGGCTTGCTGTTCTTCATGCACGGCGCCAAGCTCTCGCGCGAAGCGGTCGTAGCCGGCTTCACACACTGGAAGCTGCATGTGACGGTATTGCTCTGCACCTTTGCGCTGTTCCCGCTGATCGGCCTGGGCTTGAAGCCGCTGCTGCTGCAATTCATTACGCCCGAGCTTTACCTGGGCCTGCTGTTCCTGTGCGTGCTGCCCTCTACTGTTCAATCCTCGATCGCATTTACCTCGGTGGCGCGCGGCAATGTGCCGGCGGCGATCTGTGCAGCGTCGGCCTCCAACCTGCTGGGCATCTTCCTGACGCCGCTGCTGGTGAGCGTGCTGGTGGTGGCCCACGATGGCCAAGGCCATTCTTCGCTCGATTCCATCCTGAAAATCGTTTATCAGTTGCTGCTGCCCTTCGTGGCCGGCCAGATCGCGCGCCCCTTCATCGGCCGCTGGGTCGAGCGCAACAAGTCCTGGCTCAAGTTCGTTGACCAGAGTTCCATCCTGCTGGTGGTCTACGTGGCCTTCAGCGAGGCGGTGGTGCAGGGCCTGTGGCACCAGGTGCCGGTGACGATGCTGTTGGCGCTGCTGGTCATCAACGCGGTGCTGCTGGCCATCATCATGGGCTTTACCATCTTGGCCAGCCGCCGCCTGGGTTTCAACAAGGAAGACGAGATCACCATCGTCTTCTGCGGCTCCAAGAAGAGCCTGGCTTCCGGCGTGCCCATGGCCAAGGTGCTGTTTTCCAGCGGCGCCATCGGGATGGTGATCCTGCCGGTGATGCTGTTCCACCAGATTCAGCTGATGGTCTGCGCCGTCATGGCTGCCCGTTATGGCGCCCGCCAGGAACAGGTGCAGGCGGCCGTGGCTACCGAAAGCGGTGGCGACTGATCTCCCGGGCAGCGGCATGACACCCAACAAAAAAACCGGCACGCAGCCGGTTTTTTGTTGCCTGCATTGACCGTCCGGCCTCGCTCAGGGCGCCGGATTGGGTTGCCGGCGATGAATCGCCTCGATCCCCGCCAGCACGTCATCGCTCAGTTGCAACTGTGCGCTGTCGATGTTGCTGCGCAGTTGTTCCAGCGTGGTCGCACCGATGATGTTGGAAGTCAGGAAGCCGCGGCTGTTCACGTAGGCCAGCGCCATCTGCGCCGGGTCCAGTCCGTGCTGGCGGGCCAGGGCGACATACTCGGCGGTGGCACGTTCGGCCTGCGGATTGTTGTAGCGCACGAAGCGTTCGAACAGGGTCAGGCGCCCACCGGCCGGACGTGCACCGTCCAGGTACTTGCCACTGAGCATGCCGAAGGCCAGCGGCGAATAGGCCAGCAGGCCGACCTGCTCGCGATGGGCGAATTCGGCCAGGTTGATTTCGAAGCTGCGGTTGAGCAGGTTGTACGGATTCTGGATGGTGACGATGCGCTCCAGCCCGTGCTGTTCGGCCGCGCGCAGGAATTGCGCCACGCCCCAGGCGGTCTCGTTGGACAAGCCGATGGTGCGGATCTTGCCGGCCTTCACGAATTCGCTCAGTACCGTCAGGGTTTCCTCGATGGGCACCGTCACCTCATCGGCCACATGCTCATAGCCTAGCTGGCCGAAGCTGTTGACGCTGCGGTCCGGCCAGTGCAGCTGGTACAGGTCCACATGATCCAGTTGGAGGCGCTCCAGGCTGCCGTGCAGGGCATCGGTCAAGCCCTTGCGGTCGAGGTCGTTGATGCCGCCGCGAATGTGGCGCGGGTTGTGCGGCTTGCGGGCCGGGCCGGTGCACTTGGTGGCGATCAGCAGCTGGTCGCGTTTGCCGGATTTCTTCAGCCAGGTACCGAGGTAGCGTTCGGTCAGGCCTTGCGTTTCCGCCTTGGGCGGGACCG
The DNA here is from genome assembly GCF_037076565.1 of Herbaspirillum sp. DW155. NCBI lineage: Bacteria > Pseudomonadati > Pseudomonadota > Betaproteobacteria > Burkholderiales > Oxalobacteraceae > Herbaspirillum > Herbaspirillum sp. DW155. Next base: position 3,183,179 of record NZ_AP029028.1, on the reverse strand, counting down.
GATACATTTCGGCGGCGTCGATCAGGTTGATGCCGCGCTCGACGGCATAGTCCAGTTGCGCGTGGGCATCGGCTTCGGTGTTCTGTTCGCCCCAGGTCATGGTGCCCAGCGTGATGAGGCTGACCTTGAGGTCGGTGCGGCCGAGTTGGCGGTACTGCATGGAGTTCTCCTTGTGATGCGCAGGCAGGTGCGGGTTCTGCCGGCTGGCGCGGGATCGGGTAGTATAGCGGCGCCCGTCCTGCCTTGCAGGGCAGGGCCGCAGCGGCACCAGAACCGCTCCCGTCAAGGCTGGCAACTGCACGCAGAGGCCGGACTCCACAACGCCAGAACGCCCGTATTCCCATCCACGAGACATGTCATCCACTTCCTCCAGCACCACCCCTGATGAGGCCGGCGAGCCGCTGCAGCCCCTGCGCCATCACACTCCCTTCAAACTCTTCTGGTGCGCCAGCGTGGCCTCCACCATTGCCCTGCAGATGCAGATCGTGGCGGTCGGCTGGCAGGTCTACCAGCTTACCCACAGCGCCTTCGACCTGGGCATCGTGGGACTGGTGCAGTTCATTCCTTCGCTGATCCTGGTCTTCGTGGTGGGCCACGTGGCCGACCGTTTTGACCGCCGCAACGTGGCCCGCGTAAGCGCCCTGGTGGAGGCGGCAGCCGCCGCCACGCTGGCCGCAGGCAGCCTGGGCGGCTGGCTCAACCGGGAAATGATCTTCATGATCGTGGCCGTCATCGGCGCCGGCCGCGCCTTTTCCAAACCTACCATGTCGGCATTGCTGCCCAGCCTGATGTCGCCCAGGGCCTTGCCGGGTGCCGTGGCAGGTTCGGCCTCGGCGACCCAGTTCGCCATCATCATCGGCCCGGCCCTGGGCGGCTTTCTCTATGTGGCGGGCCCGGCCGTGGTGTATGCCAGCAGTTGTGCCTTGTTCGTCTCGTGCAGTGTGCTGTTGTCGCTGATCCGGCGTCCGGTGCAGGCTGCGCCTGCCAAACCGACCGGGGCCAGCCTCTCGTCGGTATTTGCCGGGCTGGCCTTTATCCGCAGCAAGCCCGCTATCTTCGGCGCCATCTCACTGGACATGTTTGCCGTGTTGCTGGGTGGCGCGACCGCCTTGCTGCCGGTCTATGCCAACGACATCCTGCACACCGGTGCGGTCGGCCTGGGCCTGCTGCGCTCGGCCCCGGCAGCCGGCGCCTTGATCGTGGCGCTGCTGCTGGCGCGTTTTCCGCTGGGCGGCAGGGTAGGGCGCACCATGTTCATTGCGGTGGGTGTGTTCGGACTGGCCACCATCGTCTTCGGCCTGTCGCGTTCCTTCCCGCTCTCGCTGGCGGCGCTGGCGGTGCTGGGCGCGGCCGACATGATCAGCGTGGTGGTGCGCTCTTCCTTCGTCCAGCTGGAAACGCCCGATGCCATGCGCGGCCGGGTTGCGGCCGTCAATTCCGTCTTCATCGGGACCTCCAACCAGTTGGGAGAATTCGAATCCGGACTCACCGCCGCCTGGTTCGGTGCGGTGCCGGCCGTACTCATTGGCGGGATTGGTACCCTCTTGATCGTGCTGCTGTGGATCCGCCTGTTCCCCTTGCTCTACCAGGTGGATCGCCTGTCGGCGCGCAGTTCCTGAAAGCCTCACCCCACAGGGCTCAGGGCGGGTCACCCTCGGTCACCAGCATCTGGCCGGCCTGGCGCGCGGCCTGCTGCTGCACCAGCAGCATCTGCAGGAACTGCGCATAGGGCACCGGCTTGCTGAAGTAATAGCCCTGGTATTCATCCGAACCGAATTCGCGCAGGGCCTGCAACTGTTTCTCGGTCTCCACGCCTTCGGTCACCACCTTCAGGTTCAGGGCGTGGCTCATCGCGATGATGGCCTGCACGATGGCGCTGCTGTTGGCGTCGTCGGGGATGTCGTTGATGAAGGATTTGTCGATCTTCAGCGTATTGACGGGGAAACGCTTCAGGTAGGCCAGCGAGGAATAGCCGGTGCCGAAGTCATCGATGGAGATGGTGAAGCCTTCTGCACGGATGCCATCCATGATGGCGATGGCACGGTCGCGGTTGTGCATCACCATGCTCTCGGTGATCTCGAATTCCAGGCAGGACGGCGGTGTGCCGTGGTGCTGGACCACGCTCTTGATATCGTCCAGCAAGCGCGCGTCACCGAACTGGCTGCCGGTCAGGTTGATGGAAATGCGTCCGCATACCAGGTCGCGTTCCAGCATCAGCCCGATGTCATGGCAGGCCACGTCTAGCACTGCCAGACCGATCTGGTCGATCAGCCGGGTTTCTTCCGCCAGCGGAATGAATTCCCCGGGCGGCACCAGGCCGCGCACCGGATGCTGCCAGCGCACCAGAGCCTCGGCACCGACGATACTGCCGCTGGCCAGGTTGATCTTGGGCTGGTAATGCACCACGAACTCGGCGCGCTCGATGGCACGGCGCAGCTCGGCTTCCAGCGCGATGCGCTCCACCGTGTTGGTGTTGACCTCATCGGAGAAGAATCGATAGTCGTCCTTGCCATGGTGCTTGGCGCGGTACATGGCGATGTCGGCGTTCTTGATCAGGGTCTGCGCGTTGTCGCCATCGCCGGGGTAGGTGGCAATGCCGATGCTGGCCGAGAGCATGGCTTCCTGGCCATCGATGATGAAGGGCTTGCGCGCCTCGGCCAGCAACTTCTGCGCGATCTCGCCCAATTGCAGAGGATCGTCGAAGTCGTCCACCAGCACGATGAATTCATCCCCACCCACGCGCGCCAGGATGTCCAGTTCGCGCAGCGTACTGCGAAAGCGCAGGGCGATTTCCTGCAGCACCGCTTCGCCCGCTTCGTGGCCGAAGGTGTCGTTGATATTCTTGAAGCGGTCCAGGTCCATCAGCAGCACCGCCACCATGCCGTTGCGGTGCTCGGCGTGGGTGATGGCGTTGGAGACGTGCTGGGTACAGAGGAAGCGGTTGGGCAGGCCGGTCAGCTCATCGTAGTGCGCCAGGTGGCGGATGCGCTCGTCGGCGCGGCGGCTCTCGATGGCCACGCTGGCCAGGTCGGCAGCGATGTTGGCCAGTTGCAGGTATTCGTTGCTCGGGGCCTGGTTTTCCTTGAGCAGGGCGGCAAACACGCCCAGCAACTGGCCTTCCTTGCCGATGATGGGCCAGGCGCCGCAGGAGGGATAGATTTCCACGTCGATGAGCACGCGCAGATGCTCGGTCACCGGATCGCGGGCGATATCGGTGACGATGCAGGGCCCGCGCCGCAAGGCGGCTTCGGCCGCCACGCCGCAGCCGTGGCGGATCGGCATCCCCTGCAGGGCGCGCAGCAGACGCGGCGGGTAGCGCTTGCTCAATACCGAGGTGAAGTGCGAGGCCTGTTCGTTGACCAGCATCACGCTGGAAGCGCCATAAGGAATCTGGGCATCGGCAAAGCCGACGATTTCATTGAGGATGGTATCGAGGTCTTCATCGGCCATCACCATGTGCAGGACCCGGTTCTGTTCGCTCTGCAGCAGCTCGGCGCGCTTGCGGGCACTGATGTCGCGCAGGATGGCGAAGATGGCATAGCCGCGCTCGAATTCGGCACGGTTGAGGGTGACGTCGGTGTGGATGATCTTGTTGCGGCGTACCGTCACCCATTCGAACTGCTGCGGCTGGCCCGACAAAACCCGCCCGACCAGTTCGTCGATGTCGGGCTGGTCGGGCTGGTGTGCCTTCTGGCGCGAGAACAGTCCGACCTTGCGGCCGATGATGCGCTCCTTGTCGGGTACGCCGAAAAAGCGCAGCGCCGCGGCATTGCAGTCCAGATAGCGCAGCTCGGAAGAGATCAGAACGATGGGATCGCTGCCTTCCTCGTAGAGCTTGCGGTAGCGGTATTCGCTGGAGGACAGCGCGCGGTCCAGGCGGCGCTGGTAGCGGTAGTACAACAAGAAGGCAATCAGTGCGATGAGGATGAAGCCGAGGATGCCCGTGGTCAGCAAAATGCGGTTTTCGGTACGACTGCGCCAGGGTGCCAGCACGTCTTCCATGCGCCGCGCATAGACTGCCACCAGGGACCATTTGTCCAGCCGTTTGTAGGAGAACAGCAGGGGTTCCCCGGTCAGATACGAAACCTCTTCGAACGCGCCTTCTTCGGCCCCGGCGCGGATGCGCGCCATGCTCCTGGCATCGGCCAGGCTGACGTTGAGCCAGCGCTCCTCGAACGGCGAGCGCAGCATCATCGAGCCGCTATCGGTGCGCAGCGAGACGATGGACTCGAAATTGGTGATGCGCTTGTAGAACTCGAAGAAGGTCGAGGCCTTCAGCTCGGCCACCAGGAGTCCGATGGGCCGGTTGCTCCAGTCGTACAGATTCATGGCCACGGGTAGCACCAGCTCGCGGTTGTAGCGGCTGCGCATGAGCTGGCCCACGAACAGGTTGGGCCGTGCCGGGTTGCCATCCACGTGGGTCAGCTTGCGGTCTTCCGGAATGCTGGTGGTATCGAAAGCGCGCAGCGAACTTGCACGGGTACGGCCGTTGCGGTCGATATAGCGCACCACCATCACGGTGGGCAGACGCTGCTGGGCGTCCGACAGCAGGCGGTACAAGGCCTGGTCATCGTCCAGCAGATCGGGACCGGCGCCATGGATGTGCTCCGCGCTGGACCACAGCAGGCGGTCCAGTTCGCCAAACACCCGCTCGGCGTGTTCCTGCACGCTGCGCACGGCCGCCATCGAGCTGGAACGCTCGGCGTCGATGGTCAGCTGGCGGTCCTGGCGGATCTCCCACCAGGTCTGCACGACGATGAACGACCCGACGAAGCCGACGAAGAGCAGCAAGATCTTCAGGGTGTTGCCTGGGCGCCCCGGCGATTTGTTCTGTTTTCCCATGTGACCGATATCACATTACCTGTCATCACCTGTCATCAGGCAGCCGCTGCCTGCCGTCTTGGCCCGCAAAGATCCCGGACGGCCGTTTCGACAGCCTTCTCACGCAATTGGCGCGTTCCCTGCACCCGCGCAACCGTGGCCCTTCACCATGGCCGCAATGACCGCTCATGGCGCTGCAGCAAGCCCCGGGCATTCACCCGGCGTGAATGCCCATGCAAAAGTGTCGCGGATGCCCCCAACTTGTTGATACGCGAGATGCTCATCTGCCATCTCGTCTCCAGCAGCGCTTTGACCGCGCTTGTCCTTGCTTTTTGCACTTGATTTGTGTCGATCAGTGGCTGCATTGCCGGCCACGTCCATCGTTTGTTTTGTAGCAACCTTACCGCAAGCCAAAGGCTTTGTCATCCAGCCCGCAACGTCGCCGCAACGCGACAGTGTGATTTTCATGTGAGACGTGAATTTTCACTTGTTACGATATCAACATGAAGATGTAAAGCGCCACTCATGCGTTTTCGTTTGCAATGCGATAATACGGTCCGGACAGTAGCTTCGTTTGCAACATCGTTTTACTGAATTTCCTGACGGCGCCCGCATGCCGGCCAGGAGGTTGACTTCACATCCCATCAAGCAAAGGACCCATCCCTATGAAGACAAGAGCAGCGGTAGCATGGCAGGCAGGCAAGCCCTTGACGATCGAGGAAGTCGAACTCGGCGGCCCCAAGGCCGGCGAAGTCCTGGTCGAGATCAAGGCCACCGGCATCTGCCACACCGACTACTACACGCTCTCGGGCGCCGATCCGGAGGGTATCTTCCCTGCCATTCTCGGCCATGAGGGCGCGGGTGTGGTGGTCGACGTCGGCCCGGGCGTGAAGTCGCTGAAAAAGGATGATCACGTCATCCCGCTGTACACCCCCGAATGCCGCGAGTGCAAGTTCTGCCTCTCCCAGAAGACCAACCTGTGCCAGGCCATCCGCGCCACCCAGGGCCGTGGCCTGATGCCGGACGCCACCAGTCGCTTCTCGCTGGATGGCAAGCCGCTGTTCCACTACATGGGCACGTCGACCTTCTCCAACTACATCGTCGTGCCGGAAATCGCCCTGGCCAAGATCCGTTCCGATGCGCCCTTCGACAAGGTGTGCTACATCGGCTGTGGCGTGACCACCGGCGTGGGTGCGGTGCTGTTTACCGCCAAGGTGGAGGCGGGTGCCAACGTGGTGGTATTCGGTTTGGGCGGCATTGGCCTGAACGTCATCCAGGCGGCCAAGATGGTCGGCGCCAACAAGATCATCGGGGTGGACCTGAACCCGGCCCGTGAATCCATGGCACGCAAGTTCGGCATGACCGACTTCATCAATCCCAAGGATGTGCCCAACGTGGTCGATGCCATCATCGGCATGACCGATGGCGGCGCCGACTACAGCTTCGAGTGCATCGGCAACACCACCACCATGCGCCAGGCGCTGGAGTGCTGCCACAAGGGCTGGGGCCAGTCCATCATCATCGGCGTGGCCGCTGCCGGCCAGGAAATCTCCACCCGTCCGTTCCAGCTGGTGACCGGACGCGTCTGGAAGGGCTCGGCCTTTGGCGGCGCACGCGGCCGCACGGACGTGCCCAAGATCGTTGACTGGTACATGGAAGGCAAGCTCAACATCGATGACCTGATCACCCACAAGCTGCCGCTGGAACGCATCAATGAAGGGTTCGACCTGATGAAGAGCGGCGAGTCGATCCGCTCCGTGGTCGAGTTCTGAGGAGAGCGCGATGCTGGAGACCCTCTCCGAGCACGGTTGCTTTGGCGGCGTGCAGGGCTTCTATCGGCATGCTTCGCCTGCCATCGGGCTGGACATGCGCTTTTCGGTCTTCGTGCCGCCCCAGGGCAGCAAGGGTGGTGCGAAGCTGCCCGTGCTGTTCTACCTGGCCGGCCTGACCTGTACTGAAGAAACCTTCATGATCAAGGCCGGCGCACAGCGCGTGGCGGCCGAGCTGGGCATGATCCTGGTGAGCAGTGACACCAGCCCGCGCGGGGCCGGCATTGCCGGGGAAAGCGACAGCTGGGATGTCGGCGTGGCGGCCGGTTTTTACCTGGACGCCACCCAGGCGCCCTGGAGCCGGCACTACCGCATGGAGAGCTACGTGGTCGAGGACCTGCGCCAGGCCGTGCTGGAGAACTTCCCGGCCGACCCGCAGCGCATGGGCATCTTTGGCCACTCCATGGGCGGACACGGGGCGCTGACACTGGCCTTGCGTCACCGCGAGCTGTACCGTTCGGTCTCGGCCTTTGCGCCGATTGCCGCGCCGGTGCACTGCCCTTGGGGACAGAAGGCCTTCAGTCACTACCTCGGCGAGGATCAGGAGCGCTGGCAGGAACATGACGCCAGCGAACTCATGCGCAAGCTTTATGCGCCTTTCCCGCAGGGCATTCTGATCGATCAGGGGCTGGCCGATAAATTCCTGTCCGAGCAGTTGCTGCCGGAACGCTTCGAGGCAGCGTGCAAGGAGGCGTCACAGCCGCTGAGCTTGCGTCGGCATGCGGGTTATGACCACGGGTATTACTTCATCGAGAGTTTTGTGGAAGATCATTTGCGCTTCCATCATGCGAATTTGATGGGTTGAACAACCCGTCCGCAACGCGACTATCGGGCAGTGGCAATTGCCCGATAGTCGCGTTTTTTATACGAACGCGTCCGTGACGATATGCTCCCCCAGCATGAACGCATCGGCCACATGCCGCAGCGGCGCCACGTCCACATCCGAAGATCCATTCCGGATCAATTTGCAGAAGTGTGCATACAGCGAGGGATACTCGCCCTCCACCGGCAGTGCGCACGGCGCGCCATTGATCGACAGTTCATGTCCGCCCTTTTTCAGGTGGAGCTGGGTGCTGTCGGTCTCGATGAGGATGTCCCAGGTCTGTTCACCCGTCTGGCGCCAGTCGAAGTCGGCTTGCACATCGGTGCCCAGCACGTCGGTGAAGCCCAGGCGCGCGGCGATGGGGGTCTGGCGGTTCGACGGCACTTCCAGTGCAGCCTGCTTCAGGAACATCGCCTGCGGCAGGATCTCGGTGACGATGGACAGGGCATTGATGCCCGGATCGAACACGCCCAGGCCGCCCGGCTGCCAGATCCATTCCTGGTCGGGGTGCCAGTGGCGCACGTCTTCGCGCCAGATCACCTTGACCTTGCGCGGCGCATGCTCCTGCAGATGGCGCTTGACCACCTGCACTGCAGGGGCATGGCGCGAGTGCCAGCTGGCGAACAGCGTCACGCCCTGTTCGGCCGCCAGGTTCTTCAATGACTCCACCTCGGAGAGGGTGGCGCCGGGCGGCTTTTCGAGGAAGACGTGCTTGCCCGCGCGCAGGGCTTCACGCGCCGCTTCATAGCGGTACTGCGGCGGCATGCACAGCGAGATGGCCTCGATGGCCGTGCCCGAGGCGAGCATCTCGGCCATGGTCTTGTAGGCGGTCACGCCCTCGATGCGGTGGTTGCGGCTGGCGGTCGCCACCAGCTGGAAATCCTGGTTGCCGCCGATGGCAGGGGCATGCTGGTCATAAACGATCTTGCCGACGCCGGCGATGGCGAGCTGGATGGGTTTCATGGTGTCCTTGTTTATTGTTGATGACATGAAGCGGAGGGGCCACAGATTACCAGCGTTGATGCACGTGTGGGGCAATGTCGTGCAGATACAGTTCGCGCAGCGCCTGCATCAGCTCGGCCGTTATCGGCGGGAGCGCGCTGGCGGCGCTGTTGGATTGGGCCTGCTGCACGTTGCGCGCACCGGGAATGACGGTGCTTACGCCGTTTTCCATCAGGATCCAGCGCAACGCAAATTGCGCCATGGGAACGCCCTCCGGCAGCAGCGCGCGAATCTTCTCCACGGCCCCCAGGGCCACGTCGTAAGGTACGCCCGAGAAGGTCTCGCCGACATCGAAGGCTTCGCCGTGGCGGTTGAACTGGCGATGGTCGTCAGCAGCAAAGGTGGTCTGTGCGCTCATCTTGCCGGTCAGCAAGCCCGAGGCCAATGGCACGCGGGCGATGACGGCGATATCGCGGCGCTGCGCTTCCTGCAGGAACAGGGAGATCGGGCGCTGGCGGAAGATGTTGAAGATGATCTGCACCGATTTCACGTTCGGATATTCGATGGCCTTGAGCGCTTCTTCCACCTTCTCTACCGACACCCCGTAATGGCGGATCTTGCCGGCCGCCACCAGATCGTCCAGATGGCCAAACACTTCCGGCTGGTAATACACCTCGGTAGGCGGGCAATGCAGTTGCACCAGGTCCAGGCAATCTACCTCCAGGTTCTGCAGCGAACGGTCGATGAAGGCAGTCAGGTTTTGCTTGCTGTTGTAGCCGCTGGCCACATGCGGCGAGAGGCGGCGACCGGCCTTGGTGGCGACGAACGGGCGCTCGCCGCCGCGTTCCTTCAGGACTTGGGCAATCAGCTGTTCGGAGCGCCCATCGCCATACACGTCGGCCGTGTCGATGAAGCTCACGCCCGCGTCCAGCGCGGCGTGCAGGGCGGCCCTGGCATCCTGGGCCGAGACGTCGCCCCACGAGCCACCAATGGCCCAGGCGCCAAATCCAATCTCCGATACCTGCGCGCCGGTGCGGCCAAAGCGTCTTGATTTCATCTCTGTTCCTTGTGAGCGTAAAGCCGTAGTTATACCGTTTCACACGCGCGAAGGCGGCTGGTTTAAGATGAGCAGTATTCATTTTAGAAGTGATTGAAATTCATCCATGTCACTGCTCGACCATATCGATTTTTCTGACCTGCGGGTGTTCGTGACGATCCTGCGCACCGGCAGCTTCAAGGCGGCCGCGATCCAGCTGGGTCTGACGCCTTCGGCCACCAGCCACGCCATGAAGAGGCTGGAAGAGCGGCTCGATACGCAGTTGCTGTACCGCTCCAGCCGCGCCATCTCACCCACGGCCGCAGGCAGCGAACTGGCGTCCAGGCTGGAGGAGGGCTTCGAGCAGATCGCGGTGGCGCTGAGCCACCTGGAAAGTTCGGCAGAAGGCAGCCTCGGCGAGCTGCGCATCAACGTCTTCGCCGACGCCGCTCATCTGCTGATTGAGCCGGCCATTCCCGAGTTCGTGCGGCAGTGTCCCAAGGTCAAGCTGACCATCGTGGTCGATGACAAGCCCATCGATATCGTCAGCGAAGGCTATGACGCCGGCATCCGCTACGGTCACTATGTGCCCGAGGGCATGGTGACCGCACCCCTGACGCGGGCGCATCGCTGGGTGGCGGCGGCCTCGCCCGCGTACCTGGACCGGCACGGCCGGCCGCTCACGCTGGACGACCTGGCGCAGCATACCTGCCTGCAACTGCTGCTGGGCGACAATTCGAGCTACCAGTGGGAATTCGGAAAAGGCAAGTACCGACGGCGCATCCGCGTGCCGGGCCTGGTGACGATCAACAATACCGCCGCCACCATCGCGGCGGCCAAGGCCGGGGTCGGGATCGCCTATCTGCTGGAGGGAAGAATCAGCCGGGAAATCGACGAAGGATCGCTGGAGGTGATCCTGGAGGAGTGGGCGGCCCCCAGCGAGCCCTTCCACATGTACTACAGCAGCCGGCGCCATGCGCATCCGGCGCTGCGCAAGCTCATCGACATCATCCGGCTGCAGCATGGCCTGTCCCGGCTGCGTTAGCCGGGACAAGGCAGCGTCGTCAGTGGGCTGCTGAGGCCTCCGCCGCACCGGCACCGCCCTTGGAGGGCTTGATGACCCAGATCAGCGGAATGATGACGATGAAGATCACCGCCGAGATATAGAAGATGTCGTTGATCCCCAGCATGGCTGCCTGGAAGGTAATGGTGCGCTCCAGCATCCCGGCCGTCTGTTCGGCATTCAGCCCGAGCGTACTGCTGAGGTTGTTGACCGTTTCCTGCAGCCAGGGGCTGTAGGGCGTGGCGTGTTCGGTCAGCTGGGCGTGATGCAGGATGGTGCGGTTGTTCCATGCGGTGGTCGAGATGGAGGTGCCGACCGCGCCGCAGAACACCCGCACGAAGGACGACAGGCCGGCGGCAGCCGGGATGCGCTCCGGTGGCAGGCCCGAGAGCAGCAGCACCGTCAGCGGCACGAAGAACATGGCCGTGGGGATGCCCTGCAAGAGCGTCGGCAGGATCACCGTCATCTGGTCCACCTGCAGGTTGTAGCGCGAGCGCAGCCAGAACACGATGGCAAAGCCGACGAAGGAAGCCGTGGCCACCTTGCGCGCATCCACCAGCGGCAGGAAGCGCCCGATCAGCGGCATCAGGATCACCGCGAAGATGCCGATGGGTGCCGTCGACAGGCCCGAATCGATCGAGCGATAGCCCAGGTATTGCTGCAGCCATTGCGGCAGGATCACCAGGTTGCCGAAGAAGACGCCATAGCCGATGGAAATGGCGATGGTACCTCCGGCAAAATTGCGCCGGCCGAACAGGCGCAAATCCACCACCGGATGGTCATTGTTCAGCTCCCACACCACGAAGTAGGCAAAGGCGATCAGCGCGACGATGCCCAGCGTGACGATGGTGGGCGAGGCGAACCAGTCCAGGTCCTTGCCCTTGTCCAGCATGATCTGGAAGGCCGCGACCCAGGTCACCAGCAGCGCCAGGCCGATCTTGTCGATGGGCAGCTTGTGGGTGGGGGTCTCGCGCGAGCGGTAGATGGCCAGCGTGATGCCGGCCGCGATCAGGCCCACCGGGATGTTGATGTAGAAGATCCAGGGCCAGGTGTAGCTGTCGGTGATCCAGCCGCCCAGCGCCGGACCGGCCACCGGAGCCACCACCGCCGTCATCCCCCACAGCGCCAGGGCGAAGGAGGACTTCGATTTGGGGTAGGCCCCCAGCAGCAGCGATTGCGACAGCGGCACCATGGGGCCGGCGACCAGCCCCTGCAGCACGCGGGCCGCCAGCAGGATGGGCAGGGTGGGCGCCAGTCCGCACAGCCAGGAGGCCAGCACGAACAGCAGCACCGACGTGACGAAGAGGCGCACCGCGCCCAGGCGCTGCGTCAGCCATCCGGTCAAGGGGATCGAGATGGCATTGGCAGCGGCAAAGGACGTGATGACCCAGGTGCCTTCATCGACCGACACGCCCAGGTTGCCCGAGATGGTCGGAATGGCGACGTTGGCGATGGAGGAATCCAGCACGTTCATGAACACCGCCAGCGACACCGACAAGGTGCCCAGCACCAGGTTGGCACCGCTCAGCGGTGGCGGCGGCGTGTAGGGTTTGGGGGGAGTGGGGCTAGTGGCCATGGAACTCAGTCATTGTCCTGTGGATGTGCTGTGAGGGCAGCATCGGTTCAGGTATGCGGCACCATCACGGGGGCGGCCGCCGCCTTGCTCTTGTGCGGCTGCGGCAAGCCGCTGGCGTTGTCGCTGATGATGCGCTCGACGATGGCATCGGCCTCTTTGCCGAGGTCGTCATAGACCTTGGTCTGGTAATTGGTCGGCACCGCTTCCAGGGCCCGACCGTCGCCATGGATGTCGACGGTGGCGGTGGTGGACAGGCCAATGCGCAGCGGATGCGCGCGCACCTGTTCCGGGTCCAGCGCGATGCGCACCGGCACGCGCTGCACTACCTTGATCCAGTTGCCGGTGGCGTTCTGCGCCGGCAGCAGCGAGAAGGCGCCGCCAGTTCCGGCCGAGAAACCGATCACGGTGCCCTTGTACTTGACGCTGGAGCCGTAGACGTCAGCGATCACTTCCACCGGCTGGCCTATGCGGATGTGTTGCAACTGGCTCTCCTTGAAGTTGGCGTCGATCCAGATCTGTTCCAGCGGCACGATGGCCATGAGCGGATTGCCGGCCGCGATGCGCTGGCCGACCTGCACGGAGCGCTTGGAGACGAAGCCCGAGACCGGCGCCACGATATTCACGCGGGCATAGTTGAGATAGGCATTGCGTACGGCCGTCGCGGCCTGCAAGACGTTGGGATGTTCGGTCACGCTGGTGTGATCGGTCAGCGCGCGGTTGGCCGCTGCGGCCGCACGCGCCTGGTCCAGCGCTGCCACGGCGCTCTTGACGGCATCGCGGGCGTGCGAGACGTCTTCCTGCGAGACCGCGCCGGAGGACAGGCCGGCCTGGCGGCGCTGCAGGTCTTCCTGTGCCCGCGCCAGGCTGGTCTCGGCGGCGGCCACGTTGGCGGCCAGCGTGTCATTGTTCAGGAACAGCTGGCGGGTCTGGCGCACGGCCTGGGCCAGTGCGGCCTGCGCCTGGTCCAGGGCCAGCCTGGTATCGGCGGCATCGAGCGCGACCAGCGGCTGGCCGGCCTTGACCACCTGGGTATCGTCGGCTTTCACGGCCACGACGGTACCGCCAACCTGGGCCGAGATCTGGACCACGTTGCCGCCGACATAGGCGTCATCGGTTTCTTCGAAGAAGCGCGCATGCAGGAACCAGTACAGGAAGCAGGCTGCGGCGATCACCAGCAGGAGCAGGGTCAGCAGGAACAGCTGGCGCTTGCGTTTGCCGTTGCCGTTTCCATTGCCGTTGCCGTTGGTGGGCGGATTCTGTTGGGTGGTGCTGTCACTCATGGAGGACTCCGTTCAATCTCTTTGTAGTCGGTCGATCAGCCTTGCCACAGGGCAGGGCCGTCCCGGTCACCGGCGGCATGGTGGAGAAGCCGGTGGCGGGCTGGGTTCAGTTCAATGGCGGGTGCAGTCCTTGCAGGCGCTCAGCGCGACTGCGCCGGGGCATAGGCCAGCCCGGCCTGCTGGGCGTCGAAGCCGCCGCCCAGGGCCTTGTAGAGCGCCACCTGCTGGTCCTGGCGCTGGGCTTGCAGGGCGACCAGCGACTGGCGCTGGGCCAGCACGCTGGTTTCGGTGGACAGCAGCGTCAGTTGCGAGATCAGGCCCAGACGATAGCGTTCGCGCGCCAGGTCATAGGAACGCTCGGCTGCCTGCAGGGCTTCGCGGCGGATCGGCAGCTGGCGGTCGATGGAGTGGACCGCCGCAATTTGGCGCGCCACCTCGGCGTAGGCATCGTTCAGGGTTTTGTTGTAGGTGGCCACGGCCAGCTCGTAGTTGGCATATTCCCCCTTGAGCCCGGCCCGCAGCGCGCCGCCCTCGAAGACCGGCAGCGTGACCGCCGGGCCGAAGGCAATGCTCTTGCTGGCCGCCGTGAAGGGATTGCTGTCGATGAGGCTGTCGAAGCCGATCATGGCGCTCAGGTTGATGTTGGGATAGAAGCGCGCCTTGGCCACGTCCACGCCCCGGCTGGCGGCTTCCACCTGCCAGCGCGCAGCCACGATGTCCGGACGGCGGCCCAGCAGGCTCAGCGGCAGGTCGGCCGGCAGGGCCGGGGTGGACAGGTTCTGCAGCGAGGGCGGCGCCAGTTGCAGGCCACGGTCGGGGCCCTTGCCGGTCAGGGCGCCCAGCTGCTGGCGCAGCAGCACGATCTGGCCGGCGCTTTGTTCCAGCTGGGCGCGCGCATCGGCGCTGCTGGTACGGGACTGGTTGCGTTCGATCTGGCTGTCCAGACCCGTGCGTACACGGTCTGCCGTGATGGTTTCCAGGGCGCTGCGTTGCTGCACGGTACGCTGCAGGAGGTCCTGCACTGCATACTGGGCCGCCAGCTGGCTGTAGACCGAGACGATGGAGGCCGTCAGCGCCAGGCGCGCTTCCTGCTCGCTGGCCTGGGCGGCTTTTTCGCGGGAGATGGCTTGTTCCAGGGCGGCCTGGTTCTTGTTCCAGAGATCGAGTTCATAGCCGACGTTGAGGCCCGCTTTTTTCTCGTTGTACCAGTTGCCACCATAAGGCGGCGGATAGATGGAGGTACTGGAGAACTGGTTGCGAACTACCGACGCCTGCGCATCGACGCCGGGCAGCAGCGGGGCGCCGCGCGATTCGGACAGGGCGGCGGCCGCGGCAATGCGGGCGCGCGCCTGTTGCAGGCTGGGGCTGGAGGCCAGCGCCTCCTCGATCAGCGCGGTGAGTTGGGCGTCGCCGAACTGGCGCACCCAGTCACTGCCAGGCCATTGCCCCTGGGGCGCGCCGGGATTGGGATCGGACAGGCTCTGCTGCGTGCTGAAATCGCGTGCCTGTGCCGGCTGCTTGTCGCTACCGATGCCGGCGAAGCTGGCACAGCCCGCCAGCCCGATGGCGCCGATCAGGGCAACCAGCATGGCGCCGGCCGCCTTCGCCCGCGGCCGGGGGTCGGGCGAGGTGATGCGTTTCATAGAATTCTCCACGAAGAAATATTTGGCGATACGAGTTATTTGGCGAGTTTTGCGACCTGCGGTGATCGGGACGACCTGCAATGTGCTGCAAGGCCCCGCAGGAACGGGAGGATGGGGCAACAAGCGCTTGCCAGAATTTACGAGTACCATCCGAAGGTCGGCGAGTAAAAACTCATTTTTCGTATTATACTGTGATATACGAACATTCACTCATGTTGTGAATTCGCGTCGGGGGCGGGCGAATTCCTTACCAAATCTGCCAATGAAACTGCAACCCAGAAAAGAACCTCGCCAGGCGCGTTCGCGGGCGATGGTCGATACCATCCTTGATGCCATGTCGCGCGTGCTGGTCGAGCGTGGCTACGCCAAGACCAATACCAATCTCGTGGCCGAATCGGCGGGCATCAGCGTCGGTTCGCTGTACCAGTATTTCCCCAACAAGGATTCGCTGATCTTTGCCCTGCGCGAACGCCACAGCACGCGCATGCTCACCCTGTTCCAGGACGTGGTAGCGCATATCGATGCCAACGGCACGCTCTCGGGCGACTTCGAGAAGTTGATCAACGCGCTGGTGGCGGCCCATTTGCTGGAGCCGGAACTCAACCGGATCCTGGAAGAAGAATTCCCAGCCTACAACCTGCCGGTGTCGCAAGAGATCCAGCAGGGCTTCTTTGAAGCCATCCGCCGCGTGCTGGATAAGCATCGCGCGATGCTGACCCCGCCCGACCTGGATGTGGCTGCCTTTGTGGTCCAGCGCATCATGAAGGCGCTCATCAAGGCGGTGGTCCTGACCGGTTATGGCGGGGTCTCGCCGACCTGCGTGCGCACCGAAATCCTGCCCGCCGTGATCGGCTACCTGACGGCTGAACGCAGCCAGTGAGGCCGGGCACTGCGTGAATCCGGCGCAGGAATTCACGGGCATAATTGTCAAACTGAAGATGCAGACGGCGGACGGGGCGACTCCCGGCCGCCGGGGTGGCTGTCGGCTTCTGGTATATTGGCTTGCAGCAAGTCAGAAACTCCCCGATAGTCAGAATTGAGCGCATGCGTATAGTGCCGGGTAAACAATGCTGGATGGGTGCGCTATTGCCAGGGCCGCCGCCGGATGTTTCGTTGCCCTTATTTCCCCACTCACAGCGATATGCAGAAACAGAACATGCGCAGTGCCCGCTTCTTGGTCTCTTTCCTGGCCGTCTTCCTGTTGTGGGCAGCTGCGTGGCCGCTCGGCGCCCAGGCCGCCGTCTCGGTGCAGGTGCTCGACAGCGCCGGCCAGCCTGTTCCCAACGCCGTGGTCTATGCCGAGCCGGCCGGTGGCACCGCCGCACCGGCCAAGCCACCGCGCCAGGTCGAGATCGAGCAGAAGAACAAAACCTTCATTCCGCTGGTCACGGTGGTGCAGACGGGTACGCCCATCCTGTTCCCCAACCACGACACCGTGCGCCATCACGTCTATTCGTTTTCGCCGGCCAAGACCTTTGAACTGAAGCTTTATTCCGGTGTGCCGGGCAGTCCGGTGGTGTTCGACAAGGCCGGGACCGTGGTGCTGGGCTGCAATATCCATGACGACATGGTGGCCTACGTCCAGGTGGTCAATACACCGCATTTCGGCGTGAGCGACCGCAGCGGCGTGGTGCGGCTGGAGGGGATGCCCAACGGCAGGTACGCGCTCAAGGCCTGGTACTTCACCATGGGACCGAACCAGGCCGCCGTGGAGCAGCCGCTGGAGGTGCAGGGCGAAGGCCGGGCCATCATCAAACTCAACGTCAAGGCGGTACCGCTGTAAGCCCGGCCGAGCGGCCGGGGACCGATTGACATCACTACAGGAAACGGGGCAGGGGTGCGTCTTTACCGTCTGGAAAGCAAGATTGTCGCGCTGTTCATCATCCTCATCGTGGTGGTGCAGCTGGCCGGCTTCGTGGCGATCCGAACCGCCATCGATCGCAATGCCCGCAGCGCCATCAGCGAGGAGCTGGTCATCGGCGAGCGCGTCTTTACGCGCCTGCTGGACCAGAACGCCCAGAAGCTGACCCAGGGCGCGCGCCTGCTGGCCTCGGATTTCGGCTTCCGCCAGGCCATCGGCACCGATGACCGCGCCACCATCGCCTCGGCGCTGGCCAATCACGGTGCGCGCATCGGCGCTTCCATCGGCATGCTGGTGGGCACCGACGGGCTCCTCCACGCTTCCACCCTCGACTATCCCGATACCGATCTGCAGCGCAGCAGCCTGGAGCTGGTGCGCCGCGCCGGCAACGGGAATGGCAATGGGGCCGCCGACAGCGCCGTGGTCGGTGACCGCCTGTTCCAGATCGTGGCCGTGCCGGTCAAGGCACCGGTCACCATCGCCTGGGTGGTGATGGGCTTCCCGGTGGACCGCGATCTGGTCAACGACATGCGCGCGCTGTCGCAATTGCAGGTCTCCGTCCTGGTACGCCAGCGCGGCAGCGCGGGCTGGTCGGCCGACGTCTCGACCTTGCCCGACGCCCAGGCCAGGATGATGGCCAGGGAAGCCAGCAGCCGGCAGATGGGCCAGGCCGGCGCTACCGATGTGCAGATCGAGGGCAACCAGTATCGTGCCCGCGTGCTGCCGCTGGCGCGCGCCAGCAACGGCCAGGAAGCGGTGGCCGTGCTGCAGCGTTCGGTCAGCGAGGCGGTGGCGCCTTACCAGCGCCTGCAATTGATCCTGCTCAGCATCACGGTGCTGGGGGTGCTGGGCGCGGCCGTGGCCAGCGCCGTGATGGCGCGTCGCATCACCAGCCCCTTGCGCGAGCTGGCCACGGTGGCCAAGCGGCTGGGCGAGGGCGATTACAGCGAAGGCCCCTACATCCGCCGCCAGGATGAAATCGGCCGCCTGGGTGCGGCCTTCGAAACCATGCGTTCGGAAATCGCCAGCCGCGAACTCAAGATCAGCCGCCTGGCTTATCAGGACCAGCTTACCGGCCTGCCCAACCGGGTACAGTTTGCCGATCTGCTGCGCGAGGCCATCGGCCAGGCCCAGGTGCGGCCGGGCAGCAGTTGTCACATCCTGATGCTGGACCTGGATCGCTTCCAGCACGTCAATGACGTGCTGGGCCACAGTTTCGGCGACGCGCTGCTGCGCCAGGTGGCTGCGCGTCTGTCGGCCCAATTGCAGCATCCGGGGGCCAAGCTGGCGCGCCTCGGTGGCGATGAGTTTGCCATTCTGCTGCCGGATGTCGATCTCGATGGGGCACTGGATCAGGCCGCCCACATCCTGCGTGCGCTGGAGCAACCGCTGTCGCTGCAGGAGCAGACCGTGGACCTGGGCGCCGGTATCGGCGTGGCCGGATATCCGGTCCACGGCCAGAGCAGCGAGGTGCTGCTCAGCCGGGTCGAGGTCGCCATGTATGCCGCCAAGCGCAAGGGCAGCGGCGTGGTGGTCTATGACCCCGCCATCGACCAGAGCAGCCAGGAAAACCTGTCGCTACTGTCTGAGCTGCGCCGTGCGCTGGAACGCGACGAATTCATGCTCTACCTGCAACCCAAGCTGGACCTGGCCAGCGGTGCGGTGGTGGGCGGCGAGGCGCTGGTGCGCTGGGTGCATCCTGAAAAGGGCTTCATCGGGCCGGACAATTTCATTCCCTTCGCCGAGACCACCGGCTTCGTCCGCATGCTGACGCTCTGGATGATGGAAAAAGTAGCTCGCCTGTCGGCCGAGCTGCGCGCGCAGGGCGTGTTCCTGAAGTTCTCGGTCAACCTGTCCACCCGCGACCTGCTCGACCCGGAACTGCCGGCCGCCTTTGGCGCCATCCTCGAACGTCATCGCCTGACGCCTTCCGCGCTCTGCCTGGAAATTACCGAAAGCGCCATCATGGATGACCCGGCGCGTGCTCAGAGCACCCTGGACCGTCTCGCGGCCATGGGCTTTGCGCTGAGCATCGACGACTTCGGCACCGGCTATTCCTCGCTGGCCTATCTCAAGCGCCTGCCGGTGGATGAACTGAAGATCGACAAGTCCTTCGTCATGAAGATGGCGCAGGACCAGGATGACGCCAAGATCGTGCGCTCCACCGTGGACCTGGGTCACAACCTGGGCCTGCGGGTGGTGGCCGAAGGCGTGGAAAGCGAGGAGGTCTGGTTCCTGCTGCGTCAGATGGGTTGCGACCAGGGGCAGGGCTATTTCATGGGCAAGCCGATGCCGGTTGAACGCTTCATGGAGTGGCTGCCCCGATGGCGTGCGCCGCAAGTGCTGGATCAGTCCGAAAATATCGCGATATGAATAATGGCGCAGGGGGCCGCGCCAGCAAAGGATGAACGAGAGGGGTGCAGGGGGAGCATGAAGAAATTGACCAAAAACGCGGCATTTTTGCTGCTGGGCACGCTGGCCATGCCGGTAATGGCGCAGATGAACGACGCCGAGCGTGATGCCTGGCTGCAGGCCCGGCAACGCAAGGCGGCACAGGCCATGCGCGCCTCGGCTGCGGCGGCAGGCGAGCCGGCTGCCACGTCGGACAATACGGCGCACACTACGCCGGACAACACACGCTGGATGCCCGACCTCGGCAAGCTCATCGCCACTGGCGGCGTCATCCAGGTCGAAGGTGCCGGGGGCGGGGGCTTGACGCCCTGGGCACTCATCACCGGCTACGGCAGCCGCGACAGCTATGGTGCCAACGCCCACGCCACCTACCTGGCCACGCAGGACTACACGCTCAGATCCTACGGTGTGGCCGTGGGCCTGAGAGACCGGGTGGAATTGTCGCTGGCCAGGCAGGAGTTCTACGGCAGCCTGGCGCCGCTGGCCGATCTCAAGATCACCCAGGACATCGTGGGCATCAAGGTCAAGCTGGCCGGCGATGCCGTCTACGACCAGGACCGCTGGCTGCCGCAACTGGCTGCCGGTGCCATGTTCAAGCACAACAACGGCATCGGCGGGCTGGGCAGCGTGACCAGCGTGAAGCAACTGGGCGCGGCCAGCGATGCCGGCATCGACTATTACCTGTCGGCGACCAAGATCCTGCTGGCGCAGAGCCTGCTGCTCAATGGCACGCTGCGGCTGACCAAGGCCAACCAGATGGGGCTGCTGGGCTTTGGCGGCGATCTCAATGACCGCTACCAGGCCATGGGGGAATTCTCGCTGGCTTATCTCATCAATCGCAAGCTGGCGCTGGGCGTGGAATACCGCATGAAGCCGCGCAATCTTTCCGCCGATCGTGAAAAGGATTATTACGATGCCTTCCTGGCCTGGTTCCCCGGCAAGAACCTGTCGGTGACCCTGGCCTACGTGGCGCTGGGCGACATCACCATCTACAACCCCAAACCGCAGCGTGGCGTCTATCTGTCGCTGCAAGCCGGTTTCTGAATGTGAGGAAGCAGCGATGAACCACTTCAGGATGAAGCACATAATCACCGCCCTGATCCTGACCGGCACATTGGGTCTGGCGCGGGCACAGACGGCCCCTGACGACAGCCTGTTCCGTGCGCTCGGCGGTTTGCCCGTGATCGAGCGGGTGGTGCAGGACTTCATGGATACCATGCTGGCCGACGCCCGTATCCGCCATACTTTCGACAATTCCAACCTCAAGCGCGTCCAGCAAAAGCTGGTCGAGCAGTTCTGCCAGCTTAGCGGCGGCGGTTGCGTCTATACGGGCGATCCGATGCGCGAAGTGCATCAGGGCCTGAAGCTGACCAATGCTGATTTCAACGCCCTGGTCGAGGATCTGCAGTTGGCCATGGACAAGAACGGCATTGCCTCGCGCACGCAAAACCGCCTGCTGGCGCTGCTGGCACCCATGCAGCGCGAGACCGTGACCCGTTAGCAAAAATATTTTCCGGGGGCGGGAATAAAGCAGGTCCGCTTTCCGTATACGTCGGCATGGGTTGGCATACCGCACGACCCGACCACGAGAAAAGGAAATACCATGAGACTGCTCGCAACCTCCCTGCTGGCCTTGGCCTGCGCTTCGGTTTCTTTCACCGCCTCGGCGCAGAGCGCCGGCGTCAAGACCATGGATGGCATCCTGGTCGACGCCAACGGCATGACCGTCTACACCTTCGACAAGGACACCGCCAACAGCGGCAAGAGCGTCTGCAATGGTCCCTGCGCCAAGCTGTGGCCGCCGGTGGCGCCCATGGGCGTGCCGGCAGCGCCGTATTCCACCGTGACCCGCGACGATGGCAGTGCCCAACTGGCCTACCAGGGCAAGCCGCTGTACCTGTACGAAGCCGACAAGAAACCGGGTGACCGCACGGGCGACAACTTCAAGGACATCTGGCACATCGTCAAGCCCTGACCGGACCCAGGGCACGCCATGTTCGGACGCACCGCCAGGCTGCAGCGGCAGCAACGGGAACGGCAGGCCGACGAGCAAGCCATGCTCGCCTGCCTGCCGCGCCTGCGCCGCTACGCCCGCGCCCTGACTGGCGGGCGCGACAGTGCCGACGACCTGGTGCAGGACACCCTGGAACGCGCCTGGCAAAAACTGGACAGCTGGAAGCGCGGCAGCGACATGCGACCCTGGCTCTTCGCCATCATGCACAACCTGCATGCCGACCAGCGGCGCCAGCCGGCGCTGGTCACGGTGGAGCTGGAGCAGGCGGCCGATGCGGCAGCGCCCGCACCAGCGGCCGAGCACGCGCTGGTGCTGGATCTGGAAGCAGCCCTGCAACTGTTGCCGGCCGAACAGCGCGAAGTGCTGCTGCTGGTAGTGCTGGAAGAAATGCGATATGAAGAAGTCGCCGCCACGCTGGGCATTCCCACCGGCACCGTGATGTCGCGCCTGTCGCGCGCCCGCGAGCGGCTGCGCCAATGGATGGAGGGGCCTGGCGGGCGCAGCGAGGCCGGCTCGACCCTGAAGGTGGTGAAATGAAGATCCCGGCAATTTCAGAAGAAGATCTGCATGCCTATGCCGACGGCCGGTTGCCGCCGGCGCGCGCCACCGAGATCGCCGCCTGGCTGGAGCAGGACGCGGCGCACTCGCAGCGTGTACGCGGCTGGCGAGCCCAGAACCGGGCCTTGCACGCGTATTACGATCCGGTGCTGGAAGAACCCCTGCCGCCACGCCTGGCGGCAGCCGTGCTGGCCGGTGACGGGCAGTCCCATCAGCGCCGCGATCAAGCCCGGCCGCGAGCGGCGGCCAACAGCCCGGCCTGGTGGCGTCACGCCGCCATGCTGCTGCTGACGCTGGCTGGCGCTGCGGGCGGCTGGATGGCCCACGATCTGGTGGCGGGCAGCCGCTCCCGCAACACGCTGGCCGCCGCGCCGGTCATGCTGGCGCGCCAGGCAGCCGTGGCGCATACCGTTTTCAGCGCCGACATGCGGCGTCCGGTGGAAGTCGGCGCCGACCAGGAACAGGCGCTGGTGACCTGGCTTTCCAGGCGGCTTGGGGCCAACGTGCGTGCGCCCAAACTCGCGCCCTTGGGCTATGACCTGATCGGCGGCCGTCTGCTGCCGGGCCAGAGCGGCCCGGTCGCGCAGTTCATGTACCAGGATGCGGCCGGCCAGCGGCTGACCTTGTATGTCTCCCATGATCAGGTGCAGAACCGTGAGACCGGCTTCCGTTTTGCCCAGGAGGGCAGGGTCAACGTCTTCTACTGGATCGATGGTCAGTTCGGGTATGCCCTGTCCGGCAGCATCCCCCGCGCCGAACTCTCCCGTATTGCCAGCTCGGTCTATGAGCAGCTGGCCTCTCTTCCTCCCGCACCGACGCGTTGAGCTGCGCAGCGCCAGCCTGAGCGCGCGGCGCGTTTACACATGAAAAAGCGGGTAAGGAACAGGCAATAACCATCAAGATGGGAGCATGCTTGTCGCCAACACATTTGCACATGACGTAAAGACCGATCAGTCATGTTGTGGTGAACGGGTAAATATGCGCGATCAGGCTGCCGCGGTGGTCCGGTCGTTCTTCAGACAGGGAGGTTCATATGGTGGAGTTGGCAACGATCGCCAGCGGTGTGGCAACGGCCTGGTTGGCCGACAAGGCGGCGCAGTCCGTGGGCGTGGACGTGGGCAAGGTGGCCCAGGCGGCGGTGGGGGAGGTGGTAGACGCAGCCAAATCCGTGGCGCGTTTGCCGGCCAATGTGAATATTGGTCGCATCATCAATACCATCGCCTAGATGTGGCACTGGTGCCAGGGCTGACATGGATATCGATGTCGTGACCGAGCCGAGGGGCAGGCTGTTTGATCGTGTCTCGAAGAATTTTCTTGATTGATGTAAAGAAATGGCATCCAGTGCCGTAATGAAAGCACCGGCCAACGCATCCTGTTTCCCGGTATCCCTCAAAAGGAGAGCTTCATGGATGTCACTCAAATCGCATCATTGGCCACCAGCATGGCCGCGGCGCAGACTTCCGATTCAGTCAACGTGCTGATGCTGAAGAAGGCGCTCGATAGCCAGGCTGCCACAGCAGCTGGCTTGCTGCAGGCACTGCCGTTGCCGGCCAACCCGAACATCGGGCGCAACGTCAATACCACCGCCTGAATACGCTGGCAGTCTTGAAATCGCAGTCCCCCGGGGCTGCGATTTTTTTATTCCCTTTTCACCCTGAACCTGCTTCGCGTTCCTTTTTTGAATCAAAAGTACCAATTAATTGGTCTAAAATCATAAAGTACAATTAATTGGTCTTGCATTCAGCCGAATGTTCAATAAAATGGTCTTATATAAAAAGTGCCATTTAATTGGATCTTCTCATGACCAGTCTGCAAGACATCGGCCAGCGCATCCGCAGCGCCCGCAAGGCGCGCGGGATGACGGCCATCACCCTGGCCGAGCGCGCCGGCATGCATCGCAATACCTTGCTGGCCCTGGAAACGGGGCGCGGCAATATCGAGCTGGTCAAGCTGCTGGCGTTGTGTGAGACGCTGGAACTGGACCTGCTGCTGCTGCCACGGCAAGCGGCTCCGCTGCGTGCGGCCGAGGCACAAGGCAATGGCAGCCAGACCGAACTGGGCGCGCGCCTGGAAGCGCTCATGGGCGAAGGAGGCAAGGCATGAGCATGCTGCGATCCCTGCGCATCCGCCTGGGCCGTGTCGAGGTCGGCTCCCTGTTCGCGCTGGACGATGGCCGCTGCTATTTCCGTTTCGATGACGCCTATGCCTTGCAGGGGGCGGATCGTCCGGTCCTCTCCCAGCTCTATCTGGCCTCCACCGAAGAGCGCACCCGCGCCCAGTTGCTCGATCCCACGCTGGCCGCCAATCGGGGCGATGGCCGGGGTGGCTTGCCGCCTTTCTTCCAGAACCTGCTACCGGAAGGCCAGTTGCGCAAGCACCTGGTACAGCGCGCCGGGTTGGCGCCGGATGATGAATTCGGCCTCCTGGCCTATTGCGGACGCGACCTGCCCGGCGATGTCTCGGCCCTGGCCGAAGAGCTGGATGAACGCGGACTGGGCCGCTTGCTGGGGCAGGGGCACGACAGCTACGAAATGAGCTCCGGCCAGTTGCCGGTGCCGGGCGGGGAATCGCTTTCGGGCGTGCAGCCCAAGCTGGCCCTGGTCAGGGAGAGCGGCGGTCGCTACGTGATGCGCTCCAAGGACAGCCAGGGTAGCCACTTCATCGCCAAGCTGCCGGCCACCGATTATCCCAACATGCCGCAAGTGGAGTTCGCTTCGCTCACCCTGGCAGCGGCGGCCGGCGTGCAGACCTGCCGCTTCAGTCTGGAACCGCTCTCGGCCATTGCCGAGCACCTGCCGTTCGGCCTGCGCAATGACGCCAGCCGTTTCCTGCTGGTGCAGCGCTTCGACCGCGATGCCCCTACGCCCACCGGCCGTCTGCATATGGAAGATTTCGCCCAGGTCACCGGCACCACGCCGGCGGCCAAGTACGTCGGCACCTATGCCGCCATCGGCGTGGTCTTGCTGGAGCGCAGTACGCGCGGTGCGGAAGATGTTTATGAATTGCTGCGCCGGATCAAGGTCAACGAACTGCTCGGAAATTTCGACGCGCATCTGAAGAACTTCAGCCTGCTCTATCACACCCCGCAGCAGGCCGCGCTGTCGCCGGCCTATGACATCGTGGCCTATGCCGCCTATGTGGGCGGCGACGGCCATGCGCTGGCCTTCATGCCCGGCCAGAAGGGCAAGCAATTGCTGACCCCGGCCATCCTGCGCCAGCTCGCCAACCTGTGGCGTCTGCCCGAACCCCGTCTGCAGGCGGTGCTGGTGGAGACCGTGGAACGCGCCATGACCCTGTGGCCGGGCCTGATCGACAGGCTGCCCTTCACCGACGCCCAGCGCGGCAAGCTGCTGGCGCACCTGGATGCCAATGCCAGCGTGGCCGCCTGGCGCCGCCGCGCTGCGCGCAGGAAACCGGCGAAGGGGGAGGGTGCATGAGACCCACACCGACCCTGCCCATGCGCGAGGGACTCTCGCCCAGCTACCTCTGGCTGCAACCGGGGCCGTGGCGCGACATGCTGTCCTTCCTGGCTGAACGTTTTACGGCAGTGCCCGAAGCGATCTGGCGCGAGCGCCTTCTGCGCGGAGAGGTGCGCAATCAGCAAGGTGAACAGTTGCGTCCGGAGTCGCCCTATCGCAGCGGGGATTGCATTTTCTATTACCGCGAATTGCCCCAGGGTGAAGAACGCATCCCCGTGGAAGAAAAGATCCTGCATCTCGACGATCACCTGCTGGTGGCCGACAAGCCGCATTTCCTGCCGGTGATCCCGACCGGCCGCTTCGTGCAGGAAACTTTGCTGGTGCGCCTGAAGAAGGCCACTGGCCTGCAGGACCTGGTGCCGATCCACCGGCTGGACCGCGAGACGGCCGGGGTGATCGTCTTTTCGCATCAGCCGGCCAGCCGGGGCAAGTATCAGTCGATGTTTCAGCAACGGGCGATGTTCAAGGTATATGAAGCGATTGCCCCGCTGCGCCCGGAGCTTGAGTTGCCACGGGTGCACCGCAGCCGGATCGAAGAGATTCCTGAACAGTTCTTCAAGATGCACGAGGCCGAAGGTACGCCTAATTCCGAAACCCATATTTCCCTGCTGGAGCGGCGCGGAGAACTGGGCCTCTACCAGCTGGAGCCGGTCACCGGGCGGCGTCACCAGTTGCGGGTGCACATGGCCTCATTGGGCATCCCTATCCTCAACGATCTGTTCTACCCGCACGCCGTGCCCGTGGGCGTGGCCGATGATCTGGACAACCCCCTCAAACTGCTGGCGCGTTCGCTGTTCTTCATTGATCCGCTGGACGGCAGCGAGCGTCATTTCGTCAGCCAGCGCAGCCTGTAATCCGCTGGCATCCGCTGGCCGCGCCTCATGCGGCCGACCTGAGCTGATGCAGGGACGCCACCAGGTCGGCAAAGCGCTGCCCCTGGATCATGATGTGCTGGCGTAGCAGCTCCACGGTACGCTCGGGATCGCCGGCAATGATGGCATCGACCACGGCCTGGTGTTCGTCAAAGGACATCCTGAGGCGATCCCGCACCCGCAACTGCAGGCGCCGGTAGGGCCGCAGGCGGCGGTGCAGGGCGCGCGCCTGCTCGGCCAGGAAACCGTTGTGGCTGCCGGCGTAGATGTGGTCGTGGAAGGCCTCATTCAGATAGAAATAAGCATCCGGGTCACTGGCATCGCGCGCGGCCTGGCAGGCCTCGTGTGCCGCCAGCAGCTGGGCATGCTCGGCCGGCGTCATGCGGCGCGCGGCCAGGCGGCCGCACATGGCCTCGAATTCGGCCATCACTTCAAACATCTCGATCAACTGCTGCGGGCCGATGTCGGCCACGATGGCGCCCCGGCGCGGGCGCATCTCGACGATGCCCATCGAGGCCAGCTGGATCAGCGCCTCCCGAATGGGCGTGCGCGAAACACCGAATTCCTCGGCCAGCGAAGTTTCATCCAGATGCTGGCCGGGCGCCAGCTTGCCGACGGCGATCAATTCTTCGATCGATTCGCGCAGGGTTTCGGAACGGGTCTTTGGCGTGTCCATGATGATTTTTTAAGCAAGCAATGTAAAGGGAGCGGCTTCCAGTGGATTTATGCTTGACAATGTATGCGTTTCGCCTGAAATTGTATACACGATGAGAGCATAAAAACACAGTAGTTCCATCAATTCCTGGAGGAGATACCAGCATGACCGCATTGACCCGCCGCCACTTCCTTGGCACCTTAGCCGCCGCACCGCTTGCCGCCGCCCTGCCCGCCGCATGGGCGCAAACGGCCAGTCTGAAGATTTCTCACCAGTTCCCCGGTGGCACCCTGACCGAAGGCGACTTCCGCGACCGGCTGGTACGCATGTTCGCCCAGCAGGTGAACGAAAAGACCAAAGGTGCCTTGAAGTTCGAGATCTATCCCGGCTCGTCCCTGATGAAGACCAATGCCCAGTTCTCGGCCCTGCGCAAGGGCGCGCTGGACATGTCGCTGGTGCCGCTGAACTATGCCGGCGGCGAAGTCCCCGAAACCAATATCGGCCTCATGCCCGGCCTGGTGACCTCCTACCAGCAGGGTGCGGCCTGGAAGAATGCCGAAGTGGGCAAGGAATTGGCCCGCGTGCTGGGCGAGAAGGGCGTGGTCATCATCAGCTGGATCTGGCAGGCGGGTGGGGTGGCCTCGCGCAGCAAGCCCATCGTCGATCCATCCGACGTCAAGGGCATGAAGGTGCGCGGCGGTTCGCGTGAGATGGACCTGATCCTGAAGGAAGCGGGCGCCGCCGTGGTGACGCTGCCCTCCAATGAAATCTATGCGGCCATGCAGACCGGCGCCATGGATGCGGCGATGACTTCCTCGACGTCCTTCATGTCCTTCCGTCTGGAAGAAGTGGCCAAGGCGCTCACCACCGGGCGCGACAAAGCCTACTGGTACATGTTCGAGCCGCTGATGATGTCCAAGGCCGTCTTCGAGCGCCTGCCCAAGGATCAGCAGGCCATCATCATGGCGGTTGGCGCCGAGATGGAGCAGTTCGCCACCAAGGCCGCCCAGGCCGATGACATTGCCGTGGCCCAGGTCTACCAGAAGGCCGGCGCCAAGGTGGTCGATCTGAACGCCGAGGTCGTCAAGAAGTGGCAGGACATCGCCCGCAATACCGCCTGGAAGGACTTCGCCGGGCGTAATGCCAGCTGCGCCAAGCTGCTGGCCCTGGCGGAGAAGACCGTATGAGCCACGGCTTCGAGATGCCCGGCGCGGCGGCAGCGCGTCCGGCGGTGCCGGCCAGCGCCCCGGTGGCGTGGCTGGCGGCCTTCCTGCAGGGCTACCATCGGGTGGCCGTGTTCCTGGGAATGATCGCCTTGCTGGTCACCTCCTGCATCCTCACCTATTCGGTGGTGGTGCGTTACTTCTACCATCAGCCTACGGACTGGCAGGATGAAGCCTCGGTCTTCATGCTGGTGGGCGTGATCTTCCTGTGTTCGGCCTATGTGCAGTCGCTGCGCGGCCACATCGGCATCGAGGCGCTGGCGGGCATGCTTTCGCCGCTGGCCAACAAGGTGCGCATGTTCATCGTGGATGTGCTGTCCTTCCTGTTCTGCGCCTTCTTCACCTGGAAGTCGTGGGCGCTGTTCCATGAAGCCTGGGTGGAAGGGCAGACTACCTCGTCGACGTTTGCGCCGCCCTTGTGGATTCCTTATTCCCTGATGGCCCTGGGCATGACCATGCTCACCCTGCAGCTGCTGGTGCAAGTGCTGGCGCGCATCACCGGCACCGTTCCCGCCCCGCAAGCCGGAGGTGCGCAATGAGTCCGCTGACCCTGGGAGTCCTGTATGGCGTGGTCACCATCCTGGTGATGTGTTCGGGCATGCCGATCGCTTTTGCGCTGGGCGTGGTGGCGACTGGCTTCATGTATTTCTTCATGCCGGAGTCGTCGCTGGATACCATCACGCAGAACGTTTATGAAGAAATCGCTTCCATCACGCTTCTCTCCATTCCGCTGTTCATCCTGAAGGGGGCGGCCATCGGCAAATCCCCTGCAGGCAAGGACTTGTATTCGGCCATCCACGCCTGGTTGAACAAGGTGCCGGGCGGCCTGGGCATCGCCAACGTGTTTGCCTGCGCGTTGTTTGCGGCTATGGCAGGTTCTTCTCCTGCGACCTGCTCGGCCATCGGTTCGGCGGGCATTCCGGAGATGCGCCGTCGCGGTTACTCGCCCGGGTTTGCCGCCGGCATCATCGCCGCCGGCGGCACGCTGGGCATCCTGCTGCCGCCGTCCATCACCATGATTCTCTATGCCGTGGCCGCCGAACAATCGCTGGGCCGCCTGTTCCTGGCCGGTATCGGACCAGGCGTGCTGCTGGTGATCCTGTTTGCCGGCTATGCCGTCTTCCGGGCGCGCAAGGAATACAAGCTGGCGCATGCGGTCTACACCGCCGGTGGAGCCAAGTCGGCCTATCTGGATGACGAGCATTTCACGCTGACGCAGAAGGTGGAAATGCTGCCGCGCGTGCTGCCTTTCCTGATCCTGCTGATCGGCGTGATGGTGGCGCTCTACGGTGGTCTCGCCACGCCGTCCGAGACGGCCGGCCTGGGTGCGCTGCTGGCGCTGGTGTTGATCGCGGTGGTGTATCGCATCTACAAGCCGAAAGAGATCGCGCCTTTCCTCAGTTCCACCATCAAGGAATCGGGAATGCTGCTGCTCATCATCGGCATGTCGCTGCTGTATTCCTACGTGATGAGCTACCTGCACATCAGCCAGTCGGCGGCGCAGTGGGTGGTCGATCTGCATCTGTCGAAATGGCTGCTGCTGGCGGTGATCCTGGGCATGGTGATCGTGCTGGGCTTCTTCCTGCCGCCGGTGTCGATCATCCTCATGACCGCGCCCATCATCCTGCCGCCGTTGAAAGCCGCCGGTTTCGACCTGATCTGGTTCGGCATCGTCATGACCGTGGTCATGGAGATGGGCCTGATCCACCCGCCGGTGGGGCTGAACCTGTTTGTCATCAAGAACATCGCACCCGATATCGCACTGGGCGATGTCATCAAGGGGACGATTCCTTTCCTGGCGCTGATGTTTCTCGCGGTCCTGCTCTTGTGCATGTTCCCGGGCATCGCGACCGTATTGCCTGACCTGTTGATGGGAGCCAAGTAAATGAGGTGTAGCGAACGCGTGTGGAATGCGCGCCAGACAAACCGTGAACAGCGGCTGGCGCGCGCCACCGCCGCATTGGGTAGCCAGTTGCAGGGCAAGATCGCGCCTGCGGAGAAGCTGGCCGACCTGCTCTATGCGGTGCTGGAAAACGGCGACCGGGTCTGTGTCGAGGGCAACAACCAGAAGCAGGCCGATTTCCTGGCCAAGGGACTGGCCGCGCTCGATCCGGCCCGGGTCCATGGCCTGCACATGCTGTTCTCGGTGCTGGCCTTGCCGGAACATCTGGACGTGTTCGAAAAGGGCATCGCCGACCGGCTGGACTTTTCCTTCTCCGGCCCGCAGGCCGGCCGCCTGGCCAAGCTGGCCTCGGCCGGCAAGCTCAACATCGGCGCCATCCATACCTATCTGGAACTGTTTGGCCGCTACTTCGTGGACCTGACCCCGCGCGTGGCGCTGGTGGCCGCGCAGGCGGCCGACCGCCACGGCAATCTCTATACCGGCCCCAATACGGAAGATACGCCCGCCATTGCCGAAGCGACGGCCTTCTCCAGCGGCATCGTGATTGCCCAGGTGAACGAAATTGTCGATGAGCTGCCGCGCGTGGATATCCCGGCCGACTGGGTGAGTTTCGCCATCAAGGCGCCCACGCCGCATTACATCGAACCGCTCTTCACACGTGACCCGGCGCAGATTTCCGAGATCCAGGTGCTCATGGCGATGATGGCCATCAAGGGCATCTATGCCGAATATGGCGTGCAGCGCTTGAATCACGGCATCGGTTTCGATACGGCCGCCATCGAGCTGATCCTGCCGACCTACGCCGAATCGCTGGGCCTGCGCGGCAAGATCTGCAAGCACTGGGCGCTCAATCCGCATCCGGCCTTGATTCCCGCCATCGAGGCCGGGTTTGTGGAGTCCGTGCACTCCTTCGGCTCCGAGCTGGGCATGGAAGATTACATCCGCGCGCGTCCCGATGTCTTCTTCGTCGGTCCCGATGGTTCCATGCGCAGCAACCGCGCCTTCTCGCAGACG
The DNA here is from genome assembly GCF_037076565.1 of Herbaspirillum sp. DW155. NCBI lineage: Bacteria > Pseudomonadati > Pseudomonadota > Betaproteobacteria > Burkholderiales > Oxalobacteraceae > Herbaspirillum > Herbaspirillum sp. DW155. The sequence continues at coordinate 3,152,175 of NZ_AP029028.1, read as the reverse complement.
GCCGGGCACTATGGCTGCGATATGTTCATCGGCTCGACTCTGCAGATCGACTTGCAGGGCAATTCCTCCACGGCCACCCTGGGCCGCATCGCCGGATTTGGCGGTGCCCCCAACATGGGCGCGGATGCACGCGGCCGCCGCCATGCCAGCGAGGCCTGGCTCAAGGCGGGCCAGCAGGCGCGCGCCGGCCGCAATACCATTCCGCGTGGACAGAAGCTGGTGGTGCAGACGGTGGAAACCTTCCGCGAGCACATGCAACCGGCCTTCGTCGAAAAGCTGGACGCATGGCAGCTGGGCGAGCAGGCCAAGATGCCGATTCCTCCGGTGATGATCTACGGCGATGACGTCACCCACATCCTCACCGAAGAAGGCATCGCCAACCTGCTGCTGTGCCGTACCGAGGAAGAGCGCGAGCAGGCCATCCGCGGCGTGGCCGGTTACACCGCCGTGGGCATGGGCCGCGACAAGCGCATGGTGGAAAACCTGCGCGACCGCGGCATCATCCGCCGCGCCGAAGACCTCGGCATCGACAAGCGCATGGCCACCCGCGACCTGCTGGCGGCCAAGAACATGAAAGACCTGGTGCGGGCTTCCGGTGGGCTGTACAACCCGCCCAAGCGCTTCCGCAACTGGTAAGTCATCTGCAACGAAAGCGACACTATGGAAACTTTGACTTTTCGCTTCGAGCACGGCCAGCGCCGTCTCAAGGCTGCGCCTGAACTGGTCGGTGTGGTCAGCTCGGGCAATCTGGAAGTGCTGATCGAGAACGCGCCCCTCAACGGCGCCTGCGCCATCGAAGTCAAGACCGCCGCGCGCGGCTTCGGCACCATCTGGGAAGCGGTGATGACCGACTTCCAGCAGCGCTGGCAACTTGCCGATACCCGCATCTCCATCAACGACATGGGGGCCACGCCGGCCGTGGTCAGCCTGCGCCTGGACCAGGCCGTGGAAGCCATGGTGGAGGAGGGCGCATGAGTGCGAGCTATCTGGAAGCCACGGCGCGCGAGCGCATCCTGGCGGTTCTTGACGCCGGCAGCTTCAAGGAACTGCTGCCACCGGCCCAGCGCGTGGTGAGCCCGCACCTGGGCCAGTTGGACGCTCCGGTCTCCTTCGACGATGGCGTCATCATCGGTGAAGGCCTGCTGGGCGGGCGTGCCGTGATGGCCGCTGCGCAAGAGGGCGGTTTCATGGGCGGGGCCGTGGGCGAGGTGCACGGCGCCAAGCTGGTCGGCCTGCTCAAGCGCGCCATTGCACGGCAAGCGGCTGGCGTGATCCTGCTGCTGGAAACGGGCGGCGTGCGGCTGCATGAAGCCAACGCGGGTCTCATCGCCGTCTCCGAGGTGATGCGTGCGGTGCTGGAGGCGCGCGCCGCCGGTATCCCTGTGATCGTGCTGGTGGGCGGCGCCAATGGCTGCTTCGGCGGCATGGGCATCGTGGCGCGCTGCGCCAATACGGTCATCATGTCCGAGGAAGGGCGGCTGGCCATGTCCGGCCCCGAGGTGATCGAGACCGCCAACGGCGTGGAAGAATTCGATTCGCGCGACCGCGCCCTGGTGTGGCGCACCACGGGCGGCAAGCACCGCTACCTGATCGGCGATTGCCAGCAACTGGTCAGCGACGATACCGAGGCTTTCCGCGCCGCCGCCATCGCCGCGCTGGCCCAGGCCGGCGACGTGCCCTTGACCCTGGCCGCGCTGGAAGCCGAACAGGAAATGCTGCGCCGTCGCATCGCCACCTTCGGCCATGCCGAGGATCCGATGGATATCTGGGCCGAGCTGGGCGTCGCCCGGCCGGAAGCGGTGCCGATGCTGGAAGCCGGCGCCTTCACTGCCATGGCCGAGCGCCTGCGCATTGCGTCCAAGGCTTGAGAGGAATCCATGAGTCAAACTGTCACCCCCATCCAGGTCGACTGGCGCGCGCTCGCGCAAGACCTGTTCCCGCAAGGCCATGCCATCACCGAGCAGGAGCATTTCCTCTCCGGCACGGCCCAGGTCGACGGCAATACCGTCACCGTGGTCGGCACCACCGGTCACACGCCCATCGGCATCGAGATTGCCCTGGCACAGGCCAGCGTGATCCTGCAGACGGTACGTGAACATCCGGGCCGGCCCATCGTGATCCTGGTCGATACCCAGGGCCAGCGCCTGCGTCATCGCGATGAAATGCTGGGCATCAACAGCTACATGGCGCATCTGGGCAAGTGCGTGGAACTGGCGCGCCGCCAGGGCCATCGCGTGGTCGGCCTGGTCTATGACCAGGCGCTGTCGGGCGGCTTCATCACCAGTGGTCTGATCGCTGACGCCTGCTATGCCTTGCCTGCGGCCACCATCCGTGTGATGGGCCTGCCGGCGATGGCACGCATTACCAAAGTGCCGGAAGAACGGCTGACCGAGCTGGCCAAGAGCAACCCGGTCTTTGCGCCGGGACCGGAAAATTATCACCGCATGGGCGGCGTCGCCGAGATCTGGAATGGCGACCTGGCCCGGTCCCTGGCCGAGGCGCTGGCGCAGGACCGCAGCGCCGACACGCGCGCAGCCACCGGTCTGGCGCGTGGCGGCCGCAAATGGGCGCAACGTGTCATCGACGCAGTGGCCAACGATACGCCCTTGCAGGGATGAGCATGAAGTCCGCGCCGTCCCTTGCTGCTTCCCGCCATCATTTGCTCTGGCTGAAGGAGGGCGGCTGGGAACGCCTGCTGGCCGGCAGCGCCGATGATCGCCAGCAGGCCACGCTGCGGCAGTGGCAGCGCATGCGCTGGCCGCTGATCGTGCGCCGGCGCGACGTGGATGCCAGCGATGAGGACATCTGCGTCGGCATCGCCTTGCCGCCCGATGCGCAGGGCAACAAGCCTCGCATCGCCCTGCGGGTGCAGGCCCAGGAGGTGGCGGCCAGCCGTGCGCCGTTCCTGTTGCGCGATATTGCGGCGGCGCATCTGCCGGGTCTGCCCTCGGCATGGCAGACCGGGCTGGACGAATTGCAGCAGCACATGGACCGTGCCGGCATTGCGCTGGCCGTGTTCGGCTCGCTGGCCTGGCAGGCCGTGACGGCGCAAGCCTATCTGCGCAGCAGTTCCGACATCGACCTGCTCTTTGCGCCGCGCAGCCAGGCCGAACTGGAGGCCGGTGTACGGCTGCTGGCCTGGCAGGCCATGTTCCTGCCGCTGGATGGAGAAATCCTGTTCCCTGGCGGGGCTGCGGTGTCCTGGAAAGAGTGGCGGCAGGTGGCCGTGCTGGGCACGCATCCCGAGGGCCAGGTCCTGGTCAAGCGGCCCACCAGCGTGGCGCTGGAGCGGATCGGCGCCTTACGCGCCAGCCTGCCGCAGGAGCACGCATGCGCCGCCTGATGCAGCACCCGGATACGCTGACCCGGCCCATCCATCCCGCCCGACCCACCCAGCCCACCCGCAAGCGCCGGGCCGCCCGCGAAAACCTGGCGTTCTGCCGCCAACTGGCGCGCCTGGCGGTGCGCAGCCTCTATCAGGAGCTGGTGCTCTATCCCAAACCGGGCCTGGTGTCGCGCGTGGACAATGGCAGTCATCTGGACATGACGGCCCAGACCTTCCTGCGCAGCCTGTTCGCGTTACGTCATTATTTTTTCCGGGTCGCGGCAGCCGGACTGGACGCGGCTCCTTTCAACACCCTGAAGAAACTGGCCATCCAGGCCGAAGAGCGCATGTTGCGCGCCACCGGTGGCGTCAACACCCATCGTGGCGCCATCTTCGCGCTGGGCATGCTGTGCGCGGCCATGGCCCATGCGCGTGGCCGCCACCTGCCCTTGCAGCCAGCCACGATTCGCGCCACCTTGCTGATCCAGTGGGGTGATGCGCTGGCGCGCCATAGTGCCGCCGCAGCGGGCGGCGACGAGCACAGTCACGGCCAGCGCGTGGCGGCCGAGCATGCCGTGGGCGGGGCGCGGGAAGAGGGGGCCTTGGGCTTCCCGTCGGTATTCGATGTGGCCCTGCCGCAATTGCAGGCTACCCTCGCTGCCGGGCGCGATGATGATCACGCCCGGATTGACGCGCTCTTTGCGCTGATGGCGCAACTCAGCGATACCAACGTTTATCATCGCGGCGGCGCCGAGGGCGCGGCGCTGGTGCGCGAACGCAGCGCGGCCTTCCTGGCCGCGGGCGGCACCGCGCGCGCAGACTGGGAAGCCGACGCGCTGGCCTGCCATCGCGAGTTCGTGGCCCGACGCCTGTCTCCGGGCGGTGCGGCCGATCTGCTGGCAGCGGCTTGCCTGGTGCATCAGGCTGGCTTGCTGGAGGACGACAGGGGATGAGCATGCGACTGGCCATTCTTTGTCCGGGGCAGGGCGCGCAGCACGCGGGCATGTTCGACCTGCTGCGCGATGAACCGCAGGCAAGTGCCTTCCTGGCGCAATCTGATCTGCCGGCGCACTTGCAAGCTCCTCTGGAAACGGTACTGGCCGATTCCGCCCGGCTCTACGCCAACCACAACGCCCAGCCCCTGATCGTGGCCGCCCAGCTCGCCGCCTGGGAGGCGTTGCGCGAGCCCTTGACTGCCATCGCAGGTGCCCCCGTGCTGGTGGCGGGTTACAGCGTGGGCGAATTGTCCGCGTATGCGGTGGCCGGGGTCATCGAGGCGCGTGATACCGTGGCGCTGGCCGCGCAGCGCGCCGCAGCGATGACGCAGGCCGCCAGCGCGCAGCCCGCGCAAGGATTGATGGCCATCGGCGGCGTACCGGCAGATCGTGCCCGGGATTGCCTGGCCCGCCACGGCGGCCATGTGGCCATCATCACGGGCGAGGATACGCTCATCGCCGGCGGAGGCGAGGCCGCCCTGCAAGCGGCAGCGGCTGAACTGGCGATATCGGGAGCCCGTACCTCTGCCTTGCCTGTTGGGCTGGCCTCGCATACCCCCCTGATGCAAGCGGCCACGGCGCCGTTTGCTGCACAACTGGCGGCGCGTCCGCTGGAGTCGCCCGGCCTGACGCTGCTGGCCGGCGTCACCGGCCAGGCCATTACCGATGCGGTGCAGGCCAAGGCGCTGCTGGTGCGTCAGCTGGTCGAACCCATCCAGTGGGCCGCCTGCATGGACAACTGCGCCGAACGGGGCGTCACGGTGGCGCTGGAACTGGGCCCCGGCGCAGCGCTCTCGCGCATGCTGCGCGAGCGCCATCCGCAGATCGCCTGTCGTTCCCTGGCTGATTTCCGCAGCCTTCGCGGCGCCCTGGCCTGGCTGCAGCGGCAAGCGGACTGAGCGCTGCGCTGCACACATCATCGGGTGGCATCGCACCGATGGCGGTGCTATCTTGAAGCCATGCCTCCTCCCTCACCGCGCTGCTGTCGGATCAGGCTGACAGCGCAACCCGCTTTGTGCATCTCCCACGCTCCCCACGGCGAACCAATGGCGGGTCGTCCAGTCGCATCTTGAAGCAATGCCCATGTTCAACCCGACCAGGAGGCCCAAGATGAAAGTCGATGTGTACAAGCGCCCGGACGGCGACGGTCTGTTTTCCTACCTCGTCCTGCCCCATGAAAAGCCGCTGCCCGAAGAAGTGACCAATACCGATTGGCAGCTGCATGAACAGAACGTGGATTTCGAGCGCGACGGCAAGCGGCATTTCACGCTGGAGGCGGAAGACGCCTTCCTGCAGATCGGCGAAAAAGGCTATGCCATCACCCATCTGCAGGATCGCAGCAGCGACGGCGCCGCCTGAGGCAGCCGGCCCACAGCAGCACCAGAGGAGACCATCATGCCCACCGAACAAATAGGCGATTACGAAGTGGAATACGCCGGGGTACGTGTCATCGGCGGCGAGGAGTGGGTGGCTCAGGTGGCCATCTTCGGTCATTCGACCAATCCCATGCACCGCAACCCGGTATTCCCGGTGCAGCGTGTGCTGCCCGACCAGACCTTCGCCGATGAAAAGGCGGCCGAGCAGGGCGCGCGCCAGGCTGCGCATGAGCTGCTGGAGAAACAGCAGGCGCGGCATTGAGCGGCTGCACCGCTCCTGAGCCCTGGCTCGGGGCCACCTGAAGGCCCGGCGCGCTTGACGGCGCGCCGGGCTTTTTGATGGCACGGTCTGGCATGGAATTCGCATGCAGCATGGCTGACCGAGCTACGAACGGTTTTGCAGTTTCGCCATAGAATGGCGATCATTGCTTTTTCGTTCATCTCTTCCTTACCCACGTCTTGCCAGGTCCCCTCATGAAACCGCCCCTGCTCGTCCTGATTCATCTTTCCGAAGAAAGCACGGCCACCATCGCCGCCCATTACGACATCCTCTACGCGCCGGATCGCCAGCGCCGTGACGCGATGATCGCCGGCCCCGCTAAAAAGGTGGCCGTGGTGCTGACCAACGGCTCCACCGGTCTGACCGCCGACGAGATGCGCGCCCTGCCGCATCTGCAGCTGGTCTGCGCGCTGGGCGCCGGCTTTGAGAACATCGATGCTGCCCACGCCAAGGCCAACGGCATCGAAATCGCCACCGGCGCCGGCACCAACGAGGATTGCGTGGCCGACCATGCCCTGGGCCTGCTGCTGGCCATCCTGCGCAACATCCCGGTGCTGGACCGCTACACCCGCGAGGGCGGCTGGCGCGAGACCATCCCGCTGCAGCCGCAACTGGCCGGCAAGCGCGTGGGCATCGTCGGCATGGGCAATATCGGCAGGAAAATCGCCCGCCGCGCTGCTGCCTTCGATGCCGAGATCGCCTACTGCAACCGCAAGAAGCGCGATGACGTCGATTTCCACTATTTCCCGGACGTGGCCCAACTGGCCGGCTGGGCCGACTGCCTGATCGTGGCCGCCCCTGGTGGCGCCCAGACCCGGCACCTCATCAATGCGCGGGTGCTGGAAGAACTCGGCCCCCGGGGCTATCTGGTCAACATCGGTCGTGGCAGCACCGTCGATACCGCCGCCCTGGCCGACGCCCTGTCGTCGGGCCGTCTGGCCGGCGCCGCGCTGGACGTCTACGAGGGCGAACCCAAGCCGCCGGCCGCCCTGATCGGCCTGCCCAATGTGGTGTTGACGCCGCATATCGCCGGCTGGTCGCCGGAAGCCATCAGCGCCTCGGTGCAGCAGTTCCTGCGCAATTGCGAGGAGCATTTCGCCGCCGCCGAGCCGGTGCTACGCGCCTGAGCAGGCGCACGCCTGCCGCTGATGCGAGTTTTTTTGCCATAGCCGGGCTGGCTGGCCGATAATGTCGGCCGCGGCCGGGTCGCTTTCCTCCACGAGAGCCTCCCGGCCGGCCGCCTGCGCGCTCGGGGAAGCGGGCAGGATGCCGGCGCCGCGTCTCATGCATTCCAAGATCAACCCATCGCCATCACACTACAGAGAGAGCCAAGCACCATGGATCTGCCATCTCATCAACTCACCATGACGGTCCTGATGACCCCGGACATGGCCAACTTCGCCGGCAACGTGCACGGGGGCACCATCCTGAAGCTGCTGGACCAGGTGGCCTATGCCTGCGGCAGCCGCTATGCCGGCCAGTACGTGGTCACGCTGTCGGTGGACCAGGTGATGTTCCGCCAGCCCATCCACGTGGGCGAACTGGTGACCTTCCTGGCCAGCGTCAATCACACCGGCAAGTCCTCCATGGAAATCGGCATCAAGGTGGTCGCCGAGAACATCCGCACCCAGGAAACCCGCCACGTCAACAGCTGCTTCTTCACCATGGTGGCAGTCGATGACCAGCGCAAGCCGATCCCGGTGCCGCCGCTGCGCCCGTTCTCGCAGGAAGAAAAGCGCCGCTTCGATGCGGCCGTGATCCGCAAGTCGCTGCGCCAGGAACTGGCGCGCCGCTATGAGGAATTCAAGCCGGGGTCCGACAAGGCGCATTGATCCTGTCGTTGTACCGGAAAGCAAAAGGGATGAGCCGGCTCATCCCTTTTTACGTTCCTGCCCCGCCGGAGCCTGCTCCAGAGGCAGGCCAGCGCACCCGCTACGCCCGGCCCGGCGCGTTCAGGCGCTCAACGGGCCCAATGCACCCACCGCAATGGTCAGCAAGCCCAGGCACAGGTTGATGCCGACCAGCATGCGCACCTGCCGCAGCGCCCGCGAGGCGCGGTCCCAGTCCTGTTGGGCGGTGGCCGATTTGAGTCGGCGGAAGGGCGCGAAGAAGATGTGCGCAAAGATCAGCATCATCACCATGCCGATACCGCTCATGGCGTGGACGTAAGGGGGCAGTCTGGCGGCCCCGGCAGCCATGACCATCATCATGTGCAGGCCGCTTCCCAGCACCAGCGCAATGGCCACCCAGACCCAGATGAAGAAATTGGCCAGCACTGCCGCCATCAGGCTCAGTCGCTGCTCGGGGTGCAGCACGGTCAGCGCGGGACGCAGCGCCATGTGGGCGAAGAACATGCCGCCGACCCAAAGGGTCAGCCCCAGCAGATGGAAGAATTTGGCAAACAGCATGGCGCTCCCGGCAGAAAGGTTCATCAAACTTCCGGGATTGTCGCATGAGTGGGAACACCGCGTATCGCCCCCCGTTCGAAAGGTCCGGCTTGTGGTAATGTCCCGCCCACACCTCATCAGCCATGTTCTGCCGGCGCCTGGACGCGCCGCCATCCCAGGGACGGTATCACCATGTCGAGCACCCTCAGCGCCATCCACTTCTATCCCGTCAAGTCCTGCGGCGGACTCGCGCTCACGCGTGCCCAGATCGGTCCGCTGGGCCTGGCGCTGGACCGCCACTGGATGCTGGTGGACCGCCAAGGCCAGTTCCTGACCCAGCGCAGCTACCCGCAGATGGCCTGCATCACGCCGGCCTTCGAAGACGACGCGCTGGTGTTGCGCGCACCCGGCATGCGTCCCTTGCGACTGGCGGCAGCAGGTGAGGATGTCGCCACGCTCACCGTACAGGTCTGGAGCAGCCGGCTGGAAGCGCTGGACCAGGGCGAGCAGGCGCGGGCCTGGTGTTCGGACTATCTGGGGGAGGATACGCGGCTGGTGCGCTTCAATCCGGCCGTCGAACGCGCCTGCAGTACCCGCTGGACCGGTGAGCATCGCGCCGCTACGCAGTTTTCGGATGGCTATCCGCTGCTGGTGATCGGGCAGGCCTCGCTGGATGACCTCAATGCCCGGCTCACCGCCAAGGGCGCGCCGGCCTTGCCGATGGATCGCTTCCGCCCGAACCTGGTCATCAGCGGTTTGGAGCCCTATGAAGAAGATTTCATCGATACCCTGCGCCTGGGCAGTGGCGACCGCTGCGTGCAACTGAAGCTGGTGAAGCCTTGTGCAAGATGTCCCGTCCCCGGCATCGACCAGCGCAGCGGCTTGCGTGATCCGCAATGGCCCGATGAACCGCTGGCCACCCTGGCGACCTATCGTGCCAATGCACGCGTGGATGGCGGCCTCACCTTCGGCCAGAACGCCATCGTCATCGGCGGGGAGGGCGGCGTGATCGAGGTCGGCCAGCCCTGCGAATGGGAATTCAATTTCTGAACGCCTGCTGCGGGCGCCGTCCCGCCAGGCACTGAAGCCGTACCAAAAACAATGCCGCCCGGCGCGAACCGGGCGGCATGGTCTGCAAGTGCGTCAGCCATGCCGTGCATGGCCTGCTTCAGGCGTGCTTACTTCTTGGGACGGCCGACCTTCAGCGGGGTCAGGCTGCCCAGGATGTCCTTCAGTTCGGTGATCGTCAGGTTCTTGATCAGCGACACGCCGATGCGCAGCAGGTCGCTCTTCTTGATTTCCACGCCAGCCTTCAGGCAGGTCTTCTTGACCTGGGCCAGCACGGCGTATTCGTTCTCGGGCATGGTGAAGCTGTCGCGCACTTGCTTGACCTTCTTGGTCTTGGGCGCTTTTTCGGTCTTCTCGGCCTTGACCGGCTTGTCTGCCTTCTCTACCTTCTTTTCGGCCTTGGCTGCCGCCGGTGCGGCAGCGGGCTTGGCGGCTGCACGGGTGGCGGGCTTGACGGCAGGTTTCTTCACCGCGGCGGTCTTGGGGGCTGCCGCCTTGGCGACAGGTTTCTTCGTTTCGGTTGATGCTGCTGCGGCTTGAACTCTGGTGGCCATGAACGCTCCTGTTAAAATTGATATAAACAATATATATTTTTTGCGCCTTTGCCGCAACATTCCTGCCGTCTGGCAACGATTTCATCGTCGCTTTTCTGGTGTGCAAACGTTTTCAGACGTGTGCGGTGGCCACAGCATACGCTTGTTGGCCTGGATGTGCGGCGACTTGCCTTGTCCCGGGCGAAATGAACTTCTCCAGATTCATGGCCGCGATGCTAGCAAGTCCAGGTTAAAACTCTGTGACAAAGGTCAAAACAATTTATACGAAGCGCCGCCGCGCAAAAAAAAAGCAGCCCGGCCTTGCGGACGGACTGCAATCAACAACGTCTCCAACGGGGACTTACATGCTACGGGCGACAGCTGGCAGATCTTCGGTGGCGGCCGCGACATGGGCGGGCTTGAGCGGAGTCACGACGGCCGGTCCCTTGGGCTGGGCGGCCTGGGCCAGGTCGTGCTGGCTGGCGAATTCCTGCAGATACTGGGCAAAGCCGCTGCCCACTTCCTTGTGCTTGAAGCCCATGGCCACGGCAGCCTTCAGGTAGCCGAGCTTGGAGCCGCAATCAAAACGTTGGCCCTGGTAGCGATAAGCCAGGATCTGTTCATGCTCCAGCAGCGCCGAGATGGCGTCGGTCAGCTGAATCTCGCCACCGGCACCGGTACCGATATTTTCCAGGCGCTCGAAGATGGCAGGGGTCAGCACATAGCGACCGACAACGGCCAGCGTCGAGGGCGCCTCGTCGGGGGAGGGCTTTTCCACGATGCCGCTCAACAGTTCGGTGCGATCACCATAGGCGCTGCCGCTGACGATGCCGTACTGGCGGGTGTCCGGACGCGGCACGTCCTGCACGGCCAGCAGGCTCTTGCCTTCGCGTTCGTAGAGTTCGGTCATCTGCGCCATCACGTTCTTCCGGCCGGGCTCGGCATCCATGAAGTCGTCGGCCAGCAGCACCGCGAACGGTTCGTCGCCCACCAGCGGCTTGGCCAGCAGCACGGCGTGGCCCAGGCCCAGCGGCTCGGCCTGGCGCACGTAGACGCAGTTGATGTGCTTGGGAATGACATTGCGGATGGTTTCCAGCAGCTTCACCTTGCCGGCGGCTTCCAGTTCGCTTTCCAGCTCATAGGCCTTGTCGAAGTGGTCTTCGATGGCGCGCTTGTTGCGGCCGGTGATGAAGATCATCTCGGTGATGCCGGCTTCCACTGCTTCTTCCACGGCGTACTGGATCAGCGGCTTGTCGACGATGGGCAGCATCTCCTTGGGTTGCGCCTTGGTGGCAGGGAGGAAGCGGCTGCCGAGGCCAGCGACGGGGAAGACGGCTTTGGTAATTTTTTTCATGGTGAGTCCAGGTTGTGGTTGAGTGATGGGCGTGGCGCCCTCATGCACACAGTGCAGGCTTGCTGGCGGATGCGCCTCGTTATGCCTGTCGGTTGTTCTTGATCATCTTCAGTTGCAGCAATGCGCGGCAGCCGTGGAACAGTGACGCCACACCGGGAAACGCATGGCTCAGCGCAGTGGCTACCGTCTCCAGCAGACTTGCGCGCGGCTTGCGGCGCTGCTCCTGCAGCGGGGCTGCGGTCTCCTCAGCGGCCAGTTCGATGTGTTGCGGCAGGCTGCCTTCATTGAGCTGATCCAGCACCGAAGCCAGTTGCGGTGCCTTCATCGAAATCTGTTGCAGCAACTGTGCCGATTCCCGGGCGTAGCGGGCATAGTGCTCGGCAAACTCGGCAGCCTGTGCGGCTTTCGGTGCCGCGCCGAATGCGTTCATGGCAAAGGCGTTGGCAAAGACGGGCGAGGGGCGGGCGCTGGGTTCGGTGGCGGACATGATGGCGGCTCTCTTGCAAAGTCGGGCTGGCAGATACGGGTTCTTGTCGGCGCTGCGGCAAGCTGTGCCATGCGGTTCAATGCTGCACTGCGCCTATGGGAAGCAAGAGTAAAAAAACTCGCGCTTGCTCTCTATAGGAATGCCGCCTTTTGCGGTGTAGGAAAAGCGGAAGACGCGGCAGTGCCTGCATTTGCGCGGCCGGCAATGCCGCGAAGGGTCCGGCGGCCGCATATGGCGGGCTTGTCCTACAGGGGAATGGGCCGCTGTCCGATAGTTCTCCGGGGCGCGCCTTTCTATCATCACCTCATCTGTTTCGCCGAGCGCTTGCAGAGAAGAGGAGACCGGATGACGGTTTCCGACATCAACCCAAGAACGACCGAACGAGTGAAAGGGAACATCATGGAACACGGACTCATCGCATGGCTGATCATTGGTGCCGTTGCCGGCTGGCTGGCCGGCGTGCTGGTCAAGGGTGGTGGCTTCGGGCTGCTGGCTGACATCCTCATCGGCATCGTGGGCGCAGTCATCGGCGGCTGGCTGGCGGGCCTGCTGGGTATTGCCGTCGGCGGCGGTATTCTGGCCTCCATCGTCACGGCCACGCTGGGAGCGATCGTGCTGCTGGTGATCGTGCGCGCCTTCCGGCGCGCCTGACGTTGCGGGCAGGTGGCCGCTGCGGCCGCCGTGCTTGTCGTCACAGGATGCGTCCGGGCCCAGGCCCGGGCGCGTTTTGTTTTTGAGCACATCGCTTCATGCCGGCACGCCGCTTATTCGCGCACAAGCCCGTGAACAGTGCTCTGCGGCAAGACTTCTGCAAGAATCTTCATATCGATGCTGCAGCGCGCCATCCTGGCGTTACAATACCTGCGATGTTGAAAAAAGATTAAGTTGCGAAGGGGCGCAACGTGCCTGCCGGATGGGCAAGGACACTGCAGACGCTGTGCAAGCGGGCCGCCGCCTTCGTTTCCTCAGGTATCCATTCATCCAGAAAAAAACATCATGAGTCACGTCAATCCCCTCGCCGGCAAGCGTGCCGCGCCTTCGGCCCTGGTGAACCTGCCGGTGCTGCTGTCCAATTATTACAGCCTGCGTCCCGATGTGGCCGAGGCCAGCCACCGGGTGGCGTTTGGCACCTCCGGTCATCGTGGCAATGCCAATGCCCACAGCTTCAATGAATGGCACGTGCTGGCCATTACCCAGGCCATCTGCGACTACCGCAAGGAGCAGGGCTTCAAGGGCCCGCTGTTCCTGGGCATCGATACCCATGCCCTGTCGGAGCCGGCCTGGCATAGCGCGCTGGAAGTGCTGGCTGCCAACGAGGTGGTGACCATGCTGGCCGAGGGCAGTCCTTATGCGCCCACGCCGGCGGTCTCGCACGCCATCCTCACGCACAACCGCGTGCACCGGGACAAGCTGGCCGATGGCATCGTGGTCACGCCTTCGCACAATCCGCCCGACAATGGCGGCTTCAAATACAACATGCCCAATGGCGGCCCGTCGGACTCCAACGTCACCAGCTGGATCGAGCAGCGCGCCAACGGCTATCTGGAGCACAAGCTGGAAGGCGTGCGCCGGATCAGCTTCGAGAAGGCGCTCAAGGCCGAGACTACGCGCCGCTACGACTATCTGGACAACTATGTGGGCGACCTGCCCAACATCATCGACCTGGCCGCCATCGGTGCGGCCAACGTCAAGATCGGCGTGGACCCGCTGGGCGGCGCCGGGCTGCATTACTGGTCGGCCATCGCCGATCGCTACAAGCTCAATCTGGAAGTGGTCAACACCGACGTCGATGCCAGCTTCCGCTTCGTGCCGCTGGACTGGGATGCGCAGATCCGCATGGATCCGTCCTCGCCCTATGCCATGAGCGAGCTGATCGCCCTGAAGGACCGCTTCGACGTGGCCGTGGCCTGCGATACCGACCATGACCGCCACGGCATCGTCGCCAGGAGCACCGGCCTGCTGCCGGCCAATGACTATCTCTCGGTGGCGGTGTACTACCTCTTCGGCCATCGTCCGGCCTGGCGCGCCGATGCCGCCGTGGGCAAGACCCTGGTGTCGAGCCAGATGATCAATCGCGTGGCCGCGCATCTGGGCCGCAAGCTGCTGGAGATGCCGGTGGGCTTCAAGTGGTTCGTCGATGGCCTGTATGACGGTAGCCTGGCCTTCGGTTGCGAGGAAAGCGCCGGCGCCTCCTTCGTGCGCTTCGACGGCCAGCCGTGGAGCACCGACAAGGACGGCATCACCGCCGCCTTGCTGGCCGCCGAGATGACCGCCCGTACCGGCAACGACCCTGGACAGATCTACCAGGACCTGACCCGTCAGCTGGGCGCGCCGGTCAACGGCCGCAAGGAAGCCGCCGCCACGCCGGAGCAGAAGGCGCGCCTGTCCAGGCTGTCGCCGCAGGATGTCAGTTCCACCGAACTGGCCGGCGAGACCATCCGCGAAGTGATGACCACGGCGCCGGCCAACGGCAAGGCTTTTGGCGGGCTCAAGATCGTCACCGACAATGGCTGGTTCGCGGCCCGTCCGTCCGGTACCGAGAGCATCTACAAGATCTATGCCGAGAGCTTCCGCGACCAGGCCCACCTGGAGCGCATCTTTGCCGAGGCGCAAGAGATCGTCACCCGCGCGCTCAAGGCCGGCTGAGTCGCCCCGACGCTGCGCACAGGACGCCGCCGCCCCTCGGGCCGGCGGCGTTTTTCTTCCCTCCTTCCTACAGGCGAATGGGCCGATGTCTGGCTGAGGGCAGGGCAGGGGCTTCGTAAGATGGCGTGTGCCTTCCAACCACCCCAAGGAGGACCGCCATGGACCAGCCTCATCCGGATCCCGTCTTGCCGCGCCATACGGCATCCCCCCAGGCGCCGGCTGCCGCCTTGTTGCGTCCGCCCGGCCTGCCACCCGCGCCGCCGCGCGCGGCCGTACCGGACCACATCGAGACCGACCCGGCCCACGGGGTCGAGCCCGACGGCACCGAAGACCCGCTGGCCAACGCCGATGACGGCATCCTGCCGCATCCCGCGGGCAGCCCGTCCCTTCCACCCGCCCAGGAGAACACCATGCACAAGCCCCAGGACACCCCGCCCGTGGAAGTCCCGCCGCTGGACCCGACCCCGCCGCTGGACCCCATCCCGCATCAGAACCCCGTGGGCGGCCAGCGCTGAGTACGCGCTGCTACCCGTGGCCGGCATGACCGCACCCAAGGAGGCCTGTTTGAACCAGACCCTGCATACCCCCCAGGAAACCCCGCCCGTCAATGAACCCAACCTGCCCCCGCCACCGCTGCCGGACGATGAGCCGGTGCCGGTGGAAGATCCGCCGCTGAGTCCCCGGCCTGGCGACACGCCCTTGCGCATGTAGCGAGGTTCGCGGGATTCGCACTGTCCGGCCTGGCTGCGCGCCAGGCCGGCTGTTTTTTTGCCTTTCCGTTCATGTGCTGTGGACGCCGCCTGACATGCCACCCTTGCACACGGGCCTGGCGCTGCGCGCATGACCTATTTCTTCACATGGGCTGGAACCCGCCTGTCCTCGCCCTTCTCCCGGCACCATTCTCCCGCGCTGATTGAGACTTTTCTCATTCAAGCGGGTTTGCATCTGTGGAAACATGTCTTTTTTCGGCGACAGCAGATGAATCGAGCAGGGCTGCCGCCACGATCGTGTTTTCCGTGAGGAGTGGCGCCGTGTTCCCTTATCCCCCGCAGCCCCTTGGCTTTCCTGCCGGTCGCCGCTACACGGTCATGGCCGCGCTGCCGCTGTATGTGCTGGTGCGCCAGTACCCCGCTGGCGCCGGTCAGGTCCTGTGCGAACCGGTCATGTTCGGCCAGGCCAGCGGCAGCCAGGCGATGGTGACCTATCTGTCGCCCTTCGAGGCCAGTCTGGATGCGCTCTGGCTGGGCTTGACGCCGCAGGACTACCAGGTTCTGCCGGCAGCGGCGTTTTCTCCGGACGAGTTGATCGCGCGTCACCACGGCTACCTGCCGTACTGCCTGCACATGGCCTGGGGCGCGCATGACGGCTGCCTGGCGGTGCGCGCGCAGGGTGGGCCGGTACGGCTGTCCTCGACCAAGGTGGCCAGGGTGTCGGAGCGCATCGACACCATCACCCTGGACATCGGGCTGGCCGATCTGGAGTGTGCGGCCCGCTTGTGGGAGTGCGCCGGGCTGTTTGCCCGCTGCGAGACCGAGGCCCGTCTGCTCAGACTGAGCCCGTCCGAGCGCCACCGGCATGCCGCCCGCGCCATCGACCGGGTACCGGCCACAGCCGCGTCCGGTCAGGAAATCAACCAGCTCGCCCTGTATGACGCCGACGCGGCGCAGTGGCATTTCATCTCCCTCGATCTCTTTTTCAGCGTGGCTGCCCGGAGGCGCTGAAGAGGCGACAGCTTCCGGACTGCCGGTGACGCCCGTGCAGCCACGAATTCAAAAAGCCAGCAAGAAGCGACTTCCTGTCGTCATTGAGAGTTTTCTCATATTCATTGCATTGCTCTTCTGCAACTATGGGGCGAGGTCTGATCCTCGCCGCCCCCACCCCTGTTGCCTGAAGGAGCTGCCCTTGAACCGCGTCCTTGCCCCTGCGTGCCGTTCCCGGTCAGGCAGGCTGCGCTGTCTGTCATTGATCCTGCTCTTGCTCTGCTGGGTCGCACTGCCGGGGCCACCAGCGCCGCCCGAAGAAGTGCTGGACAGCTGCCTGACCGTGGACCAGATGCCCTTGAGCGCGGTCAGCATCGATCCTGTGGCGGGCCGGATGGAGGTCATGGAAGGCGGCCCGGCATCGTCCTACAGCCTCTACCTGCCCGATGGCGACAACCGCATGCTGCGCATCGGCTATGCCAGCGGCAAGCCGCCCGGGCGCGACTACCTCTTCGTCAATTCGCACCGGGGCTACCTCGACCGCGCCGTCGGCCTGAGCGCGGACGCCGCGCCCCGGCTGGAACGTCCGCAAAAGGCTTTGTTTGCCATGCTGGGCTATCTGGGCGAACGTTACCTGTGCCTGATGGAAATGCACGGGCAGGGCAGCGGCACGCGCCAGCGTTCGGCCTATGTGGCCCGCATTCCCAGCCGCATGGGCGTGGAAATGAGCCTGTATTACAAACTGGCCGAAGCGCCCGTGTCGTCTTCATCCGCATCCTCTCTTGCCTCGCCTGCGCGGTCTGACACGCCCCGCTGAAGCCGCCGCCAGCAGACGGCCGGGCTGGCCGCGCTGACGATCGCGGTTGCCCAAGGCGGTCCCCGCCTTTATACTTCGCCCCTTAGCATTGCTTCTGGTATCCCGCGCGCAGCCGCGTCCGGGATTGAAACGGGAAGCCGGTGCGGCCGGTGCCACAGCATCGCGCCAAGGCCGGCGCTGCCCCCGCAACGGTAAGCGAGGAAGGACACGCACTACGCCACTGTGCCGCGCGCATGGGAAGGCGCCTGTCCCGAAGCCCAGGCTTCCCCTCGCCAGCCCGGAGACCGGCCAGTGGCAACTTCTTCAATGCATCGCGGAGGGCGATCATGCGGAAAGCTTCCATCATTTCCCGCTGGTGTGAACCGGCGCCGTCCGATGACGGCGGGATCGTGCATGGGCGCTCGTCGCGTGGCTTCCTTCGTTTCATTCACCTGTCCAAGGAAAGCGCATGTCCACTCGCTCCGGTCTGAACGCCCGCCCAGTCGCCGACTCCATCCCCTCCGCCCACGCCGGCAGCCAGGTCTGGCGCGACCGCATCGCGCCTGCGCTGCTGGCCTTTGCGCTGGGGGTTGCGCTGATCTACGGCGCCGGTTTCGCTTCCCGGGTCGAGCTGCACAATGCCGCCCACGACGGCCGCCACTCGGCCGGTTTCCCCTGCCACTGAGGAGCGGACGATGAACTGGACGGTCCTGCGGCGCATGGCGTCGGCGGTGGTCATCGCAGGCGCCTTGTCGGGCGTGCTGCTGTCGGCGGTACAGCAATTTCAGGTCGAGAAGATCATCCTCAAGGCCGAGGAATATGAAAAGGCCGGCGAATCCGCTACCCACGCAGCCGATGCCCACGAGCATGCGCACGAGCATGAGCACACCCATGACGCCGATGCCTGGGAACCCGCCGACGGCGCCGAGCGCACCGGCTATACCGTGCTGGCCAACGTCAGCATGGCGGTCGGTTTTGCGCTGATGCTGGTGGCCGCCTTTACCCTCAGCGGCCGCAAGATCAGCTGGCGCAGCGGCCTGCTGTGGGGCCTGGCCGGTTACGGCGTGTTCTTCGTCGCGCCGTCGCTGGGCTTGCCGCCGGAAGTCCCCGGCACCCTGGCCGCGCCGCTGCATGCGCGCCAGCTCTGGTGGGTGATGACCGCAGCCATGACCGCCGCCAGCCTGGGCCTGTTCGTCTTTACCCGTGGCTGGCCGTGGAAGCTGGTCGGTGTGATGCTGCTGGTGGCGCCGCACTTCATCGGCGCACCCCAGCCCGAGGTTCACGGCAGCGTCGCGCCGGAAGAACTGGCGCAGGCCTTCATCCGTGCCACCGCCGCCGCCAATGCCATCTTCTGGCTGGCGCTGGGCGGGCTGACCGGTTTCTTCTATCGCCGCTTCGGCTGATTTGTCCTGAGGTGTCGGGCCCTGTCTGGCGTTGCGGCGCCAGGGAAAGTAAAGCTATCCAAGCCATGAGAACCCATCATCGTCACGTGCTCATGTGCGTGGGTCCGCGTTGTACCGAAAACGGCGTGCTGGCCGAAGCCATGTTCGGCGTACTGGGCGAGCAGATCGACGCCCGCCCCGAACTGCGCGTCAAGCGCACCCGTACCCACTGCATGGTGGCCTGCAAGGCGCAGGCCCCGGTGGTGGTGGTCTATCCCGAGGGCGTCTGGTATCGCTGCGAGGATGCCAGTGCCATCGAGCGCGTGGTGGTGGAACACCTGGAGGGCGGACGCGAAGTGAGCGACCTCATCTTCCATCGCCTGGGCAGCGGCGACGTGCTGCCGGAACCGGAGGCCAGCGATGTCTGAACCCTTGGCCCGCATCGTCCTGCTCACCCATGCCCCGACCGACCTGGCCCTGCTGGCCGCAGCGCGCAACCAGTTGCCGGCGGACTTTCCGCCGCTGGCCGGCTATGACCTGCAAGCCCTGCAATCCGCTACCGACGAGCAAGGCCAGCCGTTGCGAACGCTGGCGACCCTGCTGCGCGCCGAGCTGACCCATGCCCGCGTGATCGTGCTGCGCGTGCTGGGACGGCTGGGTGCGGTGGCCGGTTTTCCGGAACTGTTGCGGGCGGCGCGCGCCGAGGGTCGGCAGCTGATCGTGCTCTCCGGCACCGGCGAGCCCGATGCCGAACTGGCCGCCGCCTCCACCGCCGCACCGGACCTGCAGCAGCAGGCGCTGGCCTACTTCAACGGTGGCGGCAGCGTCAATCTGGCGCAACTGCTGCGCTGCCTGTCGGATCGCCTGCTCTTCTCCGGCTATGGTTACGAACCCGCACAAGCCTTGCCGGAACATGGCCTCTATCATCCCGACCTGGAACAGGATGCCAGCCTCGACGACTGGCTGGCCCTGCGCGCCAGCACACACGCAGGCAAGCCGGCCGTGGGCATCATCTTCTACCGCGCGCACTGGCTCTCGGGCAATACCGCCTTCATCGATGCACTGGTCGCCGCACTGGAGGCGCGCGGCATGGACGTGCTGCCGGTCTTCACGTCCTCGCTGCGGGTCTCGTCCGGCAGCGGCGCCGCGCTGCCGCCCGCGCTGGCTTATTTTGCCGGGGGACGGGTCGATCTCATCATCAATACCACCAGCTTTGCCATGGGCGAGATCACCGCCGGCGGCGTCACCCCGGCCGGATGGTCGGTGTCGGTGCTGGAGCAACTGGACCGCCCCGTGCTGCAGGCCATCACCAGCGGCATGACGCAAGACCAGTGGCAGCATTCCACACGCGGCATGAACCCGTTGGATGCCGCCATGAACGTGGTCCTGCCCGAATTCGACGGCCGCGTCATCGGCGTGCCGCTGTCCTTCAAGCACACTACCGAGAGTGGGGTGGTGCAGTACCAGGCCCTGCCGGACCGCGTGCGCCGCATCGCCGGACTGGCACAGCGCCTGGTGCGCCTGCGCACCACCCCCAATGCGCAAAAACGCATCGCCTTCATCTTCACCAATTCCAACAGCAAGGCCGCGCAGATCGGCAATGCCGTGGGGCTGGATGCGCCGGAGTCGCTCATGGCCGTGCTGCGCGCGCTGGCCGCTGACGGCTATGCCATCGGCGACCTGCCCGAGACCGGCACGGCCCTGATCCACGAGCTGGTGGACCGCTGCTCCTACGACGACATCCTCCTCACCGAAGACCAGCTGCGCCGCGCGGCTGCGCGCATCCCCGCAGCGCGTTATGCGCAGTGGTTCGCTGCCTTGCCCGCCGCCTTGCAGACCAGGATGCAGCGCCAGTGGGGCGCAGCGCCCGGCGAGGCCTACGTGCACGACCAGCATCTGGTCATTGCCGGCCTCGACCTGGGCAACGCCTTCGTGGCCCTGCAACCGCCGCGCGGCTACGGCATGGACCCCGATGCCATCTACCACCAGCCCGACCTGCCGCCCACGCATCACTACTACGCGCTGTACCGCTGGCTGGATGAAGAATGGGGCGCGGATGCCATCGTCCACGTCGGCAAGCACGGCACGCTGGAGTGGTTGCCGGGCAAAGGCGTGGGATTGTCTGAAGAATGTTTCCCGGATGCCTTGCTGGGCGATGTGCCGCTGTTCTATCCCTTCATCATCAACGATCCGGGCGAAGGCTCGCAGGCCAAGCGCCGCGCCCATGCCGTGGTGGTGGACCACCTGACCCCGCCGATGACCACCGCCGACAGCTACGGCGCGCTGGCCCAGCTGACGCAACTGGTGGACGAGTATTACCAGGTCGAGGTGCTGGACCCGTCCAAGCTGCCGCTGTTGCAGCAGCAGATCTGGGAGCTGGTGCGGCAGACCAATCTGGATACCGACCTGCAATACAAGCTGCTGCATCATGACCACGATCATGACCATGAGCACGGCCACGACCACGGTCATCACCATCATCACGGACATCATCATCATCACGATGACCATGACCACGTGCACGACGACGGCGCACTGCCGCATGCCTTGAGTGAACTGGACGGCGCCGGTGTGGCCCACCTGATCGAGGATCTCGATGGCTACCTCTGCGAACTCGGCGCGGCCCAGATCCGCGACGGCCTGCACATCCTCGGCCGCATGCCCGATGCGCAGCAACTGCCGGACATGCTGGTGGCGCTCACGCGCCTGCCCAACCAGGACCTGCCCGGCCTGCAGGAAGAACTGGCGCGCCTCTTCGGCCTCTCGCTGGACATGCTGCTGGAACACAAGGGCCGGCGCCTGAACATCGACGATGCGCTGTCCCGCACGGCCGGGCGCGCCATCGTCACCCGTGCCGATGCGCTCGACGCCATCGATGCGCTGTGCCTGTCGCTGATGCAGTCCTTGCAGCAGCATGGCTTTGCCGTGCAGGCCATCGACAGCGTGATCCGCTCGCTGCTGGCGCCCTTGTTCACCGCGCCGGTCGAAGAGAAACCGCGCCTGCAACCGACCCTGCAAAAGAGCAGCGGCAGTGTATTGGGCGGCATGCGCGCCATGGCCCGTCCCGCGCCGCTGGCCAGGCGTGCGGTGACAGCCCTCGCCATCAAGACAACCGATACCAAGGCCCTGCACCGCATCCTCGCCTTCGCCTGCGAGCAACTGGTGCCACGCCTGCAACGCACACATGAGGAAATCGGCAACCTCCTCAACGGCCTGCGCGGTGGCTACATTCCGGCCGGCCCCAGCGGATCGCCCACGCGCGGCATGGCGCACATCCTGCCGACCGGCCGCAATTTCTATTCGGTCGATCCGCGCAGCGTGCCCTCGCAATCGGCCTGGCGCGTGGGCCAGCAACTGGCGCGCGAGGTGCTGCAGCGCCATCACCGCGAGAGCGGCGACTATCCCGAGAGCGTGGCCATCAGCATCTGGGGCACCAGCGCCATGCGCACCCATGGCGACGACGTGGCGCAGATCCTCTCGCTGATGGGCGCGCGCCCGGTCTGGCGCGAGGGCAACCGGCAGGTGGCCGGGGTCGAGCTGATCCCGCTGGATCAATTGCAGCGTCCGCGCATCGACGTGACCACGCGCATCAGCGGCTTCTTCCGCGATGCCTTCCCGCAGCTCATCGAACTGATCGACGATGCCGTGCAACTGGCCATCGCCGCCGATGAACCGGAAGAGATGAACTTCGTGCGCAAGCATTACCTGCGCGACCTGCAGCAGGCCATGCAAAGCGGACTGGGCCAGGCCGAGGCGGCCGCGCAGGCTTCCTATCGCGTCTTCGGCGCCAAGCCGGGCAGCTACGGCGCCGGCATCCTGCCCCTGATCCAGGAAAAGAACTGGCAGGACCAGGCCGACTTCGCCGAGGCCTACATCAACTGGGGCGGCTATGCCTACGGCCGCAAGGTGCAGGGCGCCGACCAGCGCGCGGCCTTCCGCCAGCGCCTCTCCGGCGTGCAGGTGGCCTTGCACAACCAGGACAACCGCGAACACGACATCTTCGACAGCGACGACTACCTGCAATATCACGGCGGCATGATCGCCACCATCCGCGCCTTGTCCGGCCAGCAGCCGCGCCATTACTTCGGCGACAGCCACGACCCGCAGCGCGCCGCCGTGCGTGACCTCAAGGAAGAAACCCTGCGCGTCTTCCGCGCCCGCGTGGTCAATCCCAAATGGCTGGCCAGCATCCGCCGCCACGGCTACAAGGGGGGACTGGAACTGACGGCCACCGTCGATTACCTGTTCGGTTACGATGCCACCGCGCAAGTGATGGAAGACTGGATGTACCAGCAACTGGCCGAGACCTATGGCTTCGATCCGGCCATGCGCGCGTTTCTGGAACAGGCCAATCCCTGGGCCCAGAACGCCATCGCCGAGCGCCTGCTGGAAGCGGCCAGCCGGGGCATGTGGCAAACACCACCGGTACAGACCATCGAACAGTTGCGCACACTTTACCTGCACAGTGAATCCCTGCTGGAAGCGCGCGGCGAAACCGTGCGCGGCAGCGAACACACCAAGGACATGCAATGACGGCCGCACATGCCTATCCCTTCCCGGCCATCGTCGGCCAGCCCCTGCTGAAACAGGCGCTGCTGCTGTGCGCGGTCGATCCCGGCATCGGCGGCGTACTGGTGCGTGGCGACAAAGGCACGGCCAAGAGTACGGCCGCACGCGGCCTCACCCAGGTGCTGCCGTCGATCGCGTTGAACCAGGGCTGCGCCTTCCATTGCGCGCCGGGACAGCCGGCCGCTGCCTGTACAGTCTGCAATGCTGAGCAGACTGTACCGGTACAGTACCAGGCCACCGTACCCTTCGTTAACCTGCCGCTGGGGGCCACCGAAGACCGCGTGCTCGGTTCGCTCGACCTGCAACAGGCCCTGCAAGGCGGCCAGCGTGCGTTCCAGCCGGGCCTGCTGGCGGCGGCCCATCGCGGCATCCTCTACATCGATGAAGTCAATCTGCTGGCCGATCATCTGGTGGACGTGCTGCTGGATGTGGCCGCGATGGGGGTGAATTCGGTGCAGCGCGAGGGTCTGTCCCTCAGCCATCCCGCGCGCTTCACGCTGATCGGCACCATGAATCTGGAAGAGGGCGACCTGCGCCCGCAGCTGCTGGACCGCTTTGGCCTCATGGTGGAAGTGACCGCCCCCACCGACAAGACCGTGCGCGCCGAAGTGGTGCGCCGGCGCATCGCCTTCGAGGCCGATCCCGTCGCCTTCGCTGGTCAGTGGCAAGCGCAGCAGGACGCCTTGCGCGCCCAGGTGGCCGAGGCCCGGCGCCTGTTGCCCGAGGTCGTGCTGGACGATGCCATGCTGGAACTGATCAGCCATCTCTGTTGCGAGTTCGAGGTGGCCAGCCTGCGTGCGGACATCGTGATGCACAAGACCGCACGTGTCATCGCGGCCTTGCAGGCGCGTGTGCGCGTGAGGCCCGATGATGTCCGCGAGGCCGCCTTGCTGGTGCTGCCGCATCGCCGCCGCCGCAAGCCCTTCGAGCAGGCCGGCATGGACGAGGACAAGCTCGATGAGCTGGTCGATCAGGCGCGTCAGCCTGAACCGCCACAACAGCAGGGTTCCGGCGACGCGGCGCCGGATCATGAATCGGCCGGGCCGCCATCCTCTGAAGACCCTTCGCCAGAACAGCAAGGTGAGGGCGGTCAGCAGACCTTCGCCATCGCTGCGAGCGGAACGGCCCGCAAGATCAGCGTCGCCACTGCGCCTCAGGCATCGGCCAACGTGGCCAGCGGCCGCCGCAGTGCCGTGGCCGATGCCAGGAGGGGCAGTGCCGTGCGCGCTGTGGCCGATGCAAATCCCGACCGACTGGCGATTAGTGCCACCCTGCGCAGTGCCGCCGTGCGCGGCGCGCTGGCTGGCGAGACTGACGGGCCACTGACGGTCACGCGCGATGACCTGCACCGCCAGGTCCGCAGCGGACGCGGCGCCAACCTGATCGTCTTCATCGTCGATGCGTCCGGCTCCATGGCCGCGCAACGTCGCATGGAAGCGGTCAAGGGCGCGGTGCTTGCGCTGCTGACCGATGCCTACCAGCGCCGCGATCAGCTGGCCGTGATCGCCTTCCGTGGCGAGCAGGCGCAAGTGCTGCTGGCCCCGACCCGCAGCGCCGACCTGGCCGAGCAAGGCCTGCGCGAACTGCCCACCGGTGGCCGCACACCGCTGCCGCATGCGCTGCAACTGGCGGCGCAGATGCTGCAACAACAGTCGCAAGAGGCGCCGCCGCTGCTGGTGATCCTCTCCGATGGCAAGGCCAATGTCAGCCTGCCCGGCAGCAGCGGCGACCCCTGGACCGAAACCCTGCAGGCCGCACAGACCCTGGCTGCGCAGGGCGTGCCTGCGCTGGTACTGGATACCGAATCCGGCTACCTGCGCCTGGGCCGCGCGGCGCAACTGGCCGAGGCGCTGGGTGCGCCTTGCCTGACTCTCGAACAACTCACCGGCGACGCTCTGGCGTTGACCGTGCGTGCGCAACTGGGCGCGCGCTGAAAGGAAAGCAAATGATCATCTGTATCGGTGCCGGCCCCGGCGACCACTCCTACCTGACCGTGCGCGGCGCGGAGCTGATCCGCAATGCTGACGTGGTGGCCGGCTTCAATGCCGTGGTCGATGTGGTCAAGGACCTCATCCCATCCAGCGCGCAGGTGGTGCTGATGGGCTACCGCGACCAGGTGGCCAGACTGGACGAAGTGGCCGCATTGCATCATGCCGGCAAGCGCTGCGTGGTGGTCTTCATGGGCGATATCCACTTCAGCGGCTTCCAGTACCTGGAGCGGGTGGAGCGCGCCTGCGGCCATCGCGTGGAAACCTTGCCGGGCATTTCCTCGGCGCAGATTCTCGCCTCGAAGGCGCGGGTGTGCTTTGATGAAACCACCTTCATCACCTTCCACCGGCGCGGCGATCTGGAGCCATTCAAGCGCCATCTGGTGAACGTCTTGAACGATGGACGCAATGCCATCGTCATCCCTTGTCCGTGGGATGCGGCGCGCTCCTTCATGCCGCGCCACATCGCCACCTATCTGCTGCAGCAAGGCGTCAATCCGGATCATCCCACCGAAGTCTGGGAAAACCTCACCCGTGGCGACGCCGAATGGCATGGCAATCTGGCCGATTGTGCCGACAAGGAGTTCAGCGATATGAGCATCATGCTCATCCGCACGCTCACCCCCATGGCGAGCCAGATCGAACCACCGCCGCAGGTGGCCGGCGGAGCCACGGCATGAATGACCTGCGCAAGTCAGCCGTGGTGATCGCCGGCCACGGCAGCCGCGATCCCGATGCCCTGCGCGAATTCGAGGCGCTGGTCGCGCTGGTGCGTGAGCGCGCTGACGGCCGCGTCGTGCGCCACGGTTATCTGGAATTTGCCGCGCCCACCATCTCCGAAGCCGCTGCTGCCTGTGTGGCCGAGGGCGCCACCGAAGTGGCCGTGGTGCCCGGCGTGCTGCTGGGTGCGCGCCATGCCAAGAACGACATGCCGGCCGAACTGCTGGCACTGGCCCGCGATTATCCGCAGGTCGATTTCCATTTCGGCGCGCCGATGGATCTGCATCCGCTGTTGCTGCAACTGGTGCAGCAGCGCGTGGTGGAGGCCGAGGCCAGTTCGCATGAACTTATCCATCGCCAGGATGCCTGCCTGGTGCTGGTCGGACGCGGCACCACCGACCCCGATGCCAATGGCGAGATCGCCAAGCTGGCGCGCATGGTGCAGGAGGGCATGGGCTTTGGCGGCGTCAAGGTCTGCTTCTCGGGCACGGCTGCGCCGCTGGTGCGGGATGGACTGGCGCAGGCCGTCGCAGAAGGCTGGCAGCGGCTGGTGGTGTTGCCGTTCTTCCTCTTCGATGGCGTGCTGGTCAAGCGCATCTATGCCGCCGCCGACGAACTGGCGCAGCGCGAGCCGGGCGTAGAGGTACTCAAGGCCGCTTACCTGGGCGTGCATGCACACGTGGCCGATGTGATGCTGGAGCGCGCGCGCGATGCCGCCGAAGGCCGTGCCGCCATGAACTGCACACTCTGCAAATACCGGGTGCAGATCGTCGGTTTCGAGCAGCAGGTCGGCGAGCCGCAGCGGGCGCATCACTTGCAGGTGCGCGATCTTTCCGCGCGCGAGCAGCTGGCTGCGCCTGTCACGGGAACGGCCCCTTACGTGCCGCATCCCATCGAAGCCGAGAGCATGGAAATCATCCAGGCCGGGCGCGACTGGAGCGGCTTCCCGCCTGAGCAACTGACCGTCCTGCAGCGCCTGGTACATACCAGTGGCGACTTCGCCGTGGCCGATGAAATCTATTTTTCCGCTGGTGCGGTCCAGTCCGGGATGAAAGCACTGCTGCGCACCAAGCGGGTCGTCACCGATGTGACCATGGTACAGACCGGCCTCAAGCGCGCCGTGCTGGAGCAGCTTGGCGTGCAGACCTGGTGTGGCGTACATGATCCCGAATCGCACCTGATGGCGCAGAACCTGGGCATGACCCGCTCGGCCGCCGGCATCCGCCGCGCCTGGCAGAAGTTCGGCAATGACCTGGTGCTGGCCATCGGCGATGCACCCACCGCCATCACCGAGGCGGTGCGCCTGATCCGCGAACATGGCTGGCGGCCGCAACTGGTGATCGGCCTGCCGGTCGGCTTCGTCGGTACGCGCGAGAGCAAGGACGAACTGCGCCGCTGCCTGCAGGTGCCGCGCATCACCAACAGCGGCACGCGCGGCGGCTCGCCCTGGGCGGCCAGCGTGGTCAACGCCCTGATGATCGATGCCATCGCCTGGCTGGTCGCGCAGGAAGCGCAGAGCGAGGGCGTGCAGTGATGAAGGCCGGCAGCGAGCTGCAACGGGCCGAGTATGACCTCGCCGTGCTCGCCCCCAATGGCCTGCGCCGTGGACGCAGCACCGGCAGTTGCGCCACGGCGGCGGTGCGTGCGGCACTCTATCGCCTGCTGGGCGGCATGACGGTGCAGTACACCGAAGTCAGCCTGCCCGATGGCCTGCATTACCTGAGTGTGCCCATCGAGAGAGTCAGCCTGATCGATGCCGATACAGCGCAGGCCGAAGTGCTCAAGGATGGCGGCGACGATCCCGACAATACACACGGCGCCACCATCGTTGCCCGGGTGCGGCGCAATGCGGTCGGGGAGATCCGATTCTTTGCCGGCGAGGGCGTGGGCACGGCGACCATGCCGGGCCTGCGCGTGGCAGTGGGCGAGCCGGCCATCAATCCGGTCCCGCGCGCCATGATGCGTGCTGCGGTGGCGGAGGTGCTGGCCGAGTTGCAGCCTGATGAGCCGGCCTGCGGTTTCGATCTGACCATCGGCTGCCGCGAGGGCCTGGCCATCGCGCCCAAGACCTTCAATCCCAAGCTGGGCATCGTCGGCGGCATTTCCATCCTGGGCACGTCGGGCATCGTGGAGCCGATGTCGATGGCCTCCTGGATCGCTTCCATCGAGGTCTACATCCGCGTGGCGCTGGCCGCCTGCGCGCCGGGCGATGGGGTGGCCTACCTGCCGGGCAAGATCGGCCGCGTCTTCGTGGCGCAGACCCTTGGCCTGCCGGACAAGCGCAGCGTGCAGATCGCCAATTTCCTGGGCGATGCGCTGGACTTCACCCAGAAGGCGCTGGCCGAGGAGGGACGTACACTGCCGCTGCTGTGGCTGGCCGGGCATCCGGGCAAGCTGGCCAAGGTGCTGGATGGGGTGTGGGATACGCACTCCAGCAAGAGCAACATGGCCATGCAGGGCGTGGCCCGCGTGGCTGAAGAAATGAACGCGGCAGGGCAGGGCGCGCTGTTTGACGCCACCCTGCTGCAGCAGATGAGGCAAGCCAATACCGTGGAAGCAATCATAGAACTGGTGCGCCAGCAGGATGCCGCGTTGTCGCGCCGTCTCTGGTGCGAGATCGAGGCCCGCATCGGCGCGCTCGCCCATGCGCGCGTGCCCGCGGTCGAACGCGTCGCAGTGCGCTTGTTCGATCTGGACGGACAGCCGTTGGGAGAAGGCGCATGAGCGGGCGTCTCACGGGGATCGGTGTCGGCCCCGGCCCGGCCGGTTATCTGCCGCTGGCGGCGCTGACGGCGCTGCGGTCGGCCGATGTGATCTACATTCCGCGTGCGCGCGGGGCCGACCTGTCGGTAGCCCTGCAATGCCTGGAGGGCGTGGAGTTCGACCGCAGCCGCTTGTGCGAGATCGAGTTCAACATGGACCCGGACCGCCAGGTCCTGCAGGAACATTATGCGCACCTGGGCCAGCAACTGGCGGCGCAATTGCGTGAGGGCCTGCAGGTGGTGTATCTCACCATCGGTGATGCACTGACCTATTCGACCTACGGTTATGTACTGGCGGCCGTGCGTGATCTGTATCCCGAGTGCGACTGCGTGACGCTGCCCGGCATCACCAGCTACGCCGCCGCCGCCGCTGCGCTGGAATGGCCGCTGGGCGTGGGCAAGGAGCGCACGCTGATCCTGCCCTGCCCGGAAGATGCGGCGACCCTGCGGGCCGAGATCGAGAGCCACGACATCGTGGTACTGATGAAGGTCGGCGCGCGCCTGCCGTGGGTGCTGGCGCTGCTGCGCGAGATGGACATCGCGCAGCATTGCGGCTTTGCCCGCCGCATCGGCCTGGATGGCGAAGTGCTGGCCAGCGACCTCAGCACGCTGGATGCGGCACAAGCCAGCGGTTACCTGGCCGTGCTGCTGATCCGCAAGACTGCGCAGGAGCAGCGCCATCGCGCGCCACAGGAGAAATCGAAAGGAAACGCATGAAAGTCTATTTCGTCGGCGCCGGCCCCGGTGCGGCCGACCTCATCACCCTGCGCGGTGCGCGCCTGCTGGGCCAGGTGCGCATGGTGCTGTACGCCGGTTCGCTGGTGCCCACTGCCTTGCTGGAACATTGCCACCCCGAGGCCGAGATCATCGATACCGCCGCGCTCGATCTGGAGCAGCAGCAAGCCTGCTACGTGCGTGCGCAAGAGCAGGGCATCGACGTGGTACGCCTGCATTCCGGCGACCCCGCCATCTATGGCGCGACTGCCGAGCAGATGCGCCGGCTCGATGCGCTTGGTATCGCCTATGAGGTGGTGCCGGGCGTGTCGTCCTTCACCGCTGCCGCAGCGGCGGTGTCGGCCGAACTGACCAAGCCGGAAGTGTCGCAGAGCGTGATCCTCACGCGCGTCTCGGGCCGCGCCTCGGCGGTGCCCGAGTCGGAATCGATTGCCTCGCTGGCCGCACATCGCGCGACCATGTGCATCTTCCTGTCCGGGCCGCACCTGAAGAAGATCGTCACCGACCTGCTGCTGCACTATCCGCCCGAGACGCCCGTCACGCTGGTCTATCGTGCCACCTGGCCGGAGCAGCGCGTCTATCAGGGACAGCTCGACAAGGTGCTGGAAGAGAACAAGCGCGGCGAGTGGAATCTCACCACGATGATGCTGGTCGGTGCCGCGCTGAACAAGGAACAGGTGGCCGAATCCAGCCTCTACTCCAAGGACTTCACGCACCTCTTCCGCGTGGTCAAGAAGAACAAGGACGCCGCATGAACCCGTCCGTCGCCCCGGCAGACCTGGGCCTGTGGCCCGTGCGCGCCGAGGCGGCGGCGCTGGCCATGCACTTGCAGGACCGTCTGGGCGGCGAACTCTACCAGCCCTGGCTCCATGCAGAAGGCGGCCTGTCGCAGCGCCAGCAGTTTGCGCTGGCCTATCGCCGCCATCGTCAATGGATCATGATCGGTGCCACCGGCATCGCCGTGCGCTTCCTCGACGGCCTGCCGCAGGACAAGCACAGTGATCCCGCCGTGGTGGTGCTGGATGAAGCAGGACGCTTCGCCATTGCCTTGCTGGCCGGGCACGAAGGCGGGGCCAACGGTCTGGCCTATCGCGTGGCGCAATTGACGGGCGCACAGCCGGTGGTGACGACCGCCACTGAAGCGGTCAAGCCGCTGGTGCTGGGCATCGGTTGTCGCAAGCTGGCCTCGGCGCAGCAGATTTCCAATGCGGTGTCGCAGGCGCTGGACTTGTGCCCCGGCACGTCGCTAGCCCAGGTGCGCGAAGTGGCCACCATCGATATCAAGGCCGAAGAACCGGGTCTGCTGGCCTTTTGCGCCACCCATGATCTGCCGCTGCGCGTGATTGCCCGCGAGCAGATCGCCCAGCGTGCCTGGGTCGGCAAGCCATCGGAGTGGGTGCGCCAGAACGTCGGCGTGGACGGCGTATGCGAACCGGCGGCCTTGATCGCCAGCCCGCGTGGCCGGCTGTTGCTGGGCAAGACCGCGCTGGACGGGGTGACCGTGGCCATCGTGCAGGATGCCGAGGGTTGGCACAGCTTTGCAGAAAACCCGGGATCACCGGGATACTGATGACCTGACCACCGTTCGTCCTGAGTAGGCCCTTTCAGGGCCGTATCGAAGGCACGCCGTCTTTCGCGTCCCCTTCGACCAGATCCGGACAGGCTTCGATACGCGGCTTTGCCGCTACTCAGCCCGAACGGTAGTCAGATGATGTTGGAAGAACCTTATTCAATGGCAGGAAACCCGATGGAAGCAGTCAAGAAAAAAGGCGTATTGAACCTGGTCTCGGTCGGCCCCGGTTTCGAAGAAATGATCATCCCGCGCGCCATCGAGGCCTTGCGCGATAGTGAGGTCATCGTCGCCTACGAGTTGTACCTGCGCTGGATCGCATCGCACATCGCGGGCAAGGAAATCCACACCCCGCCGCTGACGCAAGAGCGCGAGCGTGCCCTGCTGGCCATCGAACAGGCCCGCGCCGGGCGCCGCGTGGCGCTGATCTCCAGCGGCGATATCGGCATCTATGCCATGGCCGCACTGGCCTTCGACGACATGCGCGAGGACGATAGCTTTGATGTCAACGTCATCCCCGGCGTGACCTCGGCCAATGCCTGCGCTTCGCTCTTGGGTTCGCCGCTGTCGCACGATTTCGCCACGCTGTCGCTGTCCAATCTGCTGTGTCCGTGGTCCTGGATCGAGCAGCGCGCCAGCCACATCGCCCAGGCCGATCTGGCCTGCGTGCTCTACAACGTGCAGAGCGCGGGCCGGCAGGAGGGGGTCTACCGCATCCTGCAACTGATGCTGGAACACAAGGCCCCGCATACCCTGTGCGGCGTGGTGCGCAATGCCTATCGGCCGGGGCAGCAGGTCTCCATCCATCGCCTGGATGAATTGCCCGGCCTGCAGTTCGACATGCTGACCTCGATCGTGATCGGCAATCGTTTTACGCAGCGCAAGCGCGGCTGGATCTTCACTCCGCGCGGCTACAACGACTGGAGCGAAGAAACCCAGGCGCAGGAAGTGGCGCAACTGCCGCAGCAGGCCGTCTGGGTGTTCTCCGGCACCAGCGACGGCAACCTGCTGGCGCGCGAACTGGCGGGGCAGGGTGAGCGCGTGGTGATCTCCACCGCCACCGCCTATGGTGGCGAGCTGGCCAGCCAGGATTGTCCGGGTGCCCACGTCTGGGCCGGCCGCCAGGGCGTGGAAGCGCGCCGTCAGGCGCTGCGCGACAGCCAGGCGCGGGTGCTGGTGGATGCCACTCATCCGTTTGCGGTGCAGATGTCGCAGCAGTTGATGACGCTGGCGCAGGAGCTGGGCCTGCCTTATCTGCGCTATGAACGTCCCAGCGACATGGCCGCCGATGATCCGCATGGCTGCGCCGACATGGCAGAAGCCGCCGAGCGCGCTATTGCCATGGGCCGCCGCATCTTCCTGGCCACCGGTTCCAAGGACCTGGGGAGTTTCCTCAAAGCGCCCGGCGCGGCCGACCGCCAATGGTTCGCCCGCGTCACGGCCGATCCTGATTTCATTCAGCGCGCACTGGAACTGGGCCTGCCGCGCGCCCACCTGTGCGCCATGCAGGGACCGTTCTCGCAGGCCTTCAACGAAGCCTTGTGGCGCGACTGGGGCATCGACTGCGTGGTCACCAAGGATTCCGGCGAGGCCGGCGGCTATCGGGCCAAGGCCGAGGCCGCGCATGCCCTGGGCATTCCACTGCTGACGGTACGCCGGCCGCAGCTGGCCTATCCGCAGGTGGCGCATGACTTGGCAAGCCTGCAGGCGCAACTGGCGGCGCTGGCCGGAGCCTGAGCATGGCCAGCCTTCAGCCCGCCTTGCCACCGATCCCGGTCACGGTGGTCACCGGCTTTCTCGGGGCCGGCAAGACCACCTTGCTGCGCGGCCTGGTGCAGCGCCGCCAGTCGCGCCGGCTGGCGCTGCTCATCAACGAGTTCGGCGAAGTCGCCATCGATGGCGACCTGTTGCGTGCCGAGGGCGATGCGCAGGGTCACGTGCAGATCCAGGATTTCGCCCACGGTCTCATTGCCTACGGCGACGATGAACATTTCGTCCCCGCCATGCTGGCCCTGGCCGCGCGCCGGGCGCAGATCGACCATGTACTGATCGAGACTTCCGGTCTGGCCCTGCCCAGCGCGGTGATGGAGGTGCTGCAATCGCCAGAACTGGCACCGCATTTCGTGCTGGACGCGACATTGGCCGTGGTCGATACCCCGCTGCTGCTGGAAGACGCCTTTGCCAGCGGCGATGCCGTACGCGATGCCACGGCGCAGCTGTTCCGCCAGCAACTGGAATGCGCCGACGTGGTGGTCCTGAACAAGATCGACGGCATGGAAGAAGCGCCCCTGCTGCACGCCGAAGAGCGCGTGCGTGCGCTGGCGCCCAACGTGCGCTTTCTCGAACTGGCCTATGGCGCCCGGCTGGACATCCGCCTGGCGCTGGGCTTGCGACTGCATCAGGCGGGCACGGCCGTGCATCATCACTACACCCAGGTGAGCATGCCGGGCGAACGCGCCACGGTGGCGGCCGACCAGTGGCGCTTCAATGGTCATGCGCATTCCGGCCTGGGGGCGCACAGTCACGGCTTGTCCACCCACAAGCATTTCCACGAACAGGACCCGGGCTGGCAATCCTTCACCCTGCGCAGCAACGCGGCCCAGGAGGCCGAGACCTTGCGCCGCGCCGTGGTGGCCGTGGCGCTGGACCAGCCCATCCTGCGCACCAAGGGTTTCATCGCCACCGGCGAGGGACGCACGCAGTTGCTGCAAGCGGTGCGGGCCCGCGCCGTTGTCGCCGCCGTCCAGGGTGAGAAGGGGGCGGGGCGGTCGGAACTGGTCTTCATCGGCTACCATCCCAGCCGCGCACGCGTGGCGCAATTGCTGTCATCACTGACGGCGACCGAATGGCATTGATTTCGTAGCAGTATCCAGAAAGAAGCACATCATGAAAACCGATCCCGAATCGCACAAGCGCATGACCCAGCGCCACAAGGAGGGCTTCGAAAAGAAGAAGGCCGCCGCCCAGAAAGAAAAGGGTCTCCTGATCGTCAACACCGGCACCGGCAAGGGCAAGTCCAGCGCCGCTTTCGGCATGGGCATGCGCATCCTCGGCCACGGCATGAAGCTGGGCGTGGTGCAGTTCATCAAGGGCGCGCTCTACAGCGCCGAACGCGACTTCCTGGGCGGCCACGCCCGCTGCGACTTCCACGTGGTCGGCGAGGGCTACACCTGGGACACCCAGGACCGCGAGGCCGACATGCGCACCGCCGCACGCGGCTGGGCCGAGGCCGTGCGCATGATCCAGGACCCCAGCTATGACATGGTGATCCTGGACGAACTCAACATCGTCCTCAAATATCACTACCTCGATCTGGAAGGAGTCTTGCGCGTCTTCGCCGCACGCCGCGAGATGCTGCACATCGTCGTCACCGGCCGTCATGCGCCGGAGGCGCTGATCGAACAGGCCGATCTGGTCAGCGAGATGCGCCCGCTCAAGCATCCCTACAAGGAGCAGGGCGTGAAGGCGCAGAAAGGCGTGGAATTCTGATGACGCATCCAGATCACCGTTGCCCGGCGCTGTTCATCTCAGCCCCCGCTTCCGGCCACGGCAAGACCACCATCACTGCCGCCCTGGCCCGCCTGTACCGGCGCCAGGGCAAGCGCGTGCGGGTGTTCAAGACCGGCCCCGATTTCCTCGACCCGATGGTGTTGGAGCAGGCCAGCGGCCAGCCGGTGGTCAACCTCGACCTCTGGTTGGGTGGTGAAGATCATTGCCGCCGCCAGGTGGCGCTGGCTGCGGCCGAATCGGACGTGTTGCTGGTGGAGGGCGTCATGGGCCTCTTCGATGGCGAGCCCAGCAGCGCCGATCTGGCGCAGTTGCTGGGCATTCCCATCGTGGCCGTCATCAATGCGCGCGGCATGGGGCAGACCATCGGCGCGCTGGCCCAGGGCCTGCTGGCCTATCGTCCCGAACTGCAGTTCGCCGGCGTGCTGGCCAATGGCGTGGCCAGTCCGCGCCATGCGCAGATGCTGCGCCAGGGCTTGCAGAATGCGCGCCCTTCGGTGCCGCTGTTGACCGGCCTACAGCGCGACATGCAATTCGCCTTGCCCGAACGTCACCTGGGCCTGGTGGCTGCACCCGAGGTCAGCGATCTGGATGCGCGGCTGGATGCCGTTGCTGAAAGAATGTCAGCGACTTCACTGGCCAATCTGCCGGCCCCGGTGGATTTCGGTACGCCCCCGCCGGAACGCGCTTTCCCGCGCCTTCTGGAGGGCAAGACCATCGCCGTGGCGCGTGATCTGGCCTTTTCCTTCATCTACACCGCCAACCTCGATCTGCTGGCGCAGATGGGGGCCACGCTGGCCTTCTTCTCGCCGCTGGCCGATGAGCCCTTGCCCGCCTGTGATGCGGTCTGGCTGCCGGGCGGCTATCCCGAACTGCATCTGCCCGTGCTGCAGGCCGCGCAGCGCACCCAGTCCAGCCTGCGCGCCCATGCCGAGGCCGGCAAGGCGCTCTATGCCGAATGCGGCGGCATGCTCTTCCTGCTGGAAACCGTCATCGCCGGCGATGGCAGCAGCGGCCAGCTATGCGGCATCCTGCCGGGCCAGGCCACGGTGCAGCCGCGCCTGCAAGGGCTGGGCTACCAGACCCTGCAACTGAACCTGCCGGGGGCGATTGGCGAGCATCTGCGCTGCCATACCTTCCACTATTCGCGTGCGGTGGTGGGCGCGCAATTCATGGCGCGCGGCGAGCGCCTGTTCGATTCCTCGGAAGGGGAGGTGGTCTACCGCCGTGGCCAGGTCACGGCCACCTACCTGCACGGCTATTTCCGCTCGGCGCCGCGCACGGTGGCGGCGCTCTTCGGGGCAGGCGCATGAGCGATCCCGTGGCCCATCGCTATCCGCAGGAGCAGGTCGATGCGGTGTACCGCGCCATCCGCGAGCGGCGTGACATGCGTCATTTCCTGCCTGATCCGGTCGCGCCGGAACTGCTGGAACGCCTCCTGCAGGCCGCGCATCATGGCCCCAGCGTGGGCTTCATGCAGCCCTGG
Source organism: Herbaspirillum sp. DW155 (assembly GCF_037076565.1). Lineage (NCBI taxonomy): Bacteria > Pseudomonadati > Pseudomonadota > Betaproteobacteria > Burkholderiales > Oxalobacteraceae > Herbaspirillum > Herbaspirillum sp. DW155. The sequence continues at coordinate 3,116,509 of NZ_AP029028.1, read as the reverse complement.
CGTTTCCTGCGCATCCGCAGTCCCGGCTTGCGTGCGCAGATCCACGCGCTGGTCGAACAGGAACGCATCGCCACCGCCCGCGCGCTGGAGCAGCGCGAGGACGAATTCATGCGCCTGAAGGTGGAAGGCATCCGCGAGTGCGGCGAGCTGCTGGTGGCTGCGCTCATGGATCAGCGCGAGCGCCACATCTTCGGTCGCCGCACCCTGCCGCAGATGGACCTGGCCTCGCTGTCCTGCGCGCTGCAGAACCTCTGGCTGGCCGCGCGCGCCGAAGGGTTGGGGATGGGCTGGGTCTCGCTCTTTGATCCGGCCGCGCTGGCGCAATTGCTGCATCTGCCGCAGGGCGCCGAACCGGTGGCCGTCCTGTGCCTGGGCCACGTGCCCGCTTTCTACGACAAGCCCATGCTGGAACAGCAGCAATGGGCACAACGCCAGCGCTTGCAGGATCTGGTCTTCGAGGACCGCTGGCCGGCGCAAGGAGAACCGCAAGCATGACCACGCCATCCCCCACGCCACGCCGCAGCCTGATCTTTGGCGCTGCCCGCAGCGGCAAGAGCGCCCATGCCGAGCGTCTGGCCCTGGCCGCGCTGGAGGCCGGTGCGCGCGAGATCGTCTACCTGGCCACCGCCAATCGCGCCGCCAGCCGGGACGACGCCGAGATGCAGGCGCGTATCGCTCATCACCAGCAGCGCCGCATCGCCCTCGGTGGTCACTGGCGCACCGTGGAAGAACCGCTGGCCCTGGGCGCGGCACTGCGCGCGCACAGCCGCGCCGATACCGTGGTGCTGGTCGATTGCCTCACCGTGTGGCTGGCCAACCTGCTCTTTGCCGAGGGGCTGGATTATCCCGAACTGGGGCCGATCACGCCGCCGCCCGCCTTTGCGCAGCAGCGCGCGGACTTCCTGCTGGCCTTGCAGGAGCTGCCCGGACCGGTGCTGCTGGTGTCCAATGAAGTGGGCATGGGCATCGTGCCGCAGGGCGCCATTTCGCGCTGGTTCGTCGATGAGGCAGGGCGCTTGAACCAGGCCGTTGCCGCCTTGTGCGAACGGGTGCAATGGGTCGCGGTGGGCCTGCCGCTGACCTTCAAGGACATCTCATGCTGAGCGGCCTGTCCTGGCCGTCGCTGGCCGTGCTGATGGCGCTGGGCATTGCGCTGGACCTGCTGCTGGGCGAGGCGCGGCGCTGGCATCCGCTGGTCGGCTTCGGCAACCTGGCCAAGCGCATCGAGGGCGCACTCAATCACGCTCCCGCACTGCGCCTGCGTGGTGTGCTGGCGTGGTGCCTGGTGGTGTTGCCGCCGGTGCTGGCCTGCGCCTGGCTGCTGGCCGCGCTGCCCGGCTGGCTGGCGGCGCTGCTGCATGCGGGGTTGCTGTATTTCTGTATCGGCCTGCGCAGCCTGCGCGAACACACGCTGCCGATTGCCCAGGCACTGGCGCAGGGCGAGCTGGCCCAGGCGCGCCGCCTGACCTCCTTCATCGTCAGCCGCGACACGCGCGAGGCCAGCGAAGAAGACCTCGCCAAGGCCGGCGTCGAATCCCTGCTGGAAAACGGCAACGATGCCGTCTTCGGTACGCTGTTCTGGTTCCTGGTGGCCGGTGGTCCCGGCGCCTTGCTGTTCCGGCTGGCCAATACGCTGGACGCCATGTGGGGCTATCGCAATGCGCGTTTCCTGTATTTCGGCTGGTCTGCCGCCCGCATCGATGATGCCCTCAACTGGCTGCCCGCGCGCCTGACGGCGTTTTCCTATGCGTGGCTGGGGCAACGTCGTCAGGCCCTGGATTGCTGGAAGGCACAGGCGCCCGCGTGGAGCAGCCCCAATGCCGGCCCCGTGATGGCTGCCGGTGCCGGTGCGCTCGGCCTGGCCCTGGGTGGGCCTGCGGTGTATGACGGCGAACTGGAGCAGCGCCCGCCGTTGGGCCGGGGCCTGCCGCCGCAAGGGGCCGACATCGTGCGCGCCTGGCGCCTGGTAGCGATGAGCACCGCGCTGTGGCTGGCCGTGGTGTGGGCGCTGGCACTACTGTGGCTGGCAGCGGGAGCGGGCCATGCTTGAACACGGCGGCAATCTCAACGACGCGGCCCGTCATTACGGCCGCCCTCGCACTGACTGGCTGGATCTCTCCACGGGCATCAATCCTCGTCCTTACCCGGCGCCGGCACCTTCTGCGGATGCCTGGCATCGCTTGCCCGAAACTTCGCACGCACTGGAACAGGCCGCCTGCGACTACTACCGCGCCCCCCGCCTGCTGGCGGTGGCCGGCACCCAGGCGGCGATCCAGGCGCTGCCGCAATTGCGCCTGCAGCAGGATGGCCGCCCGGCCGAGGTGATCGTGGCCGCGCCCATCTACGCCGAACATGCGCACTGCTGGCGGCGCGCCGGGCATGCCGTGCGCGAGGTGCCGTATGACGGGCTCGATACAGCCCTGCGCGAAGGCCGCTGCCAGGTGCTGGTGCTGTGCAATCCCAATAATCCGACCGGTGCCACGGTCGCCCCCGAAACGCTGCTGCGCTGGACCGCGATCCTGGCCGCCCGGGGGGGCTGGCTGGTGGTGGACGAAGCCTTTGGTGACACCTCGCATGGCGACAGCGTGGCGGCGCTGAGCGACCAGCCGGGCCTGATCGTGTTGCGCTCGGTCGGTAAATTCTTCGGCCTGGCGGGCTTGCGCCTGGGCTTCGTAGGCGCTGCACCGGCGCTGCTGGAGACCCTGGCCGACTGGCTGGGCCCGTGGTCCATCAGCGGCCCGGCCCAGCAGATCGGCACTGCAGCCCTGCGCGACCGCCACTGGCAGGCCGCCACGCTGCAGACCTTGCTGAGCGAAGGCCAACGCCTGCATGTGCTGCTGGCGCGACACGGCATCCAGGCCAGCGGCACGCCGCTGTTCCAGTGGTGGCCGGAGCGCGAGGCTGCGGCGTTTCATGCAGCAATGGCGTGCGAAGGTGTCTGGGTACGCCTCTTCACGCGCGGTGCCGGTGGCATCCGCCTTGGCCTGCCGCCGGATGAAGCGGGCTGGTCGCGCCTGCAACACGCCCTGAACACATGGAGCCAACGTGGCTGAGTTTCCCTTCCATACATTGATGATCCAGGGCACCACGTCCGACGCCGGCAAGAGCACCCTGGCCGCTGCGTTGTGCCGCCTGCTGAAGAAGGATGGCATCAGCGTCGCCCCCTTCAAGCCGCAGAACATGGCCTTGAACAGCGCCGTCACCAGTGACGGCGGCGAGATCGGCCGGGCCCAGGCGCTGCAGGCGCAGGCCGCCGGCATCGCGCCCCACACCGATATGAACCCGGTGTTGCTGAAACCCTCCAGCGATACCGGCGCACAGGTCATCGTGCATGGCAAGGTGCGCGCCGACATGAACGCCCGCGACTATCACCGCTACAAGACCGAAGCCATGCAGGCCGTGCTGCAATCCTACGAGCGCCTGCGCGCGCAGTATGCCTGCGTGATCGTGGAGGGGGCGGGCAGTCCGGCCGAGATCAATCTGCGTGCGCGCGACATTGCCAACATGGGTTTTGCAGAAGCGGTCGATTGCCCGGTCATCATCGTGGCCGACATCGATCGGGGCGGTGTGTTTGCGCACCTGACCGGCACTCTCGATTGTCTTTCCGAGAGCGAACGGGAGCGCGTGATCGGCTTCGTCATCAATCGTTTTCGGGGCGACATCAGTCTCTTGCAGGGCGGCCTGGACTGGCTCGAAGCCCGTACCGGCAAGCCCGTGCTGGCGGTGCTGCCGTATCTGCATGGCCTGCATCTGGATGCCGAAGATGCCGTGGTGGCCACCCAGGAGAGCAGGGGGGATTTTCGTATCGTGGTGCCGGTCTTTCCGCGCATCAGCAACCATACCGACTTCGATGCGCTGCGTGCGCATCCCGGAGTGGACTTGCGTTTCGTCGGACCAGGGCAACCGGTACCGCCGGCCGATCTCATCATCCTGCCCGGCAGCAAGAACACGCGCGGCGACCTGCGCTGGCTGCGCGAACACGGCTGGGAAGAGGCCATTGCGCGCCATCTGCGTTATGGCGGCAAGCTGATCGGCATCTGCGGCGGCTTTCAGATGCTGGGGGAGAGCGTCGATGATCCGCATGGCGTGGAAGGCGCGCCCGGCAGCAGTGTCGGCCTGGGTCTGCTGCCGATGCGGACCGAACTGACACGTGAGAAGAAATTGCTGCAGGTCAGCGGTCAATGCGCCTTCAGTGAGACGGCCGCCACGGTCAGCGGCTACGAGATCCATATGGGCGTCTCCTGCGGACCGGCGCTGGAGCGTCCTGCATTCGTCATCGATGGGCGCGGCGAGGGTGCGCAATCTGCGGATGGGCAGATCCTGGGCAGCTACCTGCACGGCATGTTCGATACGCCGCAAGCCTTTGGCGCGCTGTTGGCCTGGGCCGGATTGGCGGGAACCGAGCCGGTGGATCTGGACGCGCTGCGCGAGGCCAGCCTGGAGCGTCTGGCCGAATCCTGCCGGCCCTTGTATGCGGCCTTGCAGCGGGTGCCGACGCGGTTTGCGCGGAAATGATACGGCGCGACGCCAAAGAAAATCCCGGCCTTGCGAGCCGGGATGCGGGATGAGGGAGGGGCTGATGAAGATCAGGCCAAGGCTTCCCTGGCAGCTTCCTCCGGCGTCAGGCCGTCGTAGAAGAGGTCGGTAAACCATTCAACCTGTTCCTCGATATGCTCCTGCGCCTGATCCAGCGTGGCGCCGCCCTTGACCAGGAATTGCTCGACTTCGGTACACCACTGGATCAGGGCTTCGGTTTCCGGATCCAGTTTCTCTTTCTTGGCCATGATGCCTCCTTGCTTCGGTGATGATGGGCGTGAGTGCCCTGTGCAAGGATAGGGGAAGCCGGCGTTCAGGGGGGAATTTTCTTTGCCGCGCGCGTCGTCCTTCTCAGCAGGAGCGCCATTAAGCCCAGCAAATAGTGAGGGAATAATGAGGAAAATGTTGAATTGATGTAAGCGCAGTGCGACGAATCGTAAAAGAGTTATCCCGGCCTGTGCCTAAGCCCCACACTAGCGACCGTTCACATTCTCCCGGGATGACGCCTTGGGGAGCGGCCAGCAGACCTGGCCTGCCATGCTCGGAGATCCTCGCCGCCACACCGCACCGGCGCGGCGTTGCGAGGGGGCAGGCCAAGGGGGATGGTCACTCGTAATCCCGGATTGCATGTGAAACGGCCGCAGGCCAGGGAAGACATCCTTCCTTTCATATCGTCCGTTCAGCCATGCCGCGCGTACGTGGCCAGCCAGTCAGGGGCGGACGAGTTCGACTGACCAGAACCCATCCAATAACTCCAGGCCGCCTACACATGACTGCCCAATCTTCTGCCCCACCGGTCCGCCGCCCTCTGCGCTGGCTTGTCGCCCTCGTTGTCCTGCTGCTGATCATCGCTGCGGGCTGGTTCCTGTCGCACAAGACAGGTGGACGTCGACCCTTCCCCAACATGGACATGCCGACCCCGGTGCAGGTCGGTGCCGCCACGACCGGGGATGTCCCGGTCACCCTGACCGCCCTGGGGACGGTCACCGCCAACGCCAGCGTGACCGTGACCAGCCGTATCGACGGACATCTGCAGGCGGTCTACTTTACCGAGGGGCAATACGTGCAGAAGGGGCAGCTGCTGGCGCAGCTCGATACCCGTGCCTACCAGGCAGAAGTGGTCCAGTACCAGGGCACGCTGGCGCAGAGCCAGGCCCAGCTGGTCAGCGCCAGGCAGACCCTGGATCGTTACGAGCGCCTGTTTGCCAAGGACTCGCTGGCGCGCCAGGACCTGGATACCCAGCGTTCCACCGTGCAGCAGTACGAAGGCGCGGTCCAGGCCGCTCAGGGCCAGATCCAGGCCGCCCAGCTCAATATCCAGTACGGCCGCATCACCGCGCCGGTGAGCGGTTATGCCGGCCTGCGCCTGGTCGATCCGGGCAACGTGGTCCACGCCAGCGATACGACCGGTATCGTCACGATCACCCAGACCCATCCCATCGCGGTGAAATTCAGCATCCCCCAGGCCAACCTCAAGTCGATCCTGGGGCCCTTGCGCCAGGGCAAGACCTTGCCGGTGCAGGCGCTGGAGCAGCAGGGTACGCAGACCATCGCCAGCGGCAAGCTGATGTTCATCAGCAACGAGGTCGATTCGACCACCGGCAGCGTGCAGCTCAAGGCTCTGTTCGACAACAACGATGATGCGCTCTATCCGAACCAGTTCGTCAATGTGCGCCTGCAGGTGGATACGCTCAGGCAGGCCGTGCTGGTGCCCGCGTCCTCGGTGCAGCAGAGCGATTCCGGCAAGTACGTGTTCGTGGTCAATGCCGACAATACCGTGCGGCGCCAGGTGGTGAGCACGGGACCGGTCACCGATGACGGCCGCATCGTCATCAGCACCGGTGTCAACGCAGGCGACCAGGTGGTCACGCAGGGCATCGATTCGCTCACCAACGGCAGCAAGGTCAAGCTGGTCAAGGCGCAGCAGGTCGATGCCAGCGAGCTGGAGAACGCGCCTCAACACCGCATGCACATGGGTCCGCCGGGACGTTGAAGCGATGAATCCATCCAGTCTCTTTATCCGGCGGCCGGTTGCCACGCTGCTGTTGATGATCGCGGTGGTGCTGTCGGGGCTGTTCGCTTACCGTACGCTGTCGATTTCGGCGCTGCCGCAGGTGGACTATCCCACCATCCAGGTCACCACGCTCTATCCGGGGGCCGGCCCGGAAGTGATGACCACCGCCGTGACCGCACCGCTGGAGCGCCAGCTCGGCCAGATGGCCGGGCTGGCCCAGATGTATTCCACCAGTGCCGGCGGTGCCTCGGTCATCACGCTCAAGTTCAATCTCGCGCTGTCGCTGGACGTGGCCGAGCAGGAAGTGCAGGCGGCCATCAATGCGGCCAATGCGCTGCTGCCCTCGGGCCTGCCCAACCCGCCCACCTACAAGAAGGTCAACCCGGCCGATACCGCCGTGCTGACGCTGGCGGCCACCTCCGAATCGCTGCCGCTGACCCAGGTGCAGGATCTGGTCAATACCCGCATCGCCCTGAAGCTGTCGCAGGTCTCCGGTGTGGGGCTGGTGACGCTGGCGGGCGGCCAGCAACTGGCCATCCGCGTGCGGGCCAATCCGACCGCGCTGGCCGCGCATGGCCTGACACTGGAAAATCTCTACAACGTCATCAACAACGGCAACGTCAACGGTTCCAAGGGCGGCTTCGATGGTCCGGCCCATTCGGTGACCATCGATGCCAATGACCAGCTGCGCAGCGCCGAGGAGTACGGCAATCTGGTGGTGGCCTACCAGAACGGGCAGGCCCTGTTCCTGCGCGATGTCGCCAGCATCGAGCAGGCGCCGGAAAACGTCTACCAGGCGGCCTGGGCCGGCACCAAGCCGGCCATCGTCATCAATATCCAGCGCCAGCCGGGCGCCAACGTGGTCCAGGTGGTGGACAGCATCAAGGCCTTGCTCCCCTCGTTGCAGCAGAGCCTGCCCGGCGCGGTGAAGCTGGAGATCCTGAGCGACCGCACGCAGACCATCCGCGCTTCCATTTCCGACGTGCAGTTCGAGCTGATGCTCTCCATTGCGCTGGTGGTGATGGTGTCCTTCCTGTTCCTGCGCACGGTGTCGGCCACGCTCATTCCCAGCGTGGCGGTACCGCTGTCGCTGGTGGGAACTTTCGGCGTGATGTATCTGGCCGGTTTTTCCCTGAACAACCTGACCCTGATGGCGCTGACCATTGCCACCGGCTTCGTCATCGACGATGCCATCGTGGTAGTGGAGAACATCCAGCGCCACCTGGAAAATGGCGACAGCCCCATGGAGGCCGCCTTCAAGGGATCGCGCGAGATCGGCTTTACCATCATCTCGCTGACGTTCTCGCTCATTGCGGTGCTCATTCCGCTGCTGTTCATGGGGGACGTGGTGGGGCGGCTGTTCCGCGAATTCTCCATTACGCTGGCCGTCTCCATTCTGGTGTCGATGCTGGTCTCGCTCACGCTCACGCCGATGTTGTGTGCCTATCTGCTGCGCCATATTCCGTCCGAGCAGGAAGGACGTTTCGCCCGCTGGAGCGCCGGCCGTTTCGATCGCCTGTTGCAGGCCTATGAGCGCAGCCTGGGCTGGGTGCTGCGACATCAGCGCCTCACGCTGGTGGTGGCTGCCGCCAGTCTGGTGTTGACGGCGCTGCTGTACATGGCCGTACCGAAGGGCTTCTTCCCGATCCAGGATACCGGGCAACTGCTGGGGGTGACCACGGCACCGCAGAATGTCTCGTTCGCGGAAATGTCGCGCCGTCAGCAGGCGCTGGCTGCGGTCATTCAGCAGGACCCTGCGGTTAAGTCGATCTCCTCGGTGGTGGGGGTGGATGGTGCCAACAATACCTCGCTCTCCAATGGCCGTCTGCAGATCGAACTGAAGTCCTTCGATGAGCGCAGCGACCGCGCACCGGCCGTCATCGAGCGCCTGCGCGCGGCAGCGGCGCAAGTGCCGGGCATCAGGCTCTATCTGACCGCCAGCCAGGACCTGAGCGTGGATGATCAGGTCACGCCGAGCCAATATCAGCTCACCCTGTCCACGCCGACCCAATCCGATCTGGAAACCTGGGCGCCGCGCCTGCAGGCGGCACTGGCCAGGCATCCCGAATTGCGCGACATCACCAGCAATCTGCAGAACAGCAGTCCGGTGGCCTACGTCGACATGAACCGCATGGCGCTGGCGCGCTACGGCCTCACCGCCACCGACGTCGATACCGCCTTGTACAACGCCTATGGACAGCGCCTGGTCTCGACCATCTTCACCCAGGCCAACCAGTACCGCGTGGTGCTGGAAGTGGCGCCGCAGTTCCGCCAGGATGTGTCGGCCTTCGATCAGCTGTACCTGGCCAATGCCAACAGCACATCGGGCAGTTCCGGCAGTACCTCAGGCAGCTCCAGTTCAAGCAGCAGCTCCGGCAGTTCCGGTAGTTCGGGCAGCACCGCCAGCAGCTCCAGCAGTTCCTCGACTGCTGGCAGTACCACGCTCACGCCCATGGTGCCGCTGCGCAATGTGGCGCGCATTCAGGAGCGGGTGGGCTACCAGAGCCGTTCGCGTCTGAACCAGACGCCGGCCGTGACTCTTTCCTTCAATCTGGGCCAGGGCTATTCGCTGGAGCAGGCACGCGCGGCCGTGAGCGAGGCGGTGCAGGAGATCGGTCTGCCCGACACCATCAGCCTGCGCTACCAGGGGGCGGCACAGGCGTTTGCGTCGGCCACCTCCAATACCTTGTGGCTGATCCTGGCGGCGGTGATCACGATGTACATCGTGCTGGGCGTGCTCTATGAGAGTTTCATCCATCCGGTGACGGTGCTGTCGACCCTGCCGTCGGCAGCCATCGGTGCCTTGCTGGCCCTGTTGCTGAGCGGATCGGACTTCAGCCTCATCGCCCTGATCGGGGTGATCCTGTTGATCGGCATCGTCAAGAAGAACGCCATCATGATGATCGACTTCGCCCTGCAGGCGCAGAAAGAAGGCAAGAGCGCCTTCGATGCGATCCGGCAGGCCTGCGTCATGCGTTTCCGTCCCATCATGATGACCACCATGGCCGCGCTCCTGGGCGCCGTGCCGCTGATGCTGGCGACCGGCTCCGGTGCCGAACTGCGGCGTCCGCTGGGGCTGGTGATCGTGGGCGGGCTCTTGTTGAGCCAGTTGCTCACGCTCTTCACCACGCCGGTGATCTATCTGTTCTTTGAGCGGGCAAGCGTCGTCGTCAGGCGCCGCTGGGCCGCCCGTGCATCCAGCCTGGGTGAGTCCGCATGAATTTGTCGCGTCCTTTCATCCTGCGCCCGGTTGCCACGCTGCTGCTGAGTCTGGCGCTGACCCTGCTGGGCGCGCTGGCGTACCGGATGCTGCCGGTGGCACCGTTGCCGCAGGTGGATTTCCCGACCATCATGGTCACCGCCAGCCTGGCCGGTGCCAGCCCGGAAACCATGGCCGCGACCATTGCCGCGCCGCTGGAACGGGCCATGGGGCAGATCGCCGGCATTACCGAAATGACCTCCAGCAGTTCGCAGGGCTCCACCAACGTGATCGTCCAGTTCGACCTGGAGCGCGATATCGATGGTGCCGCCCGTGACGTGCAGGCGGCCATCAATGCGGCGCGCAGCCTGCTGCCCAGCAGCTTGAAGAGCTTGCCCACCTACCGCAAGGCCAATCCGGCCGATGCGCCCATCCTGCTGCTGGCCCTGACTTCCAAGACGGTGGACAAGGGCAAACTCTACGACCTGGCCTCCAGCAAACTGCAGCAGACCATTGCGCAGGTGCAGGGGGTAGGGCAGGTCTCGCTCATGGGCAGCGCCTTGCCTGCGGTGCGCATTGAATTGCAGCCGCAGCAGTTGAGCCACTACGGGATTTCGCTGGATACGGTGCGCCAGGCCGTGGCCAATGCGACCACCAACCTGCCCAAGGGCGAACTGCAAGGCGAGGGCATGCACTGGTGGGTGGATGCCAACGGCCAGCTGACCAAGGCCAGCGACTACACCAACCTGGTGGTGAGCTACCAGAACGGCGCTGCAGTCAAGCTCTCCGACGTGGCCCGGGTCTATGACTCGGTGCAGGACCAGTACGTGGCAGGCTACTTCAACGATTCGCCTTCGGTGATGATGGGTATCACGCGCTCCTCCGGCGCCAACATGCTGGCCACCATCGACGCCATCAAGGCGCAGCTGCCGATCCTGCAGCAGATGCTGCCCAAGGAAGTGCAACTCAGCCTGGCGATGGACCGCTCGCCCTCGATTCGCGGATCCCTGCACGAAACCGAGCTGACCTTGCTGATCTCGACGCTGCTGGTCATTGCCGTGGTCTTCCTGTTCCTGCGCAATGCACGGGCGGTGCTCATTCCGGCGGTGGCCTTGCCTATCTCCCTCATCGGCACCTGCGCGGCCATGTATCTGCTTGGATACAGTCTCGATACCCTGTCCTTGATGGCACTGATCATCGCCACCGGCTTCGTGGTGGACGATGCCATCGTGGTGCTGGAAAACATCAGCCGCCATCTGGAGGAGGGCGCGCCGCCCCTAAAGGCGGCGCTGGACGGCAGCAGGGAAGTCGGCTTTACGGTGCTGTCGATGACGGCTTCGCTCATTGCCGTGTTCCTGCCCATCCTGCTCATGGGCAGCATCGTGGGCCGCCTGTTCCGCGAGTTCGCCGTCACCCTGTCGGTGTCGCTGGTGCTGTCGATGATCGTTTCGCTGACCTTGACGCCGATGCTGTGCTCGCGCCTGCTGCGCGCCCACAAGCGCGATGCATCGGGTGCGGCGGTGCGGCCCAATGTGTTTTATCGCGCCATCGAGCGTGTCCTCGATGGCGTATCAAACGGCTATGCCCGCAGCCTGGAATGGGTCATGCGCCACAAGCGCCTGACCTTGCTGAGCCTGGTGCTGACGGTGGCATTGAATCTGTTTCTCTTCACCGCCGTACAAAAGGGCTTCTTCCCCGATCAGGACACCGGCATGCTGATGGGCCAGATGCGGGCTGATCAGGCCGCGTCCTTCCAGTCCGTGCATCCGCAGTTGCTGGCCTTCAGCCGCTTGATCCAGAGCGACCCGGACGTGGCCTCGGTCATGGCCTCCACCGGAGGCGGGGCGTTCGGTTCGCGCAATACGGCCAATTTCTTCGTCAGCCTGAAGGACGCCAGCCAGCGCAAATCCACCGCCACCGAAATCGCCAACCGGCTCACGCGCAAGGCCAGCGGCGTGCCGGGCGCGTCGCTGTTCCTGATGGCCGGGCAGGACCTGCGCATGGGCGGACGCAGCGCCAATGCCACCTACCAGTACAGCCTGCAATCGGATTCGCTGGAGACGCTGCGGGAGTGGTCGCCGAAAGTCTATGCCGTGCTGCGCAAGCTGCCGGAACTGACCAGCGTGGACACCGATGCACAAAGCGGCGGCCAGGCCGTCAAGCTGGTGATCGACCGCATCGCGGCGCGCCGGCTGGGACTGGAAATGACGAACATCGATGACTTCCTCAACAATGCCTTCAGTCAGCGCCAGGTCGCCACGCAGTATCAGGCGCTGAACCAGTACTACACCATTCTTGGCCTGGCACCCCAGTACACCCAGGATCCCGAGGTACTCAAGCAGTTGTTCGTGCTCAACAGCGCCGGCAATGCCGTGCCGCTGTCGGCCTTCGCACGCCTGCAAAGCGCCAGTGCGCCGCTGGCGGTGGCGCACCAGAACCAGAGTGCCACCACCACCATCGCCTTCAACCTGGCCGATGGCGTTTCGCTGCAACAGGCCAAGGCGGCCATCGATGCGGCCGTCATCAGCCTGGGCCTGCCCGGCAGCATCCATGGCGGCATGCAAGGCACGGCGCAAGCCTTCGTGGCCATGGCCAGCGCCATGCCCTGGCTGATCCTGGCGGCGCTGCTGGCGGTCTATATCGTGCTGGGGATGCTCTACGAGAGCTGGATCCATCCCATCACGATCCTCTCCACCTTGCCCTCGGCCGGCGTGGGGGCCTTGCTGCTGCTGTTGGCGACCAACACGCAATTTACGGTGATCGCATTGATCGGCGTGCTGCTGTTGATCGGCATCGTCAAGAAGAACGCCATCCTGATGGTGGACTTCGCTCTGCACGTCGAGCGACAGCACGACTGGACACCGGAGCGCGCGATCTTGGAAGCCTGCCGCATGCGCCTGCGTCCTATCCTGATGACCACCCTGGCAGCCCTCTTCGGGGCCTTGCCGATGGTGCTGCAAACCGGCGGTGACGCCGCGCTGCGCCGTCCGCTGGGTCTGACCATCTGCGGAGGCCTGGCCCTGAGCCAGCTTCTGACCCTCTATACCACGCCCGTGGTCTATGTCTACATGGACCGCCTGGGCAGCGCGGTCAAGCGCTTCTGGCGCCGTCGCCGGCCGCGTCCGTCCGTTCCTGCTAGCGAGAATTGATCACTATGCCTTCTTTGACTCCATCACTGCGCCCGCGTCCCCTGGCCCTGGCTTGCCTGCTCACGCTGCTGGCCGGTTGCGCCGTGGGTCCGGACTATCATCGTCCCGGCGTGGATATGCCCATCGCCTACAAGGAGGCAGCCGGCTGGAAACAGGCGGCACCGTCCGACGACCAGCCGCGCAGCGCCTGGTGGCAAGCCTTCGGGGATGAACAGCTCGATGCCCTGATGCGCCAGGTCGAGATTTCCAACCAGAACGTGGCGCAATACGCGGCCCAGTATGCGCAGGCTCAGGCGGTGGTGCGCCAGGCCGATGCCAGCTTCTATCCCACCGTCACGGCCACGGCCAGCGGCACGCGCAGCGGCAATGCTTCCGGCACCACGGGCAGCAAGACCAGCACCAGCAGCACCACCCGCAGCGGCGTGAGCAATGAGGTCTCGGCCTCGGGCAGCCTCAGCTGGGAGCTGGACCTGTGGGGCAAGCTGCGCCGCACGCGCGAAGAAGACGTGGCCAGCGCCCAGGCCAGCCGGGCCGATCTGGCCAATGCATTGCTGAGCGCGCAGTCCAGCCTGGCGCAGGATTATTTCGCGCTGCGCATTCTGGATGAGCGCATCGCCCTGTATGAAAAAACGGTGGCGGCCTACACCCGCTATGCCAGCATCGTCGAGAACCAGTATGCCGAGGCCCAGTCGTCCCGCGCGGACGTGGCGCAGGCGCGCAACCAGCTGGAGTCGGCCAAGGCCTCCATGCATGACCTGGCCTGGCAGCGTGCGCAGTACGAGCACGCCATCGCGATCCTGCTGGGCAAGGCGCCGGCGGCGTTTTCGCTGCCTGCCGTCATCGGCGGCCAGATGCAGGTGCCGGTCACGCCGGTGGGGCTGGCCTCCACGCTGCTGGAGCGACGCCCGGACATCGCGTCCTCCGAACGCAGCATGGCCAAGGCCAATGCGGCCATCGGGGTGGCCATCGCGGCCTATTATCCGGACCTGACGCTCTCGGCCAGTGCCGGCTTCCAGAACAGCAGCGCCAGCAAGCTCTTTACGGCGCCGTATCGCTTCTGGTCGCTCGGTCCCTCGTTCAGCCAGACGCTCTTTGATGGCGGCTCCATCAAAGCCCAGGTCGAACAGGCCCGCGCCAGCTACGATGCGGCGGTGGCCAGTTATCGCCAGACGGTGCTGACAGCCCTGGGGCAGGTGGAAGACTATCTGGCCAAGATGCGCATCATGGAATCCGAAATGCAGGCCCAGCAGGCCGCCACGGATGCCGCCATCGTCTCGGCCCGGGTCACGCGCGATCAATACGAGGCGGGCAAGATCAATTATCTGGACGTGGCCACCACCGAGGCCACCAGCCTCTCCGCCCAGCAAAGCCTGTGGGAACTCAAGGGTACGCAGCTGACTACCAGCGTGCAGCTGATCGTCGCCCTGGGCGGCGGGTGGCATGCCGATGAAGCTGAGGCATCGCCCGCAGTCCATCAGACCGACAAGAAACCGGCCAAGAAACCGGCCAATTGATGGCAGGGCGGCCAGGGTGCCACCCTGTACCTGCACCCGCCGCAGAGCTGCGTTATTGCAGCAACTGGCTGCCGCTGGCCGGTGCGTTCGCCATTGCGCTGGCCAGCACCGCTGCCGCCGAGCGCGTCTCCACGCCCAGCTTCACGAAGATGTGTTCCAGATGCTTGTTGACCGTGCGCGGGCTCATGCCGAGGATCTCGGCGATGTCGCGGTTGGTCTTGCCCTTGCCCAGCCACAGCAGCACGTCGCTTTCGCGCGGGGTCAGGCGGCAGCTTTCCAGCGTGGGCGGCAGGCTCATGCCTTCGTCGCTACGCAGGGCGGCGCTCGCGGTCTTTTCTTCCAGCACCAGGCTCACGCCATGGCCCTGGCCGGGGCCGGACAGGGTGATGTGCAGGGCATCCTGCTGGTGCCGCACGATCAGCGGCGGCACATGGTCCAGGCTCTCGCCCTGACGCTGGCGTACCAGCTGTTCGTTGAGCCAGACCTGCAAGGGCGCGGGCAGCTTGTGGCTGGTGGGTGCGGCCGGGCCGTAATATTTTTCCAGCCATTGCGAGGCCTTGCTGGTCTGCCACATCGGCAGGCCATTGCCGCCCAGCACGATCACCGCATGGGCGGCATGTTCCAGCACGCCGCGTGTTTGCGTCATCATGCGCGCGGTGCGAATGTGAGCACCGATGCGCGCCACCACCTCCTGCGGACGGATCGGTTTGGTCACGTAGTCGATGCCGCCGACCTCGAAGCCGCGGACCACGTGCTCGGTCTCCGACAAGCCCGTCATGAACACCACCGGCACATGCGTCACGCGCTTGACCTGCTTGATGCGGCGACAGGTCTCGAAGCCGTCGATGCCGGGCATCATGGCGTCCAGCAGGATCAGGTCGGGCGTGATGTGGTCCAGCCGCTCCAGCGCCGCCAGTCCATCGGTGGCAACCAGCACGATATGGCCGCTCTCATCGAGCGCGTCGGACAACATGGCCAGGTTGTCGGGCATGTCATCGACGATCAGCACCACGTGTCTATCGAACGTCGTTGAGATCATGTCGGATCAGCTCCTTGATGCGGGTGACGTATTCATTCAATCGGAATTGCTTGACCAGTTGCCGCAGCTCGGTGGTGAAGGGCAGGTAAGCGGGGTGCTGGCGCTCCATGGCGTCGAGCTGGCGCAGGATTTCCTTGGCATAGCCGATGCTGCCCAGTTCCAGCAGGGTGGCCAGCTTGTCTTGCGCGGGCACCAGCATCAGAGGTTGTGCTGCTGGAGTGGAGGGCGTCTGTACCATGGCCGCTTGTGCAGCGGGTTCGGCCGTCGCCACCCAATCCAGTTGCAGATGCTGCCTGATCTTGAGCAGCAATTCGTTGTACGACACCGGCTTGACCACGAAGTCGTTCACCAGCGGCGGTTCGTTGCGCTCATGCAGATTCTCGAAGGCATTGGCCGAGACCAGCAGGATGGGCAGTTGCGTGAGCCCGCGCGCACGGATGGCGCGCGCCACGCTCCAGCCATCCATCTGCGGCATGGCGATGTCCAGCAAGAGCAGATCCGGTACCTGCTGTCCCAGCCGCTCCATGCAGGCCAGGCCGCTGTCGGCTTCGCTCACCGCAAATCCCAGGGGAATGAGCATGTCCTTGAGCAGGCGCCGTTGCGAAGCCTGGTCATCCACGATCAGGATGTGGCGCGAGGGACCGGTGTAACCGGACATCTGGTCTTCGAGCTTGAGCCGTGGACGCGGTACGTGGACCTCGGGCAGGTAGATCTTCAAATGGAAGCTGCTGCCCTGGCCGACCCGGCTCTGCACGCTCAGTTCGCCGCCCATGATGTGCACCAGCATGCGGCTGATGGCCAGGCCCAGCCCGGTGCCGATATCTTCGCGCAGATTGGCCGCACTGCTGCGCTCGAAGGGCAGGAAGATGCGTTCCAGGTCCTCGTCGGCAATGCCGATGCCGGTGTCGATCACATCGAAATACGCGATCTCGCGCGCATAGCGCAGCTTGAGCGTGACGCCGCCGTGGTCGGTGAATTTCACCGCATTGCCCAGCAGGTTGATGAGGATCTGGCGCAGCCGCTTCTGGTCGGCGTGCACGATCTGTGGCAGGCGGCCGCTCTTCTCGAAACGGAACTGCAATCCCTTCTGTTCGGCCTGCGGCGCGAACATGCCGACGATCTGTTCCAGGAAGGCTTCCAGCGCCAGTTCGTCGGAGGCCAGGCGCATCTTGCCGGCTTCGATCTTGGCGATGTCGAGCAGGCCGTCGATCAGGCTCAGCAGGTGTTCGCCGCTGCGACGGATGATGGCGATGGCTTCCTTGCGGGCCGGTGGAATGGTGGCGTCTACGTGCAGGATCTGCGCGTAGCCGAGGATGCTGTTCAAGGGCGTGCGCAATTCATGGCTCATGCCGGCCACGAAACGGCTCTTGGCCAGGTTGGCGGATTC
This sequence comes from Herbaspirillum sp. DW155, assembly GCF_037076565.1. Classification (NCBI taxonomy): domain Bacteria; kingdom Pseudomonadati; phylum Pseudomonadota; class Betaproteobacteria; order Burkholderiales; family Oxalobacteraceae; genus Herbaspirillum; species Herbaspirillum sp. DW155. The sequence continues at coordinate 3,099,671 of NZ_AP029028.1, read as the reverse complement.
GGCCGCTTCCTTGGCGCGCTGCAGTTCGGCGTCGGTCTGCTTGTGGGCTTCGATTTCCTGTAGCAACAGATTGGTCTGGCGTTCCGATTCCTCCTGGGCCACGGCGCGGCTTTCGTTGGTCAGCACCAGCCACCAGGCACCGACGCCCACCACCACCAGCAAAAGACAGAACAGCTTGATGAAGACGCCCCGCAGCGAGTCGGGGGCCGAGAGCGTCAGTCCGGAGAGATCGGCCATCTGCTGGAAATACAGCATCCACAACACAATCGCCAGGCCACCCGCCAGCAGGCCGAACACGCTCAGGTAATGCCCGAGGCGGGTATTGAGCTTGACCGCAAAGCGCGCCGGGATCAGCTGGCGCAGGGTGTGCAGGATCTGATTGGGCAGCCTTGCGCGCGGTGTCTTGCAACGGTCCTTGCAGCGCGCATCCAGCGAACAGCACAGCGAACAGATGGCACCCTGGTAGGCCGGACAGTGCGCCATGTCCGGCGTTTCAAAGGCATTGCCGCAGATCACGCAGTCCAGTACCGGATGCGCCTGGCCGGGGGTGACAGGCCGATAGTTCTGTTCGGACAGCGTATCGCGGCGGGCGATGTAGTAGCGGCTGCCGGTGGCCAGCGCGATCAGGGGCGCCGTCACCAGCGCCGTGCCCAATGCGATGAAGGGGGCCATCGCTGCGATCGTCTTGCCCATCACGCCTGACATGGCCAGCGTGGAGAGCAGGGTGGCGATGGCCATCGAGCCCACTCCGACCGGGTTCACGTCATACAGGTGGGCGCGCTTGAATTCGATGTGCGCCGGGCTCAGGCGCAGCGGCTTGTTGATGACCAGATCGGCCACCACCGCGCCGATCCATGAAATGGCCACCAGACTGTAGAGCGCCAGCACGTGTTCCAGCGCATTGAAGACGCCCAGTTCCATCAGCAGCACGGCAATCAGCACATTGAAGACCAGCCACACTACCCGGCCCGGATGGCTGTGCGTGAGGCGCGCAAAGAAATTGGACCAGGCCAGCGAACCGGCATAGGCATTGGTGACGTTGATCTTGATCTGCGAGACCACCACGAACAGCACCACCGCCCCCAGTGCGAAGGCCGGATTGCCGAACACGTACTGGTAGCCGATCAGGTACATCTGCGTCGGCTCCACGGCGCGCGCCATCGGCACCTCATGCTGGATGGCGAGAAAGGCCAGCAGCGTGCCGCCCAGCATCTTGGCGCCGCCCAGCAGGATCCAGCCGGGGCCGGCCAGCAACAGTGCGCTCCACCAGCGGCCGCGATTGGCGGCGGTCTTCTGCGGCAAAAAGCGCAGGAAGTCGACCTGTTCGCCCACTTGTGCGATCAGCGAGAAGGCCACAGTGGCCGCCGCGCCGAAGAGCGTGAGATTGAAGGAGCTGCCTTCCTCGGCCCGGCCGGCAAAGCTCACCAGGTTGGACAGCGCTTCCGGTTCCTTGTACAGCACGCAGGCATAGGGCAGCACCAGCAGCACCAGCCACAGTGGCTGGGTCCACATCTGCAGTCGGTTGATGAGGGTGATGCCGTAAGCCACCATGGGAATGATGATGAGCGAACAGAGCACGTAGCCATACACCAGCGGCAGGCCGAAATAGATCTCGATGGCTTGCGCCATGATGGCCGCTTCCAGCGCGAAGAAGATGAAGGTGAAGCTGGCATAGATCAGCGAGGTAATGGTCGAGCCGATGTAGCCGAAGCCGGCGCCGCGCGTGAGCAGGTCCATGTCCACGCCGTAGCGGGCGGCGTAGTAGCTGATGGGCAGGCCGGTGGCGAAGAACAAGACCATCACGCACACGATGGCCCAGAAGGCATTGGTGAAGCCGTAGCTCAGAGTGATGGCACCGCTGATGGCTTCCAGCGCCAGGAAGGAGGTCGCGCCCAGGGCCGTGTTGGCCAGGCGGAATTCGGACCAGCGGCGGAAGGACAGCGGCGTATAGCGCAGCGCGTAGTCTTCCAGGGTCTCGTTGGCGACCCAGGTGTTGTAGTCGCGCCGGACCTTGACGATGCGTTGTGTGGCGGGAAGGGTCACGTTGGCTCTTGGTGAGGTCAGGGATCCGAAGGGTCGTTGTCGTCAGTGCCTTGTCAGGCTCGTTGCGGCGCACACGCTCTGCGCTGCTCGTGTTTATGGTCAAGCAATTTTCAAACCATTCGCAGCGGGAGGGCATACGTCAAATGACGTAGATGCCGCATGGCATCGCATGAGAATTCACCAAAACGTAGCGGCCTTTGCAAGCGCCGTCGCTGCATCCCGACGCCGTGCGCCGGCAGTGCGCACCAACAGCAGGCAGGCCGTGGGCGAAAGCTGTGCAGGCCGGTATCCCGCACCAGCAGAGGGCTTACGTCAAACAACGTATTGTTGCGCTGCACCGGCGAACCTATTCTGCGTCCCAGAACGAAGGGCAGACGGCAGGTGCGGTGCGCATCTCTCTCACCTTGCGGGTAGTACCTCGCCGCGGCCTTCGTTTCATCGCTTGCATGACGCCACGATGGCCCAGACCGAATCCAACAACAACGCCCGAAAGGAGTACCGCATGTCGCATTCCTCGTCTTCCAATCCTCCCTCGTTCCCGCGCCGCAAGATCCTGATGGGCCTGGCTGCCGGTGCGGCAGCAGCGGCCCTGCCGGGCATGGCCTCGGCCCAGCAGTATCCGACCGCCAAGGTCAATACCACCAAGCTGGCCATCACCGATACCGAAGTCACGGTGGGCCAGCTGCACTCGGCCACGGGCACGATGGCCATCAGCGAGACCGGTTCGATCCAGGCTGAACGCCTGGCCATCGACCAGATCAATGCGATGGGCGGCATCCTCGGCCGCAAGATCAAGATCATTCAGGAAGACGGTGCCAGCGACTGGCCGACCTTCGCCGAGAAGGCCAAGAAGCTGTTGGAGAACGACCGCGTGGCAGCCGTCTTCGGCTGCTGGACCTCGGCTTCGCGCAAGGCGGTGCTGCCGGTGTTCGAGAAGGACAACGGCCTGCTGTACTACCCGACCTTCTACGAAGGTCTGGAGCAATCCAAGAACGTGTTCTATACCGGGCAGGAGGCGACGCAACAGGTGCTGGCGGGCCTGAACTGGGTGGCCAAGGAAAAGAAGGCCAAGACCTTCTTCCTGGTCGGCTCGGACTACATCTGGCCGCGCACCTCCAACAAGATCGCCCGCAAGCACATCGAAAACGTGCTCAAGGGTTCGGTGGTGGGCGAGGAGTACTACCCGCTGGGCAATACCCAGTTCGGTTCGCTCATCAACAAGATCAAGCTCAAGAAGCCGGACGTGATCTTTGCCGACGTGGTGGGCGGCTCCAACGTGGCCTTCTACAAGCAGTTGAAGGCCGCCGGCGTGACCGCCAAGACCCAGAACCTGCTGACCATCTCGGTGACCGAGGATGAAATGCTGGGCATCGGCGGCGAGAACGTGGAAGGGTTCTTCGCCTCAATGAAGTATTTCCAGAGCCTGGACAACCCCAACAACAAGAGATTCGTGGCCGAGTTCAAGGCCAAGTTCGGTGCCAATTCGGTCATCGGTGACGTCACCCAGGCAGCCTACCTCGGCCCCTGGCTGTGGAAGGCTGCGGTGGAAAAGGCCGGCAGCTTCGACGTCGACAAGGTGGTGGCCGCTTCGCCCGGCATCGAACTCAAGACCGCACCGGAAGGCTACGTCAAGGTCCACGAAAACCATCACCTGTGGAGCAAGACCCGCATCGGTGAAGCCCAGAAGGATGGCCAGTTCAAGGTGGTCTACGAGTCCGAGCTGATCGAGCCGAATCCCTTCCCCAAGGGCTACCAGTAAGGCGGTCCGGCAACTGGGCGGAATCGTCGCATCCCGGTCGTCCTGAGCAGGTCCGCAGGGCCGTATCGAAGGCGTTCCTGAGCTTGATGAAGGAGCAGGTCATTCTCTCGTCTTCGATACGCGGCTGGTGCCGCTACTCAGTCCGAACGGCAGGCGTGTGATTTCGCGATGTCAGTCCAAGCGGTCGTGGCTTGCATGATTCTTCGTGCAGCAAAGCGGTGGCGTCTGTTGTGACATGCGGGCGCTGCCGCTCCTTCTTCTCTCCAACTCTGCCCCGTCGGGAGTCAACATGTTTTCTCTATCCGAATTCGGCGCCATCTTCGCCATGCAGGGCTTCAATGGCCTCTCGGTGTTTTGCGTGCTGCTGCTCATGGCGCTGGGCCTGGCTATCATCTTCGGGCAGATGGGGGTGATCAACATGGCCCACGGTGAATTCCTCACCATCGGTGCCTACATCACCTACCTGCTGTCGCACCTGACCACCACCTATGCACCGGCCCTGCAGCCGTTCTATTTCTTCGCGGCCATCGTGCTGTCCTTTGCGGTGGCGTATGGCGTGGGCTACCTGACCGAGCTGCTGCTCATCAGCCGCCTCTACAAGCGTCCGCTCGATACGCTGCTGGCGACCTGGGGCCTGTCGCTGGCGATGCAGCAGACCTTCCGTTCCATCTTCGGCGCCAAGGAAGTCAGCGCCACCTTGCCGGACTGGCTGATGGGTTCCTTCAAACCTACCGACGCCATCGACATCCCGTTGAACGGTCTCTTCATGATGGGCCTGACGGTCTTGCTGACCGGTGCCATCTTCGTGCTGCTGTTCCGTTCGCGTTGGGGCTTGCAGGTACGTGCCACGATGCAGAACCGGGTCATGAGCGGGGCGGTGGGCATCAATACCCGCAAGGTGGACCGTACCACTTTCGCGCTGGGTTGCGGTGTGGCCGGCGTGGCCGGTGCGGCCTTCACCACCATCGGTTCCACCGGCCCGACCAGCGGATCGCTCTACATCGTCGATACCTTCCTGGTGGTGGTCTTCGGTGGCGCGCAAAGCCTGATCGGCACCATCGCCTCGGCCTTCTCGATTGCCCAGACCCAATCCACGGCGGAGTTCTTCCTGACCGGTTCCATGGCCAAGGTGCTTACCTTGTCGGCGGTGATCGTGATCCTGATGCTGCGTCCGCAAGGGCTGTTCTCGGTGAAGGTGCGCAAGTGATGGCCGCTTCCTACAGATCAAACAATACGTGCGAGGTCCGATGATGAATGCAGCCTATGAAAAACTGTTGGGCGGGCGCTCCGGTGCGCTCGGCCTGCTGGTGATGGCGGCGCTGCTGCTGGTGGTGTTTCCGCTGACGCTGGACATGTTCCGCCTCAATCTGGTGGGCAAGTACCTGTCCTATGCCTTCGTCGCCGTGGGTCTGGTGCTGTGCTGGGGTTACGGCGGCATCCTGAGCCTGGGGCAGGGCGTGTTCTTCGGCCTGGGTGGCTATTGCATGGCGATGTTCCTCAAGCTCGAAGCCTCTGATCCCATCAGCACCAAGATCCAGTCCACGCCCGGCATTCCCGACTTCATGGACTGGAACCAGCTCACCGCCTTGCCGGCCATGTGGGAGCCGTTCCACAGTTTTACTTTCACGATCCTTGCGGTGCTGGTGGTGCCGACCCTGCTGGCCATGCTGATCGGGCTGGCGATGTTCAAGCGGCGCGTGGGCGACGTGTATTTCTCCATCGTCACGCAGGCCATCGCCGCGATCCTGTCCATCCTCATCATCGGGCAGCAGGGCCTGACCGGCGGTGTGAACGGCATCACTGACCTGAAGACCCTGATGGGCTGGGATATCCGCACCGACCACGCCAAGCTGGTCTTGTACTTCGTCAATGCCGGTCTGCTGTTTGGCTGCATCCTGTTCGGCCGCTATGTGCTGGGTTCCAAGCTGGGCCGGTTGCTGGTGGCCATGCGCGACAAGGAAGAACGGGTGCGCTTCTCGGGCTATGACGTGGCCAGCTTCAAGGTCTTCGTCTTCTGCGCGGCGGCCATGTTCTCGGCCATCGGCGGGGCCATGTTCACGCTGCAGGTGGGTTTCATGTCGCCGTCCTTCGTGGGGATCGTGCCGTCCATCGAAATGGTGATCTTTGCTGCAGTGGGTGGCCGCATGTCGCTCTTGGGTGCGGTGTATGGAACGCTGCTGGTGAACTTCGGCAAGACGTATTTCTCGGAAACCTTCCCCGAACTGTGGCTGTTCCTGATGGGCGGTCTCTTCATCGCAGTGGTGATGTATTTCCCCAATGGCCTGGCCGGTCTCTGGCAGACCCAGGGCAAGCGCCTGATGGCCAGGATGCGCGGTGAATCCCCACCGGCCGCGCCCGTTGTTGCGCAAGCCGCCAAGCCGGCGTCCCGACCATCCACCCCTGAACCCAAGCGCGATGGCGTCGAGCCCGGCGCGACCCTGGAGGCCAGCAAATGAGCGAGAACCCCATCGGTTTCGAATCGGATGCCCACCCGGTCCTGGCCATCGAAGACCTGACCGTCTCGTTCGACGGATTCAAGGCGGTCGACAAGCTCAATCTCTACGTGCAGCGCAATGAGGTGCGCGTGGTGATCGGTCCCAACGGTGCGGGCAAGACCACGGTGCTGGATCTGATCTGCGGCAAGACCCGCGCCACCTCCGGCAGCATCAAGTTCAACAACCACGAACTGACCAGGATGAGCGAGCACGCCATCGTGCGGGTCGGGGTAGGGCGCAAGTTCCAGACGCCCTCCATCTACGAAAACCTCTCCGTGTTCGAGAACCTGGAGATGTCTTTCCCGCGCGGCCGCAAGGTGTTCGGCGCACTGACCTTCAAGCGTTCGCCGGATGTGGTGGCGCGTGTGGAAGCGGTGGCCGCCGAAATTTTCCTGGACGAACAACTGCATACGCAAGCCGACCTGCTCTCGCACGGCCAGAAGCAGTGGCTGGAAATCGGCATGTTGCTGATGCAGGAGCCTGAGCTGCTGATGCTGGATGAACCGGTGGCCGGCATGAGCGTGTCCGAACGCGAAAAGACCGCCGAGCTGCTGGGCCGCATCAGCCAGGGCCGTTCGGTGGTGGTGATCGAGCACGACATGGATTTCGTCAAGAGCATCGCGCACAAGGTCACCGTGCTGCACCAGGGAAAAATCCTGGCCGAAGGCAGCATGGAGAAGGTGCAGTCCGATCCCAAGGTGATCGATGTCTATCTCGGTCACTGAACGCCCATCACCCTCGGAGCCTGCCATGTTCAAAGTCTCGCAACTCGCTTCCGGCTACGGCCAGAGCAAGGTCATCCACGACGTCGATCTGTCGGTGGCCAAGGAAGAAATCGTCGCCGTCATGGGCCGCAACGGCATGGGCAAGACCACGCTGTTCAAGACCCTGATGGGCATCCTGCCGCTGCGCGGCGGCAGCATCAGCATCGATGGCGTGGAACTCGGTGGTCTGGAAAGCCACCAGCGCGTCGAGCGCGGCGTGGCCTACGTGCCGCAGGGACGCATGATCTTCTCGCACATGACGGTGCTGGAAAACATCCAGACCGGCCTGCCCGCCTCGGCCAGGGGCAAGGTGCCCGATGAACTGTATTCGCTGTTCCCGGTGCTCTACGACATGCGCACCCGCAAGGGCGGCAATCTCTCCGGCGGCCAGCAGCAGCAACTGGCCATTGCGCGCGCGCTGGCGACCAATCCGCGGGTGCTGCTGCTGGATGAGCCGACCGAAGGCATCCAGCCTTCCATCATCAAGGACATCGCCAGGAGCCTGAAGGAAATCCGCAAGATCCGCGCGCTCACCATCGTAGTGTCGGAGCAGGTGCTGAGCTTCACGCTGGAGATTGCCGATCGCTTCCTGGTCATCGACAAGGGCCGCTTCGTCTATGAAGACACGCGCGAGAACGTCGATGCGCCCACCATCAGCAAGTACCTGTCGGTCTGATCTGACCGTCTTTTCAGAGGAGCAAGCCCATGCGACATGGAGACATTTCAAGTAGCCGCGACGCCGTAGGCGTGGCCGTGGTGAACTACAAGATGCCGCGCCTGCATACACGCGGCGAGGTGCTGGAGAACGCACGCAAGATCGCCGCCATGCTGGTCGGCATGAAGCAGGGACTGCCGGGACTGGACCTGGTGGTGTTCCCGGAGTATTCCACCCACGGCATCATGTATGACCGTGAAGAGATGTTCGAGACCGCCGCCACCATCCCCGGTGACGAGACCGCCATCTTTTCCGAAGCCTGCCGCATTGCGGGTGTGTGGGGCGTGTTTTCGCTGACCGGCGAGCGCCATGAAGAGCATCCGCGCAAGGTGCCTTACAACACGCTCATCCTCATCAACGACCAGGGCGAGATCGTGCAGAAGTATCGCAAGATCATGCCGTGGACGCCCATCGAGGGCTGGTATCCGGGCGATACCACCTATGTCTGCGACGGTCCCAAGGGTCTGAAGATCAGCCTCATCATCTGCGATGACGGCAACTATCCCGAGATCTGGCGTGATTGCGCCATGAAGGGCGCGGAACTGGTGGTGCGCTGCCAGGGCTACATGTATCCGGCCAAGGAACAGCAGATCATGGTCTCCAAGGCCATGGCCTGGATGAACAACCTGTATGTGGCCGTGGCCAATGCCTCCGGGTTCGATGGCGTCTATTCCTACTTCGGCCATTCGGCCATCGTCGGCTTCGACGGCCGCACGCTGGGCGAATGCGGCACCGAGGAAATGGGCATCCAGTATGCCGAGCTGTCGGTCTCGGCCATCCGCGATGCGCGCCGCAACTGGCAGTCGCAGAACCATCTCTACAAGTTGCTGCATCGCGGCTACACCGGCAGGATCAATTCGGGCGAATCGCCGGCGGGCGTGGCCGAGTGTCCTTTCGACTTCTATCGCACCTGGGTCAATGACCCGCAGGCTGCGCGCGCCCAGGTAGAGGCATTGACGCGCAACAGTGCCGGTACGCCCGAATGCCCGATGCCGGGGATTCCCATCGAGCCGGCAGCCTGAGGCCCAGGGCGCAAGGCCTCATCACATACCCACCACCAAGGAGATCGCATGCAACACTTCAAGATCAAGCCCGGCGTCCCGCTGGCAGAGCAGGCTGAACTGGGCCACAACCGCTGGCATCCGGACCTGCCGTTCCTGGCTTCCGTCAAGCCGGGCGAATCCATCCTGATCGAGTCGCTTGACTTCCTCGATGCGCAGATCCAGGACACCGATGACGTCTCCGACGTCAAGAACGTCGACCTGACCCGCGCCCATCCGCTGACCGGTCCCTTCCACGTCGAAGGCGCCGAGCCGGGCGACCTGCTGGTGATCGACCTGCTCGATATCAAGCCGGTGACCCCGGTCGGTTTTTCCGGCGTCTTTGCCAAGGAAAACGGTGGCGGCTTCCTGGCTGATTACTTCCCCGAGGCCGACAAGGCCATCTGGGACCTGAAGGGCTTGTATGCCACCTCGCGCCACATCCCAGGCGTGCGCATCGCCGGCCTGACCCACCCGGGTCTGATGGGTTGCCTGCCCTCGCATGACCTGCTGGCCGAGTGGAACCGCCGCGAAGCGCCGCTGGCCGCCAAGGGCCTGGCGCAGCCGCCCAACCCCAGCACTGCGGTGCTGCGCGGATTGACCGGTGCCAAGTTCGACGAGATGGCCAAGGTCGCCGCCCGCACCGTGCCGCCGCGCGAGCATGGCGGCAATACCGACATCAAGGATCTGTCGGCGGGCACCCGCATCTTTTTCCCGGTGTATGTGAAGGGGGCGGGTTTCTCGATGGGCGACCTGCACTTCTCGCAGGGCGATGGCGAGATCGGTTTCTGCGGCGCCATCGAGATGGATGGCGTGAGTCACGTCGGCTTCGACCTCATCAAGGGCGGCATGGCCAAGTACAACATCACCTCGCCCATCTTCATGCCCAGCATCGTCAAGCCGCATTACGAGCAGTGGCTGACCTTCGAGGGCATCAGTGTGGAAAACGGCGTGAACTACTACCTCGATGCCACCGTGGCCTATCGCCAGGCCTGCCTGAAGGCCATCGATTACCTGACCCACTTCGGCTACACCGGCAGCCAGGCCTACATGCTGCTGACCGCCGCACCGGTGGAAGGGCGCATCGGCGGCATCGTCGATATTCCCAACTGCGCTTGCACGGTGGCTTTGCCGACCTCGATCTTCGATCAGGACATCACGCCCAAGGGCATGCTCAATGACAAGTCCTACTGGGGACGCAAGGCCCAGGGCTGATCGCAGTTCGTAGTGACGTGTGTGTTGCCGGCCGGGCGCAGGCCTGGCCGGCTTTTTTGTCGCAGATTCTTGAGGAGGACAACATGCCTTTGTACGACATCCGCTGCAGCCATTGCGAAGGCATCTTCGAACGGCTCATTCCCCTGCAGGGCCTGCACGGGCAGACCACCTGTCCTTACTGCAAGCAGGAGACCGCGGCTTCGCCCATGCCCACGGGCGGTCATGTGGGCTTGCAGGTCAAGTATCGCTGGCAGCCGCGCAACGGCGCCGAGCAACTGGCCGGGCAGGGCGCGACCGGACCGGGAACGCATGCGGGGGCTGGTCGCAGCAGCGTGCTGCACAACTGCAAGGGACATAGTTGCAGCATTTGCGCGACCTGATGCACGAGGGGCAGGATCAGCTGAAAAGGTACAGGCCCAGGACCAGCAATCCCACGCTGGTCAGCAAGCCGAACAGCGCCACCAGATCGGCATCCTGGGCCTGCTGGCGCCAGTGGCCGGCGCGCAGCGGCAGCCAGCGGGGATAGCGGCCCAGCGTGAGCAGCTTGAGCAGGCCGCAGCCGATGACGTAGAAAACAGCATTGAATGCCAGATAGCGCAGGAAGCCCAGCACCAGGTTGATGAAAGTCTCCATCCGTTCTCCTTATTCGAGCATCGCATCGAGGCCGGCCGCCAGCTCTCCCAGCGAGGGCATGGCGCGGCCGGCCTTGTCCGGATCGTGCTTGACCAGCAGCGGCATCCAGGCCGGGTCCACACTCAGTTTCTTGCCGAGCGCGGCGGGATAGCTGGCGCGCGCTGTCTCATCATCCAGCGACAGCACGGTCACGCGCGCAGCCCAGGCGCCCAGATGCACCCAGGCGGCGGCGCGATCCAGCCGTCCGGCGGCCAGTGGATCAGGCACGCAGCGCAAGGCGCTCACCAGCGTATCCGGGAAGTGCCAGAGGCTGGCCAGCTCTGCCGAGACATCGGCATGGTGAAAGCCCCAGGCTGCTTTCTCGCGCTCGGCGCGATCGGCGTCCAGGACATTGCTCTGCTTGTCCAGCGGCGCTACGGCGGCCGCGGCGACGGCATGCAACTGCAACTGACCAATCCCATGCATCATGCCGACCGTGAAGATGGCATCGCCATTGTCTTCACCGGTGCTGCCTGCGTGCATGGCCAGCCAGCGCGCCGCTGCAGCAGAGTAGAGGGTGTGCCGCCAGAACTGGTGCAGGTCCATGCCAGGGGTGTTCTTGAAGGCGGCCACCATGCCATTGCCCAGCACCAGGTTGCGCACCATGATGAAGCCCAGCATGCGCAGCGCATCGTCGACCGTACCGATGGTACGGGAGACGTGAAAGAAAGCCGAGTTCGCCAGCCGCAGCACCTTGGCGGTCAGTGCCGGGTCGGCGGCGATCTGTTGGGCGATCTCGTGCGAGGAGACATCCTCGGCATTGAAACTGGCGATCAGTTGCTGGACCACCTTGGGAACGGTCGGCAATTTGCCGGGCTGGTCTACCAGGCTTTTCAGCTCCATGGACATTCCTCCGTGCAATGTTTGTGTTGCATGTCAAGGCCAATACCGCGAATTGCGGCTTCATTGTCGCAGAGATCGGCCGATTTGCCGCCCTCTTTGTCCGTATCATGAGGCTATCCCTTGCTCTGGAGTGCAGTCATGATGAACCGCAAGAAACCGGTAGCGGCCCCACCTGCGCATCAAGCCGAACCGGCCCGGGCCACGACCCCTTTCGGGGATGTGCCCGCATATCTGCAGGACTGCGTGCAGCGCAGTTTCCTCTTCCTGGACACGCTGCTCGACCGTGGCAACGACTACCTGGAACATCTGGAGCAAGGCACGCCGCCCCTGCTAAAGTTTGAGCATGAAGTGGTGCTGGATGGTCACGACCTGCCGCAACCCTGCAACTACGCCCTGTTGCGCCTGCAGCCACCGCCGGGCCTGCCGGTCGATCCGGGAGCGCGGCCGGTGGTGGTGGTCGATCCGCGCGCCGGGCACGGGCCGGGCATCGGCGGGTTCAAGTTCGACTCGGAAGTGGGCATGGCGATGAAGGCCGGCCACACCGTCTATTTCGTCACATTCCGCCCCGAGCCCGAGGACGGGCAGACGCTGGTGACGGTCATGGATGCCGAGGCGAGCTTCCTGGAAGAAGTGATCCGCCGCCATCCGCAATGCCCGGCCAAGCCGGTGGTGATCGGCAACTGCCAGGCCGGCTGGGCCATGATGACGCTGGATGCGGTGCGCCCCGAGCTGTTCGGTCCGCTGATGATGGTGGGTGCGCCGGCCTCCTACTGGGCCGGCAGTTCCACGCTCAATCCGATGCGCTACAGCGGTGCCACCCTGGGCGGCACCTGGCTGGCCTCGCTGGCGGCCGACCTGGGGGCGGACCGTTTCGACGGTGCCTATCTGGTGGAAAATTTCGAGAAACTCAATCCGGCCAATACCTTCTGGAGCAAGTACTACAACCTGTGGTCCGGGGTCGATCAGGAGGCGCCGCGTTTTCTAGAGTTCGAACGCTGGTGGGGCGGCTTCTTTCGCATGACCGGGGCCGAGATCGAGGCCATCACCGAGAACCTGTTCGTGGGCAACAAGCTGGCGCGTGGGGAGCTGGAGGTCAAGGGCAGGGCGGTGAACCTGCGCGACATCACCGCGCCCATCGTGGTGTTCGCCTCCTGGGGCGACAACATCACGCCGCCGCCGCAGGCGCTGAACTGGATCATCGATGTATGGGGCGACGAGCGCGCCATCGCAGCGGCCGGCCGCACCATCATCTATGTGCTGCACGAGAGCGTGGGGCACCTGGGCATCTTCGTGGGCGGTTCGGTGGCCCTGAAGGAGCATGACCAGCTGGTCAGTTCGCTGGACGTGATCGAGAGCCTGCCGCCCGGCCTCTACGAGATGAAGCTGGAGCGCAAGGATGGCCGTGCGACCCAGCGCTGGGATGCGCTGGAGCCGGGCGACTACACGGTGCACTACCAGCACCGCACCATGGAAGACCTGCGCAAGCTCAATCCGGAAGGCCGCGAGGAAGAGCAGATTTTCTCGACCATCAGCCAGTGGTCGCAGATCAATGCGCAGTGGTACAAGACCTGGATACGGCCCTGGGTGCGCATGGCCGCCACCCGCGAGAGCGCCAATGCCCTGATGCGCCTGAATCCCCTGCGTATGCAGCGGCAACTGTTCTCGGATACGCATCCGGCAGCGGCCTTCATCCGCCAGCAGGCGGCCAGTGCGCGCGCGCATCGGGTGCAGCTCGATCCCGAGCATCCGCTGAAGCAATACGAGCGCCGCATGGCGCAGAAGATCACTGACGAACTCAATGCCTGGCGCGACCGGCGCGACGCCCGCACGGTGCGCATGACGCGCCAGCTGTTCGGCCCCACCGGCCTGGGCGCCTGGCTGCCGCCGCGCGAGCCGGATGCCGAGCTGGCGCAGCGCTGGGCGCAGCAGGAGCTGGGGCGGTACCGCGACATCGTGATCGATCAGATTGCCGAGGGTGGCTTTGCCGAGGCGGTGTGCCGCATCGTCATCGCCGGCATGGTGTCCATCGGTGCATTCGAACGGCGCAGCCTGCGCCTGGCACGCTTGCTGGCGCAACTGCCGAACATGCATGCGAGTGTGTCCAGGCAGACCAACTGGGTGCAACTGTTGAAGGAGCAGGCGCGCATTACCGCCGTGGCGCCGGTGGAGGCGCTCAATGCGCTGGGCCAGATGCTGCCCGACGCCGCCAGCCGCGAGCGTGCGCTGGCCCTGGCGGCAGCGGTGATGATGATCGAACCGACGCTGGCCAATCCGCGCTCGGAGATCATCGAACTGCTCATCGGCACGCTCGATGTGAATCCCGATCGCGTGATTGCACTGGCCCGCAAGCTCACCACGGCCATCGGCGAAGACGGCGATGCGCCGGCGCCGGTGGAGACGACTGCGCGCAAGCGTGCGCCTGGCAAAGCCACCACGGTGGCCAGGTCATCGCCGGCTCCGAAGAAAACCACGGCCTCCGCCAAGCCTGCCAAGGCCCGCACCCGGCGCGCCTGAGTTCTGGTGGTTCAAGGCGAGGTCAGCGCCCCGGCAGGCGGCCTCTTGGTCAACGACCGGGAAGCCGCTTCAGATTGCCCTGCGGCCAGCGTTCAAGGACGCTCACCGATGGCCAGGCGAGCACGCACATGGGCAACGACCTCGGGCAGATTGGCCACCGAATCGATCACGTAGTGCGCCCCGGCCGCGCGCAGGCGGTGCTGGGCCTGCTCCTTCAGCCGGGCGACCTCTGTGGCGGGCAGTGCGTCCAGTTCTGCGCGGGTCAGGCCGACTTCATTGCCCGACAGCGTGACGCCCACGCTCCACATACCGGCGCGGATGCCTTCCTCGATGCCCGGTACCGTATCGTCGACCTTGATGCAGCCGGCCACGTCATCGATCTTCAGTGCCAGCATATTGGCCAGGGCCATGTAGGGACCAGGCCTGCCACCGGCTTGCAGCTCGTCGCCCGCGACCACGTGGTCCGCGCGGATGCCCTGGTCGGCCGCCATCGGCAGCAGCACATCCAGCACCTGGCGCGGATAGCCGGAGCAGGAACCGATCTTCAGGCCCTGCCCGCGCAGCCAGGCCAGTACCTGTGCGGCGCCCTCGATGGGTTGCGAATACTGGCCGACCTTGGCGATCTGCATCGGCATGAAATGGGCATAGATGGCGTCGACATCGGCATCCGTCGGCGCATGCCCGGTGCGTTGCCGCCATTGCAGCGCCAGCGCGGGATCGTCCAGCAGCAGGCGGATGTGCTGCCACTTGGACAGGCCCATGGGGCCGCGTGCCTGTGCCAGGCTGAGTTCGATGCCGAAACTCCGGAAGGCGTCCACGAAGATCTGCGTCGGCGCCAGCGAGCCGAAGTCGACCAGCGTGCCGGCCCAGTCGAAGATGACGGCTTGCAGGGTGCGGCCGTGGCCGGAGGCGGGGGACATGGATTCTCCTTGGAGGGATGGTGAAGGTGTGCGCTCGAGCAGGGCCAACGGCTGCGCCGCGACTGCCGCACGACTGGAGGTAGAGCTTAACGTCCCTTTATGACGTCCCTGTTATCGATATAATCCACGAAAGTCGATAAAGGTATTGATTGGATCTATAGATGACCCCTTCCCAATTGCGCGCCTTCCTGGCCGTCGCCCGTCATCGCGGCTTCTCGGCGGCCGCCCGGGCGCTGGGCGTGAGCCAGCCCACCCTGACCACGCAGGTGCAATCGCTGGAGCGCGAGCACAACGTGGAACTGTTCTTCCGCCGCGGGCGGCGAGTGGATCTGTCCGAGACCGCCCAGCGCCTGCTGCCGATTGCCCAGAACATCGCCGAACTGGAACTGGATGCCCTGAACCTGCTGGTCAATTCAGGTGCGCTGCACGTGGGCCATCTGCGCATCGGCGCGGTCGGCCCCTTCCACGTGATCGAGATGGTCGATGCCTATCGCGCCCGTTATCCTCAGGTGGAGCTGTCCATCAAGCTGGGTAATTCGGCGCAATCGCTGGCCGACCTCGCCAACTATGTGACCGACGTGGCCGTGCTGGCCAGTTTCACCGACGATGCGCGCTTTCATGCGCTGCCCTATGCCGATCATGCGGTGGTGCTGTTCGTCCATCGCAGCCATCCGTTCTACCAGCGCGATGCGGTGTCGCTGGCCGAACTGGATCAGCAGCCCATGCTCATGCGCGAGCAGGGCTCGACCACCCGCCTGGCGCTGGAAAAAGCCATGCAGCAGGCCGGCGTAAGCCCGCGTATCGTGATGGAAATCGGCAGTCGTGAAGCTTTGCGCGAGGCCGTGGCGCGGGGACTGGGCCTGGGCACGGTGTCGGAGGCCGAATTCATTCCGGATGAACGTTTCCGCATGGTGCGCATCGAGGGCGATCCGGTCAGTACCCACACCTATGTCTATTGCCTGGCCGAACGGCGTGAAGGCAGGCTGGTCGGTTCCTTCATGAAGATCGCCCAGCGCGCCTGAGGCGTGCGGCACTTTGGCTTATCATTACGGATTGTTCATCTCTGACCAGAAAGACCAACCGTGATCAAGCATATCGTGATGTGGAAACTGAAGGACCATGCAGAAGGCGCTGACAAGGCCACCAACCTGCGCAAGATGAAGGAACTGCTGGACAGCTGTGCCAACGTGGTCCCCGGCATCCTCAAGTTCGAAGCCGTGGTGGCCCAGCCGGGCCTGGAAGCCACCTACGACGTGGTGCTCTATTCCGAATTCGCCTCGCGCGAGGCGCTCGATGCCTACCAGGAGCATCCGGACCACGTGGCCATCAAGCCCTTCATCGGGGCCGTGCGCGAAGCGCGCCAGTGCATGGACTACGAAATCTGAGGCAGGCATGAGTCTGCCCATCACCGAAATCTTCCCGCAGGGCAATCCCTATCTGGAAGCGCTGGGCGTGCAGGTGCTGGAATACGGCAATGACCGCGCCGTCATGGCGCTCACGCTCAAGCCGGAATTCATGAACAGCTGGCACGTCGCCCAGGGCGGCATCAGCATGACCCTGCTGGACGTGGCCATGGGCTTGTCGGCCCGCTCTGGTGCGCCCGATGCCAAGTCCTCGGCCACCGTCGAGATGAGCACCAGCTTCCTGCAGCCGGCGGGCCATGCGGGCGAAACCATCATCGCGCGCGGCCATACCTATCATCGTTCTACCACCATGTGCTTTTGCCAGGCCGAACTGTTCAATGGCGAGCGCCTGGTGGCCAAGGCCATGGGCACCTTCAAACTGATCCGCCGCCTGGATATCTCGCGCAGGCTGGATCACGAATGAACGCTGGCCCTGGTCCTTTCCCTTCTCTGCAGGAATCGCCCACATGAAGATTATTACAGGCAGCTGGGAACAGCTGCGCGCCCAGGCCCAGCCGATCCGCTTCGAGGTGTTCGTCGACGAGCAGAAGGTGCCGGCCGAGATCGAACTCGACGACATGGACCCGCACTGTGTGCATGCAATCGCCTATGACGACGCGGGCCAGCCGCTGGCCACCGGCCGGCTGCTGCCCGATGGCCACATCGGCCGCATGGCGGTGCGCCAGGCCGGACGCGGCAAGGGCGTAGGCGGGGCGGTGCTGCAGGCGCTCATCGCAGCGGCCCGCGCGCGCGGCGATGCCGAGGTCATTCTCAATGCCCAGGTGCATGCCGAGGGCTTCTACCAGCGCTACGGCTTCGCCCGCGAGGGAGAAGAATTCATGGAAGCCGGTATCCCCCACATCACCATGCGCGCCCGTCTCTGAGCCGAGGTTCAGGCAGGCCGGGCAGGGCCATCTTCTTCCAGCCGGAAGTAGCACAGCTGCGCGCTCAGTTCGCGCGCCCGCTCGGCCATCGCTTCGGCGGTGCTGGCCAGTTCCTCTGAGGTGGCAGCATTGCGCTGGGTGGTTTCATTGAGCTTCGCCACGGCCGCGCCGATTTCCTGTACGCCTTCCTCCTGCATGTGCGCTGACAGCGTGATCTGGTTGATCTGCTGTGAAGCTTCGCGAATGCCCTGCAGGGTGCCTGCGGCCAGGCGCTGGCTGGTCTGTTCGGCCATCTCCACGCTTTGCTGCGCAATCACGCTGATTTCATGGGCGCTGCTCTGGCTGCGTTCGGCCAGCTTGCGGATTTCTGCCGCCACCACCGAAAAGCCGCGCCCGTGTTCTCCGGCGCGCGCTGCTTCGATGGCGGCATTCAACGCCAGCAGATTGGTCTGGTAGGCAATATCGTCGATCACGCCAACCTGGCGCGCGATGCCCCGCATGGCCACTACCGTGCTCTGCACTGCCGCGCCGCTCTGGTCGGCATCGGCCGCCGCCGTCAGGGCGATCTGGTCGGTGCGGCGCGCATGTTCGCCGGTCTGCTGGATGGCCAGGCTGATGTTGCTGATGGCGGTGTGGACTTCCTCGACGGCGGCCGCCTGTTCGCTGGAGGCGCCGGCCAGGTCTTGCGCCGTGTCATTGAGCTGGCGGGAGGAGGCGCCCAGCGCCTGGGTCGATTGGGTCACGTTGCGCATGATGTCGGTGAGCCGTTCGCGCATGCCGTGCATGGCATAGAGCAGGCTGGCGCGGTCGTTGCGGCGCAGTTTCACCGTGACGCCCAGGTTGCCCTCGGCGATCTGCTGCACGATGTGGGCGGCATAGTCAGGTTCGCCTCCCAACTGGCGGCGCAGGCTCAGGATGATCCAGAGCGCAATGGTGATGCCAATGGCCAGGGTCAGGCCGGCGATCTCGAGGTTGTGGCTGCGCAGTTGCCGGTAGTCGGCGCGCGCTTCTTCATAGGACGCGCGGGTAAAGCTTTCCTGCAGCTGGCCCAGCGCGGACAGCTGCGTGGCCAGGTCGGCCAGCTGGGTGGTCAGCGCTGTCCAGCGACGATTGGCCTGCAGGGGATCGCCACTGCGTATCAGTTCCACCACGTGCACGCGCTGGCTGAGGTAACGGTGCCAGCTTTCCTGGAAACGCAGCGCCGCCGTCTGTTCCTCGGGCATCATGCGCGTGGCCAGATAGGCTTGCCAGCCCTGTTCGAAGCTGGCATCCAGCGCCGGAATGCGTTCCAGGAAAGGCTTGATGCGCTCGTCTACGGTGCGCTCGTCGCCCGGTGCCGGTGCCACGTTGGCCAGCATCAGGGCCCGGCCCATGACGTCGCGGTTCAGGTAAAGAGCGTCGCGTACCCGGGCGATGTGGATCAGCGCCATGGTGTGGTCTTCATAGACGTGGCGCAGCTTGTCGTTGCTGGAAGCCATGCCCTGGATGTCGCGCCAGGCGAGCAGCAGCACGCTGCCGCACAGTACCGCCACCAGAATGGCCAGACGGGCGGTGACCGTCAGTTTTCGTTGCACAGTGTTTTCCTTATGAGTGCCGACCGGGTACGGAAAAAGAGGGTTCCGTTCAGTTCCGCACAGACTATAGCGAATATTGTTGCAATGCAGAATGAAGAATAAAGCAGTTTGCGCCCCTCTTTAGTGACGCTATGTGGTTTCCCACAATACCCGCCCCGAAGTGACTGCGAGATACTTGCGGCCGAACCGGGGAGGGGGAGTTCTCCCGGACAAACAATAAACACCCGCCAGAACGGACGGCGATCCGACCACGGCAGGCGGCAGGTCTCCACGGACCGGCCAGTAATCGATGTTTCAAGGAGAAAGCACTATGTCGGCGCAAAAACCGCCCCTTTACAAATCTTTGTATTTCCAGGTCCTGTGTGCCATCGTGATCGGTATCGCGCTGGGCCATTTCTACCCGTCCACGGGTGAAGCCATGAAGCCGCTGGGCGATGGCTTCGTCAAGTTGATCAAGATGATCATCGCCCCGGTGATCTTCTGTACCGTCGTCATCGGCATTGCCGGCATGGAAGACATGAAGAAGGTCGGCAAGACCGGCGGCCTGGCCCTGCTGTATTTCGAAATCGTCAGTACCGTGGCCCTCATCATCGGCCTGTTGCTGGTGAACTTCCTGCAACCGGGCGTGGGCATGAATGTCGATCCGGCTTCGCTGGATACCAAGAGCATCGCGGCCTACACCGCGCCCGGCAAGCTGGGTTCGGTCACCGACTTCGTGCTCAGCATCATCCCCAGCAGCATGTTCGATGCCTTTGCCAAGGGTGACGTGCTGCAGGTGCTGCTGGTGGCGGTGCTGTTCGGCTTCGCGCTGCACAAGTTCGGCGGCCGCGGCACGCTGGTGTTCGACTTCATCGAAAAGATCTCGCACGTGCTGTTCTCGGTGGTGGGCGCGATCATGAAGGTGGCCCCGATCGGTGCCTTCGGTGCGATGTCCTTCACCATCGGCAAGTACGGCGTCGGTTCGCTGTTCTCGCTGGCCAAGCTGATGGGCACCTTCTACCTGACCTGCCTGCTGTTCATCTTCGTGGTGCTGGGTATCATCACCCGCCTGCACGGCTTCTCGATCTGGAAGTTCGTCAAGTACATCAAGGAAGAACTGCTGATCGTGCTGGGTACCTCGTCTTCGGAATCGGTGCTGCCGCGCATGCTGGCCAAGATGGAAAACGCCGGTGCCAAGAAGACCGTGGTCGGTCTGGTGATCCCGACGGGCTACTCCTTCAACCTGGACGGCACCGCGATCTACCTGACGATGGCGGCCGTGTTCATTGCCCAGGCAACCAATACCCCCATGACCTTCGTGCAGGAACTGACGCTCTTGGGCGTGCTGCTGCTGACCTCCAAGGGCGCGGCCGGCATCACCGGTTCGGGCTTCATCGTGCTGGCGGCCACGCTGTCGGCGGTGGGCCACGTGCCGGTCGCCGGTCTGGCGCTGATCCTGGGTATCGACCGCTTCATGTCCGAAGCCCGTGCGCTGACCAATACCATCGGCAATGGCGTGGCGACCCTGGTGGTGGCCAAGTGGAGCGGCGAACTGGATAGTGAACGCCTGACCAAGGTCTTGAACAACGAGACCGTGGAAGACGCGCAAGCACCGGAAGCGATCCTGGATCGTACCGAAGCCAAGATGCATCATTAAGCCTGTGGCGGGCTGAGCCCGCCTATGAGCCCGCCTGTGAGGCTGCCATCGGCCCCATCCTCGCGTCGTGTTCGGCGTGGCGGTGGGGCCGATGGCTTTATGGCCGTACCGCCTGCATCAGGAACTCCACAAACGCCCGCACCCGCGCCGACAGGTGGCGATTGTGCGGATAGAGGATGGAAAAGCGCCGGGTGCGATAGCCGGCCGACTGCAGCACTTCCACCAGCTCTCCACGCTGCACCGCGGCCTGGGCGATGAAGTGATAGATCTGGAACAGCCCCCCGCCCGCAATGGCCCAGTTGACGCAGCCCAATACATCGTCATGGATGCGTTGCCGGCTCTGGAAATGAAAATCCATGTCGCGTCCCTGTCCGTCCTTGAATATCCACGGCATCGCGCGCCCGGTGCTGGGCAGGATGAACTGGATGCAGTCATGTTCCTTCAGGGCTTGCACGCTCTCTGGCGTGCCGCGCCGGGCGAGATAGGAGGGCGCCGCAAAGACGCCCAGCGTGGCCTCTTCCAGCGTATGCGCGATCAGTCGCGAATCCCGCGGTACGCCCAGCCGGATCGCCAGGTCATAACCTTCTTCCACGAAGTCGATGACACGGTTGGCAATGCTCAATTCCACGTCGATCTGCGGATAGGCGGCCTGGAAACGCGGCAGCAGCGGCAGCAGCCGATAGTGCGCGTAGGGCGTGCCCACACTGATGCGCAGCGGGCCGCTCGGGACTTTCTGCTGCCCGGTCAGGATGCGTTCGGCTGCAGCGATCTGCTCCAGGGCCTGGCGGCATTGCTCGTGATACAGCTCGCCCTCGCGGGTGAGCCGGATCTGGCGCGTGGTGCGGGCAAACAGGCGCACGCCCAGGCGGGTTTCCAGGCGGCTGATGGAACGGCTCACCGAGGCCGGCGTCACGCCCAGCGCTTCGGCGGCGGCCGTGAAGCTGCCCAGTTCGGCGGCCTTGCAGAAGAGTTCGATGCTGCCTAGCTGGACGGGATCAAAGCTGCGCATTTGTTCAATGAGGTAATGAATGAATTGATGGGAAGGCAGTTTATCTTCATCGGAGACAGGAATAAAGTGGCGAGCATCCTGGCAACGCCGCTTTGCTGCAGATGCCATCCTCCCCTTATGAAGAAAGGAACACCATGAAGAAACCCAACATCCTGATGATCGTGACCTCCAGCAGCCGCATGGGCGAGACCGACAAACCCACCGGCCTGTGGGCCGAAGAACTGGCCGCCCCGTATTACGCCCTGGTCGACGCCGGCGCCTCGGTCGTCATTGCCTCCACCGCGGGCGGCAAGGCCCCCATCGATCCGGGCAGCGTCAAGCCCCAGGGCCAGAACGACGCCATCGTCGAACGCATGCTGGCCGATGCCGAGCTGCAGCAGCGCATCGCCGCAACCCGCGCCTTGGGCGAGATCGCGGTGGCGGACTTTGATGCGGTGTTCTTCCCCGGCGGTCACGGCACCATGTGGGACTTGCCGACCGATGCCAACGTCAAGGCCGTCGTTGAGAGCGCCTATGCCGCCGGCAAGTACATTGCTTCAGTCTGTCACGGTGCGGCTGGCCTGGTCTCGGCCGTGAAGGCCGATGGCAAGCCGATGGTGGCCGGCAAGCGTGTCAATTCCTTCACAGATGCCGAAGAGCGCGAAGTGGGGCTGGCCGACGTCGTGCCCTTCCTGCTGGAAAGCCGTCTGCGCGAGCTGGGTGGTGTTTTCGAAGGAACCGACAACTGGCAGATGTTCGCCATCCGCGACGGCCAGCTCATCACCGGCCAGAATCCGCAGTCTTCCGAACGTGTGGCCGCGATACTGCTGGAGGCGCTGGGACTGGGTGCCTGATCCTGGCTGCACCGGCATGACCGAAGGCCTGTCCTTGCTTAGGACAGGCCTTTATTTTTCTGTGCCAACGATGCCCTTGACGAACCAGCGCTGCGCCGCCACCACGAACACGGCGGGAATGACGATGGACACCAGGGCCGCGGCCATCAGCAGATTCCATTGCGGCATCTGACCGCTTTCGACCGGCAGGAAGCTGGCCATGGCCAGGGTGATGGTGCGCATCTGGTCATGGCTGGTGATGACCAGGGGCCACATGTAGTCTTTCCAGGTGCTGATGAAGACGATGGCGCCCAGCGCGGCGAAATTGGTCTTGGACAGCGGCAGCAGGATGTCGAGGTAGAAGCGCCACGGGCCGGTGCCATCGATGCGTGCAGCTTCCACCAGCTCGGGCGGGATGGTGCGGTAGAACTGCACGAACAGAAAGGTGCCGGTGGCGGAGGCGACCAGCGGCAGCGACAGACCCGCATAGGTATTGATCAGGCTGATCGAGGGCACTGCGTGGGCGCCGTCCGGTCCCAGCGCTTGCAGCAGGCTGCGCAGTGGGTCCAGCAGATCCGATGCGGCGGCATAGGTCGGTACGATGCGCACTTCCAGTGGCAGCAGCAGGGCGCAGAAAAGCAGGGCCAGGATCACACCGCGGCCGCGCGGGCGGAAGTAGGTGACGGCGAAGGCGGTGACCGACGACAGCAGCAGCTTGCCGGCCACGACCAGGCCGGCGACCAGCAGACTGTTGAAGAGATAACGCCACAGGTCGATACGCTGCGCCACGTCGTGCAGATTGGCCAGCAGCGCGGTGCCCGGCGTGGTCGGCATGCCCTGGCTGATCCACTGCTGGCTGGAGATGCTGGCCGCGCACAGGATCAGGTAGAGCGGGCCCAGGGCCAGCAGCAGGCCTGCTGCCAGCACGCAGTAGGCCAGGGCGGTCATGCGCGGGTGTCGTTCTACCATCGTCCTCCTCCCTGACGGAAAAAGCGCAGCTGCAACAGCGTCAGCGCGATGATGAACAGCATCAGGATCACCGACAGCGCCGAGGAGGCCGACAGATCCAGCCCGATGAATCCATCCGAATAAATCTGATAGGCCAGGATCGCGGTACTGCGGCCGGGGCCACCCTGGGTCAGGGCGTCCACCAGGCCGAAGCCGTGGGTAAAGGCTTCGATCACATTGATCACGCCGGCCATCAGCAAGGCCGGGGCGATCATCGGTAGCTGGATGTCAGCAAAGCGCCGCCACGGCCCGGCTCCATCGATGGCGGCCGCACCCATGAGGTCGGCCGGTATGCGCTGCAAGGCGGCGGAAAACAAGATGAAATTGAGCGGCACCTGGGTCCAGGCGAAGGCCACGATGAGCGCCAGCATGGCCTGCCCGCCAAACAGGTGCGGCGCCCACAGGCCCGGCCAGATCTGGTTGAGGAAGGCCAGGATGCCGGTGACCGGATTGATCAACACCTTGAGCACGATGCCCACCACCACCCCGGCCACGGCGTAGGGCCAGATGAAGATGCTGCGCAGCAGGCGCTTGGCGCGCACGTCCAGTTCCAGGCAGGCTGCCAGCGCCAGGGCGATGAATACGGCCAGCACGGTACTGCCGGCAGTAAAGACCAGGGTGGCCCGCAGCGAGGCATAGAAGCTGTCATCGGTGAGGATGCGCAGGTAATTGTCCAGCCCGACGAAGCGCGAGCCATTGCCGAAGGGGCGCACCAGATAAAAGGACCAGGCGATGGCCTTGACCGCCGGCCACAGGAAGAACAGGAACACGATCAGCATCTGCGGCGCGGCCAGCAGCAGCGGGAACCAGCGGGCAGGGAAGGCGGGGCGTGAGTCCATGGGCTGGGCGCTTGGTAGGGTTCAGGGGGCGCCGGGCGCCGCATAGGTCAGGCGAAAGCGCTGCAGCAGGGCGTCGCCGCGCCGGCGCGCCTTGGCCAGGGCCTGGGCCATGTCCTGCTGGCCGGCCAGGGCGGTTTGCACCTGCTCGGTCCAGGCCAGGCGCAGTTGCGGGAAGAAGCCCAGACGCGGCCCGACGCCGGGCTGGCCAGCCGTGGCATCGAGCGAATCGATGCCGGCCACGACCGAGGCGGGATAGTTGGTGGCATCCTTCATGATCTGCGCGGCGACCGGCCGGGTCACGGGCAGGTAGCCGGTCTTGCTGGCCAGCAGGCGCTGGTTCTGCGGCAGCTGGAGATAGGCGATGAAGGCTGCCACGGCAGCATAGACCTGCTGGTCAAATCCCTTCATCACCCACAGCGAGGCGCCACCCGGCACGCTGTTGTGGCGCGTGCCGCCGGCATGGACCGGCAGCGGCCGCACGGCAACATGAGGCAAGCCGCTGCGGGCGACGGCATGCCAGGCGCTGGTGGAGTCGAGCAGCATGGCGCATTCGCCGGTCGTGAAGGCCAGCGTATGGCGTCCGGTGCGGGTGGCGGCGGCGTCCACCAGCAGATGCTGCTGATGCCAGCGCTGTATCTGCTGCATGAAGCGCAGCGGCAGCCCCTGATCGAACAGGTAGTGCGTGGCCAGTCCCTGGTGTCCGTTGTTCTGGTCGGCAATGAGTGCGCCTTCGATGGTGCTGACCTGTTCCAGCAGGATCCAGGGGTTGAAGTCGCTCACCAGCGGGCAGGCCTGGCCGGCGGCGCGCAATTGCTGCGCGGCCTGTTCCAGTTCGCGCCAGGTGGCCGGCAGCGTGGTGACACCGGCCCGACGCAGCTGGTCGGTGTTGAGGTAGAGCACGGCGGTGGAGACGTTGAAGGGCAGGGAATCGAACTGCCCCTGCGCATCGGTGTAATAGCTGCGGATGGCGGGCAGGTAGTCCTGCCAGTTCACCGCGTAGCCGTGATCGGCCATCAGCTGATGCACCGGGACGATGGCGCCGCTGAGCATCATGTCCAGCGTACCGACGTCATAGATCTCCACCAGCGCCGGCTGCTGCGCGGCACGATAGGCGGCGATGGTCTTTTGCATGGTCTGCTCGTAGGAGCCGGGGATGACGCACCGTACCTGATGCTGCCGCTGCGCGGCATTGAAGCCGGCGCACAGTTGTTTGACCGCCTGCGCCATGGGGCCAGCATGGCTGCTCCAGAACTCGAAACTGGCTGCCTGTGTGCGCGCCATGCTCAGCGCCAGCAGCAGCCCCAGCATCAGCCGGGCGCAGGGAGAGCCGCAGCCTCGGCGGCGGTGAAGGAACAGGATCTTCACATGACCGGTCGGGTACTGTCGCGGATCACCAGGTGCGTCGAAAACATCTTCTGCACCAGAGCCGCCTCGGAGGCGGTGGCATCACCGGACTGGTTGCGCCGTTCCTGACGCTGCCCGATGCGTTCGAGCAGCAGGTTCACGGCGAATTCGCACATCTCCAGCATGGGGGCGTCCACGCTGGTGAGCGAGGGAATGCTGAAGTCGTCATAGCGCATGTTGTCGAAACCGACCACGCTGATCTCCTGCGGCACCTTCACGCCCAGGTCGTAAAGTGCCTTGAGCGCGCCCAGGGCCATGCGGTCATTGCCGAGGAAGATCGCATCCGGGCGCTCGGCCTGGTGGCAGAGCTGGGCGGCGGCACGGTAGCCGCTTTCCAGCGACCAGTCGCCGGTGACCACCCATTCCGGGCGTGGCGTCAGGCCGCATTTTTCCAGTCCATCCAGATAGCCGAAATAGCGCGCCTCGCTCGAGGTCGGCGCCTCATCTTCACGCGACTTGCCGGGCAGGTGGTCCTTCTGCGGCCCGGTCACCAGCGCAATTTTGCGGCAGCCCGTGCGATGGAGATGTTCCACCACGGCCAGGGCGGCCTGGCGATCCGACTGCACCACATGATGGCAGGCCGGTTCGGCCAGGCCATAGACCACGCAGGGATAGCCCAGCCGGTGCAGTTCGCTCACCACAGGATTGCCGGCGCGATTGACCATGGCAATCATGCCGTCGATGCGGCCGGCCAGGAACAGGTCGCGCACATAGACCAGCGAGGCCTCGTCCTCGCGCATCAGGTTGCGTTGCAGCAGCGTATAGCCGGCGCGGTCGGCGGCGCGGGTGAGGGTTTGTACGACGTTGTGATAGTGGGTGTCCTGGGTGCGCTCGGAGCGCTCGTCATAGGACGAGCCATTGAACATCACGCAGGCCAGTGTGCGGGTCGAGATGTTGCGCAGCGAGCGCGCGGCCACGTTGGGGATGAAATTGAGCGAATCGATGGCGGCTTGCACCAGCTCGCGGGTCTTCGGGGCGACTTTCTCGGGGTGGTTCAGCACCAGCGAGACCGTCTGGAAACTGACGCCGGCAGCCTTGGCGACGTCCTTGATGGTCAGGCGGCTCATGGTTGTGGCAGGCGAGGCAGGTGCAACGGTGAAGGCAGGATCGAGGGCGGTCGGTGCGTGTGGTTCATGGCGTATCGGCGTCGGAATGCTCAGGCAGGAAGGGCGGGCCGGGCTGCGCAATCATATATGAGGCCATGTGCAGCAGGACTGGCGCGCGCCCAAAAATGTTTTTGCGACAAGGGCGGTGAATGTAATCACGGGGTCATAAATCTTCGAGAAAATACGCATCCATTGGAACGTTCTAATGTAAAGCGACAGGGAATAAGTCGCAGAAAATCATTTGGTTCGCAATCAGTTGTTAAGGCTGACATTTTTTTTCACAAGAAATTAGAACGTTCTATGCATGATAACCCGCTTCGCCACCGGCTGTCCGGTCGCGCAAGCCTTTCAGCCACGACTTGTTTTCAGGGGAATACCATGTCTTATCGCAGTGGAAGTCAGCATTACCGACGTTTGTCATTGATGAGCCTGGCGATCCTGTCGGTGCTGCCGCTGCTGGCGCAGGCAGCCGATGCGGTGCCGGCCGGGGAGGGCGCCCAGGCCGGGACCGCGCCGGCAGGGCAGGACGGCAGCGTCAAGCGCCTGGACAGCGTGGTGGTGACCCGCAAGCGCAGCCAGACCAGCGCCGCAGTGGCCGGCAAGGAAGTGGAAGAACGCGTCATGGACAGCGTGACCCGGGAGCAGGTGGAGCGCCTGCCGGATTCGACCGTGACCGATGTGGTGCGGCGTGTGGCCGGGGTATCGGTCACTTTCAACCCGGACAACGTGAACGGACGTGACAAGGCCCAGTTCATTGCCATTCGCGGCCTGGACGGCAGCTACAACAACGTCACCCTCAATGGCGCTCCCATCGCTTCGGTGGACCAGACCACCCGCAGCGCCCGCACCAATATGCTGCCGGCCTCGATGGTCAAGGAAGTGCAGGTCTTCAAGACCTGGACGCCGGACATGGACCCCAATGCCGTGGGTGGCTCGGTCAACATCGTCAGCCGCAGCGCCTTCGACAATGGCGGCAAACCCGTCTTCAGCGCCACCGGCGCCCTCGGCCATGCGGCCGGCAGCGGCAAGGTCGCCTCGGGAGCGGAAGGCCTGGCCAAGAAATCGGACGTCAGCTTCAGCAACACCTTTGGTCCGGACAATCGCTTCGGCTACGTGATCTCGGCCAATTACGAGAAGGAGAACACGGTCTCCATCGGTCACATGACCACCGACAACATCTTCTACAACTACTACAACGCCAACGGCAGCATTGCCAACCCGGCGTCCTCGGGCGGCCCCAATACCGGCAATGGTTTCGCGGTGCCGCAGCAGTTCAAGTACTGGCAGCACCTGAAGAACAGCGAGACCAGCGGCTTCAATGCCAAGCTGGAAGGGCGCTTCACTCCGGATCTGTACGGTTTCCTGGGCTTCGGCTACAACAGCGATTCGACCCACATCTTGCGCAATGAAACCTTCATCGATGACAGTCGCAGCACCGGCAACAACCCGGTCCTGAACCAGACCGCCACCAGCGGACAGTTCGCGCGCGGCGAGGCCGAGGCCGGCTATGCCGCCTCGACCATCAAGCGCACCACCTCGGTACTGCAAGGCGGGATGGACTGGAAGCTGGACGACAGCCAGGTGCTCTCGCTGCGTTCGTCCTTCTCGCAAGCCCAGCATCGCGAGCCGCGCGAGCTGGCCAAGTACATCTTCGCCAACTTTGCCTATCCCGGCGCCGGTTCGGCCCCGGTCCTGAGCGGTACCAATGCGCTGGGCATGAGCTACAGCACCGCCAGTTTCGAGCCTTCGGTGGCACTGAACAATCCTTCCAACTTCACCAACCTGAACAACTGGCAGGCTTATTACTGGCGCAAGGAAATGGTGAGCATCGACGATCAGGTCGGCGATGTGAAGCTGGATTACCGCTGGAACATGGACCAGGATGCACGCGGCCTGGGTGCTGGCGTGGGCGTGGATTACCGCCGCCTGGAGCACAGCTATGACTACGTGAACAACCAGTTCTTCCCCACCTCCGGTGGCCTGACCCTGGCCGGCAACGGGTCGGTGTCCGGCACCGTCCTGCCCTACAGCGGTGGTTTGCCCTTCATCCTGGTCAACGGTTCCCAGGCCTGGCAGCAGTTCGCCGCCAACCAGGGCAAGATTGCCGCCAGCAGCGCCAACAGCGTCAACAGCCTGCAAAGCGATTACTCGCACAGCGAACAGACGGCCGCCCTCTATGCGATGGCTTCCTGGCGCACCGACCGCTGGAGTGCATTGTTCGGCATGCGCCAGGACAATACCAAGCTCTCCACCACCGGCAATGTGCGCAACGTCAGCAATGGCACCACCACCTGGGTGTCGCAGACCAAGGATTCCAGCTACAACTATCTGTTGCCGGCGGCGTCGCTGGTCTTCAATGCCACCGATGCCGTCAAGCTGAAGCTGGCAGCCAGTCAGACCATCGGCCGTCCCAATTACGATGCCTATGCGCCCAACACCACGATCAGCCAGAACACCGATGGCTCGGTCACCGTGACCCAGGGCAATCCGGATATCAAGCCACGCGAATCGAACAACCTCGACGCCTCCGCCGAGTGGTACCTGCCCAATTCGAGCCTGCTGTCGCTGGCCGTGTTCAACAAGAAGATCAAGAACGAGATCTATACCCTCTCCAGCCAGGGCAGCCTGTTCTACAACGGCGCTACCCGCGCGGCTTCGATCACCCAGCCGGTCAATGCCTCCAGCTCGCGCATCAACGGGGTGGAGCTGAGCTACGTGCAAAGCTCGCTGGGCTGGATCAGCCCGGCCCTGCAAGGACTGGGCTTCAGCGCCAACCTGAGCTTCCTGGACGGCCGCCTGAACGCCGCCACCAGCAGCGGCGGTACGCGCACCCTCCAGAACCTGGTCAACCAGCCGGACCAGATCCGCAATCTCACGGTGTTCTACAACTACCAGAAGCTGGATCTCTCCGCAGCCTACAACTGGACCGGCCGCAGCCTGCGCCTGGTGGACGCCAGCCTGCCCAGCCAGGACGTCTACTGGCAGGCCCGCAAGCAGATCGACCTGCAGGCCCGCTACGACCTGGGCGGTGGCTGGCGCGCCTTTGCCGAGGTGGCCAACCTGACCAACTCGCCGGTGACCAGCGTGACCGGTCCCAACAAGGACCAGCTCAAGGACACCTTCTCCATGGGCCGGATGATCTGGCTGGGGGTGAACTACAGCCCCAAGAACATGTGATGACGCCCTGTTTCGTTTGACTCACCCTTTGTACCTCCCCCTGTAAGGAACTGCCATGTCCAATCTTGAACAACTCCTGGAACTGAGCCGCCAATCGATGGGCATCATTCCCATCCTGGCCCTGCTGCTGCTGGTGGTGCTGGCCGTCTCGGTCGAGCGCTTCATCTTCTTTGCCCGCTGCCTGCCCTCGGGCAAGCAGATCGACCAGGCGCTGGTGCGCGCCGATCACCGCAGCGATGCGGCCCTGCAGGACATCGCCCAGCGTTATCGCAGCACGGTCTTCGGTGCGACCTTGCACGCGGCGGTGGAGTCGCGTGCGTTGGCCTCGGGCGAGGCCATGGACCGCTACATCGACGAAGCCATCGTGCGCACCATGCCGGAACTGGACCGCTCGCTGTGGCTGCTGGGTGCGGCCATCACGCTGGGCCCGCTGATCGGCCTTCTGGGTACCATCATCGGCATCACTGAATCCTTCAACGTGCTGGGCACGGCGGGCAGCAGCAGCGGGGCGGTCACCAACGGCATCGGCCATTCTCTGCTGGCCACCGGCTGCGGCCTGCTGGTGGCCATCGCGGGCGTGGCGGCCAACAGCTATTTCTCCAAGCGGGTGCGCCTGGCCCTGCTGGAGCTGGACCTCATCAAGCTGGTCTTCATCAAGCAGCACTGCCTGCTGGAGCAATCCATCGTCGTGCGCCAGGCCGCCGGGCCTCACGCTGCCGGAGCAGGCAAGCCGGCCGTCAAGCGCGCCGCCGACGTCGCCTACGCCGGAGCCGCATCATGAGCCGCACCCGCTACCTGCAATCGGATGAGCCGCATATCGAGATCATCCCGATGATCGACATCATGATGTTCCTGCTGATTTTCTTCATGGTGACGATGCTCAAGATGATTGATGTCAGCGGACTCAAGATCAACGTGCCGCAAGCGGCCAGCGCCGCCACGCTGCCCGGCAAGTCGCTCACCATCGTGGTGGACAAGAGCGGTGCCATGTTCTTCGAAGGCAAGCCCATCGAGCATGATGCCCTTGTCGGCCAGCTCAAGGAGCGTGCCCGGACCGCCAGGCTGGAAGTGCTGGTGGCCGGGGACAAGGATGTGTCGCTGGAAAACCTGCTGCACGTGATGGATGTCGCCCGCGCCGCTGGTGTCGAGGACATCGGCATCGCCGCCAGGCATTGAGGTCCGCATGCGCCATTCCCTGACCCTGCCGCTGAACGGCCCGTCGTCCTCTTCCTGGCCGGATCAGCCACCTGCCGTGCCGTCCGGCAACGCGCTGCGCTGGCCGCTGGCCGTCGGTGTGGCCCTGGCGGTCGAATGCGCCATCGTGCTGCTGGCCTGGCCGAAGGCCCCGGTGTTGCCTGAACCGGTGCCGGAACCGGTCAAGGTGATGAAGCTGGTGACTATCGCCGAGGCGCCGCCCTTGCCGGAACCAGCGCCGCCGGTGCCACCGCCGACGCCCAGGCCGCCCAAGCCGGTGCCGCCCAAGCCATCGCCCGCACCCAGGCCGGCGCCGGAGATGGCGGCCCAGAATGCACCATCCCAGCAAGCGCCTGCTCCGGCGCCAAGCCAGCCTGCGGCCCCCGTGGCTGCCGCGCCCAGCGCGCCTGCGGCGCCGGTGACGCCCGCCCCCAAGGCCCAGCCGGGCGAAGTGCGGCGCGGGCTGGTGCCGTTGCAGCGGGTGGAGCCGGACTATCCGCCCAAGGCACTGGCCAGCAATACCGAGGGCGTGGTGATCGCGCACGTGACCATCGAGAAGGATGGTTCGGTAAGCGCCGTGCAGATCGTACGGGCGCAGCCCCCCAGGTTGTTTGACCAGGCCGCCATCAAGGCGCTGATGCAATGGAAGTTCTCGCGCACCGATGAGCCGGTGCTGGGCGAGGTCGAGCTGCGCTTCAGCCTGAACTGAGATTGCGCACACAAGCACACAAGGATTGCGAGATTCGCCGATGAAAAGAAAATCCCCAGGCCGCCGCCATTTCCTCAAGAGCGCCGCCCGCACGGGCAGCGCGGCACTGGCCCTGACGGCCTTGCCGGCCAGCATCCGCAAGGCGCTCGCGGTGGCGCCTTCGTCGCCGACGGGCAGCATCAAGGATGTGAAGCATGTGGTCATCCTGATGCAGGAGAACCGTTCGTTCGATCACTATTTCGGCTGCCTCAGGGGCGTGCGCGGGTTCGGCGATCCCATCCCGCGCCCCTTGCCTGACGGCAGCCCGGTATTTCACCAGCGCGATCCGCAGGGCCGGCTGGTGCTGCCGTATCGCATGGAGATGGCCACCACCAGCGCCGGCCGCGCCGGTGGCCATCTGCCTCATGCCTGGAAGGACCAGCACGCGGCATGGAACCGGGGGGACTATGACAAATGGATCGAGGCCAAGAAGGATGCCGTCACCATGGGCTACTTCACGCGCGAGGATATTCCCTTCCACTATGCCCTGGCCGATGCCTTCACCATTTGCGATGCCTACCATTGTTCGGTGCTGGGCTCGACCAACCCCAACCGCTTCCACCTGATGAGCGGTGGCATCGATCTGCAGGGCAGGGCCGGCGGCCCCATGACCTATCAGCCGCGCACCGGCGCCTGGTCTGGCGTGCCGGGCGAACGCCGCAGCGGCGCCGACAGCTTCGGCTGGACCACCTATCCGGAGCGGCTGGAGCAGCATGGGGTTTCCTGGAAGGTCTACCAGGGGACTGACGAACTGCAGGTGGACAACGGCGACTATCCGAGCGACTTCAATGTGCTGCAATATTTCTTCGCCCGCTATCAGGACGCCGCGCCCGATTCGCCCCTGTGGCAGAAGGCCTGCAGCAAGTTCACGCTGGCTGACCTGGCGCGCGACGTCAACAGCGGCACCCTGCCGCAGGTGTCCTGGCTGATGCCGCCCAAGCTCAGTTGCGAGCATCCCGACCGCACGCCGGGCTACGGCGCGCACTACATCAGTCTGGTACTCGACATCCTCACCGCCAATCCGGCCCTGTGGAGCAGCACGGTGCTGCTGGTGAACTACGACGAGAACGATGGTTTCTTCGACCACGTGGTGCCGCCCACGCCGCCGCTGCATGCCGGGCAGGGCTTGTCGACGGTGGAGGTGAGTGACGAATTCCACCGCCTGGGCGATTACGTCAACCCGGCCGATGACCTGCCGGCCGGGCTGGGCGCGAGGGTGCCGATGATGGTCATCTCGCCCTGGTCCAAGGGCGGCTATGTCTGCTCGGAGGTGTTCGACCATACCTCGGTGATCCGCTTCCTGGAACAGGTCTTCGATGTGTACGAACCCAACATCAGCCCGTGGCGGCGCGCGGTGTGCGGCGATCTCACCTCGGCCTTCGACTTCCGCCGCCGCGACGTGGCCAGCCCGGTGCTGCCGGATACGTCGGCCTACCGTGCCCTGTCGGATGCGCAGGCGCGCCTGCCTTCCCCGGTGGCGCCGCCGAACCCGGCGATGCCGCAGCAGGAACGCGGCAGGCGGCCCGCGCGGGCCTTGCCTTACGTGCTGGCGGTGGATGACCGGGCCTTGGCGGAGCATGGGGCGCTGCAGCTCGAGTTCCTCAATGCGGGCAAGGCCGGCGCGGTCTACCAGGTCTATGCGCGCCAGGACAGCGCACGCTACCAGACCTTCACGGTGCAGCCGGGCAAGTCGCTCACGGCGCAATGGCGTGGTGTGGGCCCGGCCGGTGGCTATGACCTGAAGGTGTATGGCCCCAACGGCTTCCTGCGCGAACTGCGTGGCAGCCTGGAACGTGCGGGCCAGGCCGAGCCTGTGGTGCAGGCACGCCATGACGGCGAGCGCGGCGAGCTGGTGCTGGTCTTGTCCAACCCGGGCACGCAGGCGTTGCGCCTGGTGCTGCGCGATCAGGCCCACGGCCAGGCCACGCGCACCGCGCAGCTGCAGCCGGGGCAGTCGCTCACGCAGCGCTGGCCGCTGGAAGACAGTCATCACTGGTACGACCTGCTGGTCCAGGCCGAGGACCGGCCGGGATTTGCGCGCCGCCTGGCGGGCCATGTGGAGACCGGCCGGACGTCCTTCTTCATCAGCTAGTCGTCTTTTTGCGGGCGGCATGCGCGGCCCGTTTTATATTCCTTCATCTACCAGGACGATTTCATGCATTCTCTTGGCCGTTTTCTCCTCACCTGTACCCTTTGCCTGCTTATGGATCAAGCTCAAGTCCACGCTGAACCCCGTGCCTGGCGCCCGTCGGCGCTGACCACCGCCACTGGCCCCATATTGGTATCGTCGCACCGCAGTTGCTGGACCGAAACCTCGGAAAATTCGCTGGATGGCATTCGGCGCTGCATCGCCGAAGGGATCGATATCGGCGAAATCGATGTCCGTACCACCCGTGATGGTGCGCTGGTCCTGATGCACGACCAGACCGTGGACCGCACCACCAATGGCCAGGGCGCGGTGGCCGAGCTTACGCTGGCGCAGATCCGCCAGCTGCGGCTGTACGCACGCGGCGGCCGCAACGGGGCGGCCCTGACGGCGCGCCGGGTGCCGACGCTGCAGGAAGCGCTGGCCGTGGCGCGTGGACGCATTCTGCTCAATCTCGATGTGAAGGCAGCCGATATCGGCCCGATGGTGGCGGCGATCCTGGAGACCGACACGGCGCGCGACGTGCTGCTCAACATCAATGCCGGCGTCGATCCGCAGCAGGTGGCCTGGGCGCGTTCGCTGGGTATTGCCGTGCAGACCCTGTATTTCGATGAAAAGACCGGGGCGGCGGGGCGCAGCGGGCAATTGCAGGCCCTGGCCAGCCAGGAGCCGACGGTGTTGCAGCTCATCTTCCGTGATCCGGCGGTGGTCGGCGCGGCGACCGAGGCGGTTGGACGCAGGCCGGTGCGCTTGCTGGTCAATACCATGGCCCTGGACATCGACAGCGGCCGCCCCATGGATCTGGCGGGCCCCTATCTGGATACGGTGGCCGTCGAACACCCGGAACAGGTCTGGGGCAAACTCATCGCCAGTGGCGTGAGCATCATCCAGACCGATGAGCCGCAGCGTTTGCTGGCGTGGCTCAAGCGCAAGAAGTTGCGCTGATCTCCACCGGGAGGGGCTGGTTTGCCCATCCCGGCGACGGGCAAAAAAAAGCCCACGACCTTGCGGTGTGGGCTTGAATCCAATTCTTTAGGAGGAAATTGGAGGAGACAGGTGTTACTTTACTGCTGCGCACCAAATTCATCCAATTTATCTTCCGTATATCAGATATTCATCCAGATTATTTCATGCGCGTGGATATGAAGCCGCTCGATCAAGCTGGGCGCACGCTCCCATCCTGCAGGCCATCGTCAGGTGAAGCTTCGTGCACGCGCGGTTTGCAAGGGATCT
This sequence comes from Herbaspirillum sp. DW155, assembly GCF_037076565.1. NCBI lineage: Bacteria > Pseudomonadati > Pseudomonadota > Betaproteobacteria > Burkholderiales > Oxalobacteraceae > Herbaspirillum > Herbaspirillum sp. DW155. The sequence continues at coordinate 3,064,518 of NZ_AP029028.1, read as the reverse complement.
TGCAGGCCTTGTCCGTGGCTGGCTCGCCGCTATATTGCATTGCCATGGGATCAACCACATGCTCGGTCAGCACCGGTTCGCCGACGATGGGCACGCGCAGGACCGAGGAGCAGCGGGTGCCATAGTCCGGTGAACGGATGAAGATGGGAGAAAGCATGCGCTCCTTTTCCAGTCCCACGCCGGTATCGGGCAGGCGGCAGTCGTTGGCGCGGGTGCCGTCGGTCAGCATCTCGAAGAAGGTTTCTTCCGGCGCGCCCTGGCAGAGCAGGCTGGCAAACTGCGCCTTGGCGCGGGTGAGCTTGGGCCAGGGCGTGTCCAGCAGGGCATTGGAGACGCCGTAGACACCGTACTCCAGCGGCTGGCCGTTGCGCGGGTCTTGCTGGCCCCGGTTGGAATACCATAGCATCGTGTCGCGATTGCCCAGCAGCAGGTTGAAACCGTTGTAGCGCTGTGCATCGCCTTCGATCTGGCGCAGGTAAGCCTGCGGATCCATGTCGCCGGCCAGGTAGTCGGCCACCAGTTGGCCCCGGGTGGGCGCGTCCGTGCGCCGTTCCGAGGGGGCGCGCACATTGGTCAGCGCCGCAAAGCGGCCCTCACGGGTCACCCCCAGCCAGGTGCCGCCGCCTTGCAGGTCGCGGCCCGCATAGATCTGCGGATGGTCGCTCCACCAGTCGGCCTGGGCCGCCGGGCGGGCGTAGAACTCGTCGCGATTGGCCGCCAGGATCAGCGGCATGCCGGGGATGACTTTCCAGGCGAAGATGATCAGGCACATGGCGCAACATCCTCGAACTGTTCGACATGACGCTCTCCGCTGATGAGCACGCGGGCGCCCGAGTCGTCCAGGGCGCGCGCCAGGGTCTGGGTGAATTCCGGGGCAGCGGAAGGGGGGATGTCGTTGTAGATTTCCATCCAGGTCTGCAGACCATCTTGTTCGCCGGGGCGCCGCTTGAGCGCGCCGCTTATGCCCAGGCGGGCCTGCAGCATGGCTTGTACGCCCTTGATCTTGCCGAACAAGGCGTCGGCGTGGACGCGCTCGACCCGATAATAAATGTAGAGATCCATGGCTTCCCCCCTATGGCTGCTGTGCTGCCCGCCGCTTATTGCGGATCGGCCAGCTCATAGGGAAGGGCATGGAAATGCAGGGCAGGGCCATCGGCGGCGCCCAGGTGCACGGCGTCCTCGGCGGCGGCCAGCTTCATTTCTACCAGGGCCAGCGCATGGCCCTCGTCCAGTGCTTCGGCATTGACCACCATGCCGCAGGGCTGGCCGGGATCGGCTGCAGCGAAGACTTCCTGGCCGGCGCGGGCAGCGGCACTGGCGATGGTGGCCAGCAGGGTGCGGCGCTTGAGCTTGCCCAGGTACTGGCTGCGCGCCACGATTTCCTGGCCGGGATAGCAGCCCTTCTTGAAGTTGACCCCGCCGATCAGTTCGAAATTGACCATCTGCGGCACGAACTGCTCCTGGGTGGCGGCCACGATGCCGGGCACGCCCGCCCGGATCTCCGAAAGACGCCAGGCCGTGCCTGCGGCCGGGGTCAGATGCTGGGCCAGCCTGGGCCAGGCCGCCATCAACGTGTCGGGTGCGGCGATCCATTGATAGCGCGGGCTTTCAACGGCATCGGCCAGGCGGATCAGGGTGCCGTGGCTGTTGTCGATCTTGTCGTAAGGGGCCGCGGGCAATACCGGGAACCACTCGGCCAGCGCATTGGCGGTGGCCGGGCCCACCAGACCGAGCACGGCGCGTTCGGCACCGGCATCGGCCAGTTTGGCCTTGGCGCGCAGGACGAACATCTGCAGACGTTTCTGGACCGACGCCTGCAGGCTGCGCGGCAGTTGCAGCCAGATGGCCTGCTCGTCGCGCCACATCAGGAAAGTGGCCAGCAGGCGCCCCTTGGGAGAGCAGTAGCCGGCCAGGCGCGCCGCGCTGGTATCGAGCTTTTGCACATCATTGGTGAGCTGGCCGTGCAGGAAGCTGGCGGCGTCTTCGCCGGTCGCGGCGATGAGGCCCAGCGTGGTCAGCGGGGCCATGAAGCTGGCCAGGCTTTGCGGTGCGGGGGCCGTTGGGCCGAAGCCGGTGACGTCGGCACTCTCGGCGTCGAACTGGGCGCCTTGTTGCGCCAGGAAGTCATGCCAGCCGGAGCTGGGGGAGGTCATTTCTGTCATAGGAAATCTTTTACGGATTACGTCTTGCCAGGTCGGTCTGTCCGGCAAATTAGGCAACTGTCGTGCCAGCGATTATCATTGATGCCTCGATTATAGTGATCTCCGAAAAATCGCGTCGGAGCGACAGGAATTTGGCATCTGGTATGAAGAAGTTATTGGCAACATTGTTCGTGCTGGCCGCGCTGGTGGTCGCCGCTGGCGTGTACTGGAGCAAGCAGCCCATCGTGCCGTCCGAAGGCCAGGTGATCGCCTTCACCATCACGCCCGGTGCCGGCGTGTCGGGTGCCGCCCAGCAGATCGCTGCGGCCGGGGTGCCGGTCAATCCCGACCTTTTTGCGCTGTATGCGCGATTGTCCGGTGACGGTGCGCGCATCAAGGCCGGCAGCTACGAGATCAAGCCCGGCTACACGCCGCAGCGCCTGCTGCTGCAACTGGTGCGCGGCGAATTTGCCCAGGAAGCGCTGACCATCATCGAAGGCTGGACCTTCAAGCAGATGCGCAAAGCCATCGCCGACCAGCCCTCCCTCAAGCACGACACCAGCAGCTGGACCGACCAGCAGATCCTGGCCAAGCTGACCAGCGAATACACCTATCCGGAAGGCCTGTTCTTCCCCGATACCTATCTCTTCGCCAAGGGGGCCAGCGATATGCAGGTCTACAAGCAGGCCTTCGCCCTGATGAGCAAGAAACTCAACGAAGCCTGGGCGCGGCGCGACCTGTCCTTGCCCTATCGCACGCCCTATGAAGCGCTCATCATGGCCTCCATCGTCGAGAAGGAAACTGGTCAGAAGTCCGAGCGCGGGATGGTGGCGGGCGTCTTCGTCAATCGCCTGCGCACCGGCATGCTGCTGCAGACCGATCCGACCGTGATCTATGGCATGGGGGATCGCTATCAGGGCAAGATCCGCAAGGTCGACCTGTTGACCGACACCCCCTACAACACTTACACCCGCGCCGGCCTGCCGCCCACGCCGATTGCACTGCCCGGTGCCGCCTCGCTGGCCGCCGCGCTCAATCCGGACAAGACCGAGGCCTTATACTTCGTGGCGCGCGGGGATGGCACCAGCCATTTCTCCAGCAACCTGACCGAGCACAACCAGGCCGTCAACCGCTACCAGCGTTGAGCCGGCATTCTTTTTTACCGTTTTAGTGAGGCGCGATTCCTTCATGGCATCAGGCAAATTCATTACCTTCGAAGGCATCGACGGCGCCGGCAAGTCGACCCATATTCCTTTCGTCACCGAGCTGCTGCGCGCGCGCGGCCTGTCGGTGGTGGCCACCCGTGAACCCGGCGGCACCGACCTGGGTGAGCGCCTGCGCGAGCTGGTCCTGCATCACAAGATGCATCTGGAAACCGAAGCCCTGCTGATGTTTGCCTCGCGCCGGGAACACTTGGCGCAGGTGATCGAACCGGCGCTGGCGCGGGGCGATTGGGTCATTTCCGACCGCTTCACCGATGCCACCTTCGCTTACCAGGGCGGTGGCCGCAAGCTGGCGCTGGACAAGCTGGACAGCCTCGAACAGTGGGTCCATCCCCATCTGCAACCGGATCTGACGCTGCTCTTCGACGTGCCGCTGGAAGTGGCGCGCGCGCGCCTGGATGCCGAGCGCACGCTGGACAAGTTCGAGCAGGAAAAGGCCGATTTCTTCGCCAACACCCGCGCCGAATACCTGCGCCGCGCCGCCCAGTTTCCGCAGCGCTTCCGTCTCATCGATTCCACCCGGCCCATCGCCGTGATCCAGGAAGAACTGCGCGCCATCGTGGCCGCGCTGTGAGGGAGGCCGCATGTCCGTGACTTCTTCCGAGGCGCTGCTGCCCTGGCAGGGCGAGAGCTGGCGCCAGTTGCAGCAATTGCGCGAGCGACTGCCCCATGCGCTCCTGTTCTATGGTGCGGCCGGCACCGGCAAGACGCAGTTCGTCGAAGCTTTCGCCAAGTCCCTGCTGTGCGAATCGCCTACGCCCCAGGCTCATGCCTGCGGCGTGTGTGCGTCCTGCAACTGGTTCTCGCAATCGAATCACCCGGACTACCGGCGCGTGCGCCCGGAAGTGCTGGACGACGACGTGGCCGATGACGAGGCAGGTGAAGAAAAGAAAACCGCCAAGGCCAGCAAGGCCCCCTCCAAGGACATCAAGATCGACCAGATCCGTGCGCTGGCCGATTTCATGAACGTTTCTACCCACCGCTCGGGATTGCGCGTGGTGATGCTCTATCCGGCCGAAGCGCTCAACACGGCGGCGGCCAATGCCTTGCTCAAGACGCTGGAAGAACCGCCGCCGGGCACCATGTTCCTGCTCTTGTCCAATCGCCTGGACCGCCTCTTGCCGACCATCCTCTCGCGCTGCCGCAAGTTTGCACTGACCGCGCCCGGCCATGACGAGGCGCTGGCCTGGCTCAGGCAGCAAGGCGTCAAGGATGCCGATGCCTGGCTGGCCGAGCAGGGCGGTGCTCCCCTGGCGGCGCTGGAAGCGGCCCAGGGCGAAGGACGCGAGGCGCTCGATGAATTGTTGCGCCAGCTGGCCCAGCCCGGCATCGATGGCGCCCTGCGCGCCGCCGACAAGCTGCAGAAGACGCCCGCCGCCGATCTGGTCGGCTGGGTACAGCGCTGGCTCTATGATCTGCTGTCGCTGAAGTCGGCGGGCGTGGTGCGTTACTACCCGCGCTATGGCAAGGAGCTGGGCAGACTGGCCGAGCGGGTCGATGCGCTGGCGCTGTCCAAGGCATTGCGCGGCATGGGCGAGCGCCGCGCCATCGCTGATCACCCGCTGTCGGCCAAGCTGTTCATCGAAGAAATGCTGATCGATTACGCCCGCCTGTTTGACTGAGGCCGCGCAGGCCGGCGGCCATGCGTCCATGCGTCAAATCGCCGCGCCTGGCGGCAAGGGGCGTGCGGGACCGTATAATCCCGGCCATGACGTCCCTGACTTCTTTCTTCATTCCGGTGGCCGATCAGGTGAAGCAGCCTCAGCACCTGCTGCTGTCGCGCCTGTTCTGGCTGCGCTGGGCCATGGTGGCCGGCGAGCTGGTGGTGCTGGCGGGCGCCCATGCCTGGCTGCACATCGCCTTGCCGTTGACGGCCCTGCTGGGCTTGATCGGTGTGCAGGCGCTCATCAACGGTGCCACCTGGCTGCGCCTGCGCTGGGTGCGGCCGGCCGAGCAGCCGGAACTGTTCCTGCAATTGCTGCTGGATGTGACGGTGCTGACCGCGCTGCTGTATTTCTCGGGTGGCTCGACCAATCCCTTCGTCTCCTTCTACCTGCCTGCGCTGGCGGCCGGCGCGGCCACGCTGGCCTGGCCGTATGCCTTGCTGCTGGCCTTGTGTGCGCTGGGTGCTTATTCGGGACTGGTGTATTTCTACCAGCCCTTGCACATCCACGATCATGGTCAGGCCATGGCCTACCACCTGGCCGGGATGTGGATCAACTTCTCGATCTCGGCGCTGCTCATCACCTGGTTCGTCAGCCGCATCGCGGCCGCCGTGCGCTTGCGCGACGGCCAGCTGGCCCAGGCGCGCGAGCGGCAGTTGCAGAGCCACCGCATCGTGGCGCTGGGCACCCAGGCGGCCGGGGCTGCGCATGCGCTCAATACGCCCTTGTCCACCATGGCCGTGATCGCCGGCGAACTGCGGCGGGAGATGGCCGACAATCCATCGCTGGCACCCTACGATGAAGAATTGCGCATCGTCGAAGAGCAGATCGCGGTCTGCAAGGCGGCGCTGGAAAACATGCGCCTGGATGCCGATGCCCAGATCCGCAATGAAGACAGCGCCGCCATCACGCCCTGGCTGACCACGTTGCTGGAAGGCTGGCGCCTGCGGCATCCGGCCGTGCTGCTGGTGGCCGAGGTCCACCAGCCGGGCTGGATGGCCAGCCAGCTGCAAGACCTGTCGCAGATTCTGCTGACGCTGCTGGATAACGCGGCGCATGCCGTACGCGGCCTCGGCCATCAGGGGGAGATCCGGATCCGCCTGACGCCGGCCGAGTCGTCTGAGGCCACGTCCGCAAGGATGGGTAAAAAGATGGCCGTCATCGAAGTCTCCGACAATGGTCAGGGTATTGCCCCCGAATTGTTGCAGCGCCTGGGCCACGGCCCGGTGGCCAGCAGTTCGGGGGGATCGGGCATTGGATTGATGCTGGCGTTTGCCAGTGCCACCCACCTGGGCGGCAAGCTGAAGCTGCGCTCCGCAACGGGGCAGGGGACGGTGGCGCAGTTGCGCTTTCCCTTGTGTTGATTGATTTCGTATTTGAGTTCGTTTATTTCTTTTGCCGAGTCGCTGATGAGTGCCGCCTTCCTGATCCTCGATGACAACGACGTCTTTGCCGGCACGCTGGCGCGTTCGCTGGCCCGGCGCGGTTTTCGCGCCACCGTCGCGCATACCGGCGAAGAGGCGCTGGAGGCCGCGCGCCGCGAGCGTTTCGACTATGCCACCATCGACCTGCAGCTGGAAAAGGATTCCGGCCTGCAATGGGTCGCGCCGCTGCGCCAGGCGCTGCCGCAGGCCCGCCTGCTGGTGCTGACCGGCTATGCCAGCATCGCCACCACGGTACAGGCCATCAAGTCCGGCGCCGACAATTACCTGGCCAAGCCGGCCAATGTGGATTCCATCCTGTCGGCCTTGTCGCATGCCGCTGAAGGCGAGGCCGTTGCCGAGCCGGTGCTGCCGGTGGAAGAAGCCTCGCCGCTGTCGCTGGAACGCCTGGAATGGGAGCACATCCAGCGCGTGCTGGCCGAGCATGAAGGCAATATCTCCTCGACCGCCCGGGCGCTGAACATGCACCGCCGCACCCTGCAGCGCAAGCTGGCCAAGCGGCCGGTGGCGCGCTGAGCGCAGGCCGGCGACCCCGGTAACGAAAAGTAAGGCTGGCAAGCAGGGGCGACAGCCTGTCGGCATGGCTTTACAATAGCGGCCATGTATATCGATTCCCATTGCCACATCAATTTTCCCGACCTGGCCGCACGTTTGCCGGAGATCTTCGGCAAGATGGCCGAGAACCAGGTCAGCCATGCCCTGTGCGTGTCGGTGGACCTGCCGGACTTCCCGCAGGTGCTGGCTCTGGCCGAGCAGTATCCCCACGTCTACGCCTCGGTCGGCGTGCATCCGGATTACGAAGAGACCCCCGAACCCTCGCTGGAAGAACTGATCCGCCTGGCCGACCATCCGCGTATCGTCGCCATCGGCGAGACCGGGCTGGATTACTACCGCCTGCAGGGCGATCTGGAATGGCAGCGCGAGCGCTTCCGTACCCACATCCGCGCCTCGCGCGCCACCCGCAAGCCGCTCATCATCCATACCCGCTCGGCATCGGAAGACACCATCCGTATCCTGCAGGAAGAAGGTGCCAGCCCGCAGGCAGGCGGGGTCGCGGGCGTCATGCATTGCTTTACGGAATCCCAGGCGGTGGCCGATGCGGCCATTGAATTGGGCTTCTACATCTCGTTCTCGGGCATCGTCACCTTCAAGTCGGCCAAGGACTTGCAGCAGGTGGCGCGCACCATTCCGCTGGAGCGCATGTTGATCGAGACCGATTCCCCCTACCTGGCGCCGGTGCCCTTCCGGGGCAAGACCAACGAGCCGGGTTACGTGCGCCACGTCGGAGAATTCATCGCCGACCTGCGCGGTATCCCGGCGGCCGAGGTGGCGCGCCAGACCTCTGAAAATTTCTTCACGTTGTTCGGAATCAAGCCATGACCCTGCTGGAAAAGCTGCGCGCCCGCTTCGGCGGTATCGGCCGCATCGTGCTCTATACTTCGCTGCTGCTGCCGGGAGCGGCGCGTGCGGGGGCCTATGAAGATTACTTCCAGGCCATCCGCATGGATAACGTCTATTTCCTCAAGCAGCTCATGCAGCGCGGCATGGGCCCCAACCTGATCGAGCCCAAGCGCGGTTATACCGGCCTCATGCTGGCCATCCGCGAAGATTCGATGAAGGCCTTCGACGTGCTGGTCAACGCCCCCGACGTCAACCTGGAAGCCCAGGCCATCAATGGCGATACGCCGCTGATGCTGGCCTCCTTCTACGGCAATATCCCGGTGGTCAAGCTGCTGCTCTCGCGCGAGGTGCAGGTCAACCGCCCCGGCTGGACGGCACTGCATTACGCCGCCATCAACGGCAGCTCCGAGATCGTCAAGCTGCTGCTGGATGCCTCGGCCTATGTCGATGCCGAATCGCCCGATGACAAGATGACCCCCGTCATGCTGGCCGCCATGCGCGGGCGGGTGGCGGCGGTCGAAGTGCTGCGCGACAACGGCGCCGACCTGACGCTGAAGAACAAGGATGGCCTCACCGCCATGGACCTGGCCCGTCGCTACGGGCAGGATGGCGTGATCGACGTGCTCAGCCAGAAACCGCGCCCGTAATCGCTCGGTACGCTGATCCGGCAAAGCAAACGTCCCGGCCACCTTGCGGTGGACCGGGACGTTTGCTTTGCGGGGCAGGTTCAGCGCACCAGAATGTGCGGGCCGACGTCCTTGATGTCCTTGGTACCGGTCAGGGCCATGCTGACGTCAAGCTCCTTGCGCATGATCTCCAGCATCTGCGATACGCCTTCGCCGCCCATGGCGCCCAGGCTGTAGAGGAAGGCGCGGCCGATCATGGTGCCGCGCGCACCCAGCGCAACCGCCTTCAACACATCCTGGCCGGAGCGGATGCCGCCGTCGAACCAGACTTCGATCTGGTCACCCACGGCCTGGGCAATGGCCGGCAGGGCTTCGATGGACGACATGGCGCCATCGAGCTGGCGCCCGCCGTGGTTGGAGACCACGATGGCGTCGGCGCCGCTCTGAACGGCCAACCTGGCATCTTCCACATCGAGGATGCCCTTCAGGATCAGCTTGCCGCCCCATTGCTGCTTGATCCAGGCCACGTCATCCCAGTTCAGGGTCGGGTCGAACTGGCTGGCGGTCCACTTGGAGAGGGTCTGCACGCCGCCGGCGCCTTCGCCGCCCTTGATGTGGCCGGCCAGGTTGCCGAAGGTCTTGCGGCCGCCCAGCGCGCGCAGTGCCCAGCCGGGCTTGCTGGCCAGGTCCAGCAGGGTGTCCAGGGTCAGCTTGGGCGGCACCGACATGCCATTCTTGAGATCCTTGTGGCGCTGCCCGAGGATCTGCAGGTCCAGCGTGAGCACCAGGGCCGAGCACCTGGCGGCCTTGGCGCGGTCGATCAGGGATTTCACGAAGCCACGGTCACGCATCACGTAGAGCTGGAACCAGAACGGCTTGGTGGTCACGCTGGCCACGTCCTCGATGGAGCAGATGCTCATGGTGGACAGGGTGAAGGGAATGCCGAACTTTTCGGCGGCGATGGCGCCCAGCATCTCACCATTGGCCCATTGCATGCCGGTCAGGCCGGTCGGGGCGATGGCGACGGGCATGGTGACGTCGTGGCCGATCATGGTGGTGCGGGTGCTGCGTTCGTCGACGTTGATGGCCACGCGCTGGCGCAGCTTCAGGGCCGCCAGATCACGGCTGTTGGCGCGATAGGTGCTCTCGGTGTAGGAGCCGCTGTCGGCGTAATCGTAGAACGCCTTGGGGACGCGCTTCTTGGCCAGCAGGCGGAAGTCTTCGACACAGGTCATGACCGGCATGGTGTTTTTTCTCCGTTGTTATAGGGTGCGGCCGGGGCCGCCTTGTATGGTGGTGTTCTTGGGACTGCGGACATGGGGATTGCAGACTGCCCGTTATGCTAGTGCATACCCGCGGCGGCTGGGGTGAATCCCTTTGCCGCCATCCATGAAAATTTTACGGCCTTAGGCCGCCAGCAGCCGCGCCGCCGCCTGGCCGCTGCGCACGGCGCCTTCCAGCGTGGCCGGATAGTCGCCGGCCACGTAGTCCCCGGCCAGGGCCAGCCCGGCGGGCATGCCGGTATTGTGGGGACGCTGCAAGCCCGGTGTGCAGGCGAAGGTGGCGCGTTTTTCGGTGATGACCCGGCTCCAGCCGGGCGTGGCCAGGGCCGGATTGCCGAAGTCGTGCGCCAGCTGGCGGGTGATGCCTTCGGTCAGGGCCGCATGGCCATCCGCGATGGCCTGACCGGCGGCACTGACAACCACGGCCAGCAAGCCCGCTTCACCGCCCAGTTGTCCGCGGTCGAAGACGAACTGGCCCCAGGCCTGGGCTTGCGGATCGTCCGCCAGGGCCAGAAAGGGCGCGGGCAGGCGCAGCCCGGGCGGGTACTGCAGATAGCAGGTCGTGATGGGTTCGTGGTCCAGCGCGCGCAGCAGGGTGGTGTCGTGCAGACCTTCCAGCAATTGCGCGGCGGCCTCGGGGCCGGTGGCCAGCACCACCCCGGCGAATTCGCCCAGGCTTTCGGCGGCGCGGTCTTCCAGCCGCCAGTTGCCCGCGTCATTGCCCGGCAGCAGGCGCGCCACGGCCACGCCGGCCTGCACCAGCCCGCCGCGCTGGCCCAGGTAGGCGGCAGCGGCGTCGGGCAGCAGGGCGCCCAGGTCCAGGCGCGGGATCAGCATGTCGGAGGCCGCACGGCGCGCGCCCAGGCTGTCGCGCAGCACGTTCAGGAAGACTTGCGCCGAGGCGCGTTCGGGCGGCGTGTTCAGCGCGGCGATGCACAGCGGACGCCACATCAGGCGAATCAGGCGCGGCGTCTGCTCATAGCGCTCCAGCAGCTCGGCCACGCTGCAATCCTGATGCAATTGCCAGCCCATCCAGCGCGCCGTGGTGGAAAAGCGCGCCAGCGCCATCTTGTCTTCGCGCGCCAGTCCTTTGGCCCGCAGCAGCGCCACGGCCACGTGCCAGGGCGCAGGCAGGCGCGGGGCGAGGAAATCCATGCCCTCGCCGCCAGCGGCCAGCGGATAGCGCATCTGCAAGGGCAGGCGCAGCAAGGCGCTGGCGGGATCGACGCCGACCTGCTTCATCAGCGCCAGCGTGGCGCGATAGGCGCCCAGCAGGATGTGCTGGCCGTTGTCCAGCACGCGGTCGTCCAGTTCTACGCGCCGCGCACGTCCACCGAGGGTGCGTGCGGCCTCGAACAGGCTCACCCGATGGCCGCCCGCCGCCAGCGCCACGGCGGCCGCACAGCCGGCCCAGCCGGCGCCGATGACGGCGTAATGGCGCGGGGCGTTGATCATGCCAAGGCTGCCCGGTCAGCCGAAGACATAGGTCTTCCAGGCCAGCCAGAGCTTGCGGATGGGCGTGAGCGAGATGCGCTGGTTGAGCACCTGGTAGCGGTCGCGGGCGATCTCGTCGAGCAGGGTGCGGTAGATGGCCGCCATCATCAGACCGGGGCGCTGGGCGCGGCGGTCCTCCTTGGGCAGCAGGGCGAAGGCTTCGTCATAGACGGCCTGGGCGCGCTCGACCTGGAACTTCATCAGTGCCTCGAAGCGCTCGCTGTGGCGGGCGTTGAGGATGTCGGCGGCGGTCACGTTGAATTGCTGCAATTCGTTGACGGGCAGATAGATGCGGCCCTTGCGGCCATCCTCGCCGACGTCGCGGATGATGTTGGTGAGCTGGAAGGCCAGTCCCAGCTTTTCGGCGAAGAGCAGGGTGCCGGGCTGGGTATGGCCGAAGATGCTGGCCGAGAGCACGCCCACCACGCCGGCCACATGCCAGCAGTAGCGCTGCAGGCCGGGATAGTCGAGGTAGCGGGTCTGGTCGAGGTCCATTTCCATGCCATCGATGATGGCTTGCAGGTGTTCGCCCTTCAACTGGTAGGTGGCCACGTGCGGATGCAGGGCCTTGGTGACCGGGTGGGTCGGCTGGCCTTCCAGCATGGCGGCGATTTCCTTGCGCCACCACATCAGCTTGGTGCGGGCCACCATCGCATCCTCGATTTCATCGACGGTATCGTCGACCTCGCGGCAAAAGGCGTACAGCGCCGTGATCGCCAGCCGGCGCTGGGGCGGCAGGAACAGGAAGCTGTAATAGAAACTGGAACCGCTGGCGGCGGCCTTCTGCTGGCAGTATTCGTCTGGAGACATGGATGCGTGGCGGGCGGTTGAAGCATGGGGCAGGCGACCAGGGGCCCCTGCGGCAAAGGCGCTATGCTAGCCGAGTGCGCCCTGCAGGGCAAATGCCGGTTGCGCTTGCCGGCGCCTTGTTTTGCCGGTAGCCGGCCCTCTATTGCGGCCCCCGGCGTTGTCCTTTAAGCTCAAGCCAAGCGCAGTCCGGAAAAACAAATTCATATGACATCAAATCCGGATGAATTCTGCCGATAACCCAGAAGAAACCACGAAGAATCAGCAAACAAGCAGGACAGAGGCGGCGCGCCATCGGGCCAGACCCGCTGGCAGCGCGGCAAATCGGCAACCCTAGCCATCGACGATGGCGCCCTGGAGGCTGGAGATAACATGGACAGACTGGAAATCTTTCGCAATATCGCCTCGCAGGCGGGCCGTGGCGAGCTGGTATTCCCGGCCAACGTCAGCGCTTCGCTCAAGCTGCAAAAGGCCCTGGCCGACCCGGAATGCCATCTGGAACTGGCCGCCAAGCTGGTCATGGCCGAGCCGCTGGTGGCCGCGCGCACCGTGGCCATTGCCAATTCGGCGGCCTACAACCGCTCCGGCGGCGAGATCAACAACGTGCGGGCGGCCGTGATGCGGCTGGGCTTCCGTACCTTGAACACCATCACCACCTCGGTGATCGTGCGCCAGCTCGGCCGCACCATCAACAATCCCGGCATGCGCATCAAGTCGGCCCAGCTGTGGGAGCACTGCGCCCATGTGGCGGCCACCGCCTACGTGCTGACTTCCAGGCTGACCAAGGCCGATCCGGAGACGGCCATGTTTGCCGGCATCGTGCATGAAGTGGGCGGCTTCTACCTGCTCTCGCGCACGGATGACTTCCCGGGCCTGCTCGACGGCGGTACCGAAGACTGGATGGAATACGGCGAAAAGATGATTGGCCGCGCCGTGTTGAAGAAACTGGGGGTGCCCCAGCCGGTGGTGGATGCCATCGAATCGCTGTGGCATGGCGTGCGCGTGCTGCCGCCGCAGACCATCGGCGACGTGCTGCTGCTGGCCAAGGAAATGTCGCCGGTGCCTTCGCCGCTGCAACGCACGGCGGTGGCCGAGGCCGGAATCGGCGGCGAGAACCTGGTCGATGACTACCTCGGCGACGGTTCGCTGCGCGAGGTCATGGAGGATTGCGAAGAGCAGATCCGCACGCTGACGGCCGCCTTGCTGGTCTGAAGCGGCTTGCCGCAGAGGCTTCCTGAAGCCCCGCCCGGTGCAATGCCGGCGGGGCTTTTCATTGCGCGGCCGGTTTAACGGGTCAGGCCGCGCCAGCCAACGATGAGCCAGTCCAGCTTGCCCAGCCTGGGGCGCTGGCCGAAGACGTCGCCCCGGACCGCTTCGATGCGTTCCAGGATGCGCAGCCCGCCTTGCACCACCATGCGCAGTTCCAGTCCGATACGGCCCGGCAGGCGCCGCGCCAGCGGGGCGCCGGACAGCATCAGGGCGCGCGCCCGCGCTATCTCGAACTGCATCAGCTGTTGCCAGCGCTGGTCGTTGCTGGCCCGGGCGATGTCGTCCTCCGTGATGCCAAATCGCTGCAGATCTTCCAGTGGCAGGTAGATGCGCGACTTTTGCCAGTCGATGGCCACGTCTTGCCAGAAGTTGATGAGTTGCAAGGCGCTGCAGATGGCGTCCGAATTTCGGAGATTTTCTTCAGTTGCTGCTCCATAAAGATGAAGCATCAGGCATCCCACCGGGTTCGCAGAGCGATGGCAATAGTCCAGCAGGTCCGTGTAGCGGGGGTAACGGGTGGTCACCACATCCTGGCGGAAGGCCGACAGCAGGTCGCGCAAGGGTTGCAGCGGCAGGGCATGCGCGGCGATGGTCTGCTGCAGCCGCTGGAACATCGGCGTGGTGCAGGGCAACTGCTGCGCGATCAGGTCGAGCTGCGCTTCGTAGGCCTGCAGCGCTGCCAGCCGTTCTTCGGGCCGGGCATCGCCTTCATCGGCGATGTCATCGGCACTGCGCGCGAAGGCATAGATGGCCGCGACCGCAGGCCGCAGGCGCGCGGGCAACAGCAGCGAGGCCACGGGGAAGTTCTCGTAGTGATCGACGGCCATGGGGGTTCCGGCTTGCTGGCGGCGGGCCGATCAGTCGAACTTGTCTTTGAGCAGCGCTTCGATGGTGGCGATGCGCGTTTCCACCGTCTCCAGCAGGGCCTTGGGCATGGTGCCCCCGGCATTCAACTGCGCCGCCAGCGAGCGGGCGATGCCCATGGCGCCTGCGGTGAACTGCTTGCCATCCTTGGACAGCACGGCCGCCGCCGTGAAGAGGGTGGAGAACAGGATCTGGTCCGCGGTGTTGTTTTCGATGAACTTGTTCAGCAGCGCGTTGTGGTTTTGCTTCAAGGCGTCGAATTCTTCCTGGGTGGGCATGAGTGGTCCTCCGATGATGAGACTGCGCGGCAGCCTGGCCGGCAAAGGCGCGGATTGTAGCAGTTAAGGGCGGCAGGACGGTGAAATGGGGCAGAGAGGATGCCCGGATGAGGCTGGTTTTTGGCTGAAATGAAGGTTCTTGCAGGCAAGCCCGGGATGCCGCCTTGAGACGGCATCCTTCTTTACTGCAGGTGAAGCTTTTTGCGGAAATTGAGCAAATTTTTCAGGCTCAATGCGTGACCGTCAGCAGCACCTTGCCATCGCCGCCCTGGGTGGTCGGCCAGCGGGTCTGGGTGGCCGAGGGCGCCCCAAAGCTGGCCATGGCCTGCACCAGCCTGTCGACGTCGGTGTCGTGGAGGGTCTTGCCATCGGCGGTCCTGATGCGCTCGATGTGGTTGTCGCTGCCCAGGTACCAATCTTTGACCAGCATCTGATCTGTTGCGCCCAGCACGTCGATGCGCAGATCGTTCCCGGCCTTGCTGAACCAGAGGTTGCTCTGTCTGGCATCGGTAAAGCTCAGCGTATCCAGATTGCCCCTGGTGGCATCGTGGTCGTAGAGCACATCCTGTCCGTCGCCCTTGGCAAAGGTGTAGGTATCGTTGCCGGCACCGCCGATGAGCAGGTCATTGCCGCGGCCGCCCCTGAGGACGTTGTTGCCGCGATTGCCCACAAGGATGTTGTCCAGCTCGTTACCGGTGGCATCGAGGTTCTGGTTGCGCAGCTTGATCGGATCATCGGTGGTGACGGTATCGGCCCCGTAGACGTTGGTGGCCTCGCGCAGGCGCTGCAGGGAGACGAAGCGGCACATGTCGCTGGCACGGCCGCGCCCCGAGTCGGCGATGTAGAAACCGACCGTCTTGCCGGTGGCCGCCGAACAGGCCACGCCGGTGACGGTGATGGCGTGGTCGCTGGTGTCCTCGTTCTCTTCGTGCAGATCCCACAGCTTGCTGGCGCTGACACTGATGATGACACCCTTGCCGTCCTTGATGCTCTGGGCGACTGCCGTGAGATCGACCTGCTCGTCGATGCTGGACGCAAAGCCGAAGTCCTGCAGCAAGGCCTGGCGGTCGTCTTCCGAGGTGGCGCCGCGCATGTCGGCGGATTCGGCGGCGGTATCGCAGAGGTTTTCCTTGATGGCACGCTGGACCACTTCCTTTTCGGAAGCCGCATGGCCGCCCATCAGGGTCACGTTGGCCACACTGGTTTCGCCGCACGTGCCCCAGTAACCCTCGACTTCGCCGCCCTGGTCGTAATCCAGCTGATACGAGCGCGGCATGCCATAGACCAGCACTTGGACGCCATTGACCACCGCGCTCTGCGGCTTGGCGGCGTCGAGCAGCACCAGGTTTTCGACGTTGGCCGAGAGCGTGGTGCTGACGGTGGCGTAGACCGTATCCACGCCTTCGCCAGCTTTTTCGATCACCTTGTCGCCGGCATTGTCTAGGTAATAGCTGTCATCGCCTTTGCCGCCGGCCATCGTATCGGTCCCGCCCATGCCATCGAGGATGTTGTTCTGGTCGTTGCCGGTGAGGCGGTTGTCCAGGGCATTGCCAATGCCGGCGAGGCAGCTGCCCAGGGAGAGGTCCTCCGTGTCTTCGTCCAGGCTGAGGAATGTCGGTGCCGCTGCGGGTTTGTTGCCTTTGGGTTTGGAGGCTTCGTCACCGAAGGGCGCGGGTGCGTAGAAGCTGTCCTGGTAGCGCGCTGCGTTGGCCTGGGCGATCAGGTCGACGGGAGGTGCGGCGGGCGCGGGTGTCAGGTTCACTTTACTGGTACTGGCAGGCCCGATGGCCGGTCGTGTACTGGCTACTGTCATGGGCGTCAGCGGCGGCGGTGTGCTGGCGGTGGCCGGCACAGAAGGGCCGCCTGGTGTAATGGCCGGTGCAATGACCGGACGAGTGTACGGTGTCACCGGCGGCCTGATGGCGGGCTTGCTGATGATGGCCGATGGAGGTGTCAGGGGATGTATCAGGGGATGTGTCAGGGGATGTATATCGGTACTGACAGGGACTGTACTGGCAGGTTTGCCGGTGATGGCGACCGGTGTGACTGCAGGTGTACTGGTTGCGACGGGAGCTTGCGATACGGTGGCCGGTTTGCTGGCCGGCGCCGGGGACGCGCCGCCAAAGAGCTTGATGCCGGGCCGGATCGGCGAGAACACGATTTCGGAGACGTTGCCGCGCCGGATGCTGATGAAGCGGTCGTCGATGCGGGTGATGACGAGACCGGGCGGGGCAGCAGCCGGGCTTGTATGAGGTGTGGACACGATTTGCCTTTCCACTGCGCGTGGGTGGGCGATGAGGAGCAGGGCAAGGCATCGCGCGAGACGCCTTGCCCTGCAAGCCTTCAAGCGCAGCTACGATGCAGGTTGATCAAAGAGTGGTAGCGGATTAGTGGCTGACGGTCAGCAAGACCTTGCCATCGCCACCCTGGGTGGTCGGCCAGCTGGTCTGGGTGGCCGAGGGCGCCCCAAAGCTGGCCATGGCCTGCACCAGCTTGTCGACGTCGGTGTCGTGGAGCGTTTTGCCGTCGGCGGTCCTGATGCGCTCGATGTGGTTGTCGCTGCCGCTGTTACCACCGGCGTACCAGTCCTTGACGGTCACCTGGTCCTTGCTGCCCAGGACGTTGATCTTCAGGTCGTCACCGGCCTTGCTGAACCAGAGGTTGGTCTGCTTGGCATCGGTAAAGCTGAGTGTGTCGAGGTTACCCTTGGTGGCATCGTGGTCGTAGATCACGTCCTGGCCGTCACCCTTGGCGAAGGCATAGGTATCGTTGCCGGTGTCCCCGATGAGCAGATCGTTGCCGCGGCCCCCGGTGAGGACGTTGTTGCCCCGATTACCCACCAGGATGTTGTCCAGCGCATTGCCGGTGGCGTCCAGGTTCTGGTTGCGCAGCTTGATGGGATCGTCGGTGGTCATGGTGTGGGCACCGCTGACGTTGGCGGCGTAGCGCAGTTGTTCGGTGGTGACGAAGCGGCACATGTCGCTTTCGTGGCCCTGGCCGGAGTCGGTGATGTAGAAGCCGATGGTTTCGCCGGTCATGGCTGAACAGGCCACGCCGGTGACCGTCACGAGGTGATTGCAATAATCCTGGTCGGACAGGCTCATGCCCCACAGATTGCCGGCGCTCACGCTCACCGCCACGCCCTTGCCATCCTTGATGCTCTGGGCGATCGCTTTTTCATCGTAGCCCTCCGTGACGCTGGCGTTGAAGCCGAAGGCTTTGAGCAAGGCCCGCTGCTGTGTGGGGGTAGTGCCACCCCGGAGCTCTTCGGACGGGCTCACGGTATCGCACCATTTTTCCTTGATGGCTTTCTCGACCACTTCCTTTTCGGTGGCGGGCTTGTCGCCCATCGTGGTGATGTTGGCGATGGTGGTTTCGCTGCAGGTGCCGCGATAGCCCTGGACGGCATCGCCCTGGGCGTAGTCCAGCTGATACGAGCGCGGCCGGCCATAGACCAGTGCGTGGACGCCATTGACCATCGCCGTTTGCGGCTTGCTGGCGTCGAGCAGCACCAGGTTCTCGACGTTGGCCGCGAGTGTGGTGCTGACGGTGGCATAGACCGTATCCACGCCTTCGCCGGCATTTTCGATCACCTTGTCGCCCACGTTGTCGACGTAATAGCTGTCGTCGCCCTTGCCGCCGGTCATGGTATCGGCGCCGGCCATGCCGTCGAGGATATTGTCGCGGTCATTGCCTGTGAGGCGGTTGTCTTGCGCATTGCCGATGGCATTGAGATGGTCCTCGCCGATGCTCAGGCCCTTGGCTGTGGCATCGAGGATCAAGGTTTTTCTGGCGGCCACGCCGGGCAGTTTTTTCAGCGTGCCGGCATCGTCGCCGAAGGGGGCAGGGGCGTTGAAGGCTTCCAGGTAGCGCTGCGCATTGGGCAGGGCGATGGCGAGGTCCGCTCCATTGGCGCTTGATTTGCCGCTGGCGAGGGCACTGGCGATGCTGCCGGGAGGGGGACTGTGCGGCTTGATGGCGTCATTGGTGGTGATGGTGGTGGCGCCGGTCACGTTGGCGGCGTTGTCGTGTTCTGCGGGCAGGACATTGGATGCGGGTGCGTTGACGGCGATGGCCGGGGTGACACTGGCCGGTTTGGCGGTGCCGGGTGGCGTGATATCGACAGGCTTGCTGATGCTGGCCGGGGCGAGGCTGGCGGTGGGCTTGTTGGGATTGGCCGGCGTAGCGCTGACGGGTTTGGACGTGTTGGGCAGAGCGATCTTGGTGGGCTTGCTGCTGCTCACCGGAGTGACGCTGGTTGGGCGGGTGCTGGCCAGAGTGCTGCTGGCCACGGTGGGCGGGGTATGGAAGGGCTTGACTCCCGGCTTGATGGGAGAGAAGACAACTTTGAAGACGCTACCGTTCTGAATCCTGACGAAGCGATCGTCGATGCGTCTGATGACCAGATCGGTCGATTCTGCCGCAGCAGTGGCAGAGCGTGGAGTGGCTGAGTTGGTTGACACGGGTTCCCTTTCAAGTGCGCCATCGCTGGCGTTGTTATGCGGGGCAGGTTTGCGCAGGTGGCGTGCCGCCCCGGGGACCTGTTTCCTGCCGCCCTGGCCACGGACGGTGGCAGGGCGGACAGGTCTTGTTCTGGTGGTCCCGCGACGATTCAATCGGATCGAAAGACTTCGGTAAATCGCACGAAAGTGCCGTTGGTCCATTGACAATCTGATGCGAAGGAGAAAAAGACAACTTGAGGCAACCGAGCGTCGCTGAAAGAGGAGGTGATGACTGCAGCCGGGGCGCCGTCGCGTACAACGGGGCAGAGAGAGATTGTGACTTTTTCTTCACATCTTGCGCAGTGTGCGGCAGGAAGCGCGAAGCGGTCCCCCGAGATCGACAGCGGCGGGCGTGCAGGTGCGCAAGTCTAGCGGGTCGGCAACGATGCAGGCCGCTGGGTCAAATCGGAGATTTGAAACGGATTGTCTGGTGCGAGGAGGGGGACTCGAACCCCCACACCATTGCTGGCGTCAGGACCTAAACCTGGTGCGTCTACCAATTTCGCCATCCTCGCTGAAGGTGTCGGGCATCGGTGCGATAGCAGTCTGGCAGTGCGTTTGCCGCAGACCTGCCGCTACCGATGCAGGTAGCAATTTGTCAAAGCGCGCCATTGTACTGCAAGCCGTTGTCAATGTGGGCGTTTTTCTGTGCGGACATTTTCTTGTCGCCGGCCATCGGTAGTACCATGCCGCCTGTCTTATTAACGGGCAGGATTCGCATGACACGTTATCGTCACTACAAGGGCGGCATTTATGAATATGTCGACGAGGCCATCCTCGAGGCCGACCTGACTCCCATGATCGTCTACCGGGCCGCCGATGGTCGGCTCTGGCTGCGCCCACGCGCCGCCTTCTTCGAGATGGTGGACGTCGGGGGGCGGCAGGTGCCGCGTTTCGAGAAGATCGACGACTGAAACCACCTGCATCCCGTCAATACCGATGCCCCGCTGCGTCAGCAAGGCGCGCAAGCTGAACAATGCCTGCGTACGGCGGTCTATCGCATGCTGTCGGTCCTTCCTCTTTTTGATTCACTTTATTCGGGCATCCTCATGAACTATCAAGCACGCGCTCTGGTCGGCGCGATCTTCTCCGTCCTTGCCATTGCCGCCACCATCCCGCACACCGTCTCGGCTGAAGAACTGGCCGATGTCAGCACGGCGTTCCGCTGGCTGGGCAAGAACGACCGTGTGGTCATCGAAGCGTATGACGACCCGAAGGTGAGCGGCGTGACCTGTTACGTGTCGCGCGCCCGCACCGGCGGCGTGAAGGGCACGGTCGGTCTGGCCGAGGACAAGTCCGAAGCCTCCATCGCCTGCCGCCAGGTGGCGCCCACCGTGCAGTTCAAGGACAAGCTGCCGGTGCAGGAGGATGTCTTTACCGAGCGCATGTCGATTCTCTTCAAGCGTCTGCACGTGGTGCGGGTGGTCGATGCCAAGCGCAATACGCTGGTCTACCTGACCTATTCGGACAAGCTCATCGATGGCAGCCCCATGAACGCCGTGACGGCGGTGCCGGTGGCGCCGTCCACGCCGATTCCGGTGAAATGAGGGAAATTCTCTAAATTCTTTACGGATGGCGTTTGCTGGCGGGCAATGCGGCGGTCTTCCTGATCCCGCTGCAGACCGCGCCAGGGCTGATCGGGCGGGCAATTGGCAGGATTGACCCTGGTTTGCAGGCTGGCAAGCCCATTTTTGGACTCGCGGCGCTTTTTGCGTATAAAATAGCGAGCTTTAGCGCGGCCGGGCGGGGCGCTTTTCGTCTGCAATCAGTTGATCGGGACGAAGGGCAGCATGCTCCGGCTTACGGAATTCTTAACATTTGGACGATTTAAATGGCAACTGCAGTCGAAACCCTGAGCAAACTCGAACGTCGTATGACCCTGTCTTTCCCGCTGGCCGATGTTCAGGCTGAAGTGGAAAAGCGCCTGAAGGTGCGCGCCCGTACCGCCAAGGCACCGGGTTTCCGTCCGGGTAAAGTGCCGATGAAGATGGTTGCCGCCCAGTTCGGCTACCAGGTCGAAACCGAAGTCCTCAACGACAAGGTTGGCCGCGCATTCAATGACGCCGCCGTCGAAAACAACCTGCGCGTGGCCGGTTTCCCCCGCATCGAACCCAAGACCAGCGAAGAAGCCGGTGAAGGCAAGCTGGCCTTCGACGCCACCTTCGAAGTCTATCCGGAAGTGACCGTCGGCGACCTGTCCGGCGCTGAAGTCGAGAAGACCACCGCGGTCGTCTCCGACGCCGAAATCGACAAGACCATCGACATCCTGCGCAAGCAGCGCGTGCACTACCACGTCAAGGGCGAGCAAGGTGCGCACGGCGACGGCGGTGCCGACCAGTCGGCCCAGAACGGCGACCGCGTGACCGTGGACTTCGTGGGCAAGATCGACGGCGTGGAATTCCAGGGCGGCAAGGCCGATGCCTTCCCGTTCGTGTTGGGCGAAGGCCGCATGCTGCCCGAATTCGAAGCCGCGACCATCGGCCTGAAGGTCGGCGAATCGAAGACCTTCCCGCTGGCTTTCCCCGAGGACTACCACGGCAAGGACGTGGCCGGCAAGACCGCTGAATTCACCATCACCGTCAAGAAGATCGAATGGGCGCATATGCCTGAGGTCGATGCAGTCTTCGCCCAATCCCTGGGCATCGAAGACGGCGATCTGACCAAGATGCGCGAAGACATCAAGAAGAACCTGGAGCGTGAAGTCACCGCCCGCACCAAGGCCAAGACCAAGGACAGCGTGATGAACGCCCTGATCAAGGCGTCCGAACTGGAAGTGCCCAAGGCCCTGATCGACCAGGACGTCGAGCGCCTGTCCGAAATGGCCCGTCAGGACATGGCCCAGCGCGGTATGGACCCCAAGGTCATGCAACTGCCCAAGGAACTGTTCACTGCCCAGGCCGAGCGCCGCGTGCGCCTGGGCCTGATCCTGGCTGAAGTGGTCAAGCAGAACAAGCTGGAAGCCACCGAAGAACAGGTCAAGGCCCAGATCGAAGACTTCGCCCAGAGCTACGAAGATCCGCAACAAGTGCTGAAGTACTACTTCTCCGACCGTCGTCGCCTGGCCGAAGTCGAAGCTCTTGTTTTGGAAGAAAACGTCGTCAACTACGTCCTCGGCAAGGCAAAGGTCTCGGAAAAGCCGGTTTCGTTCGATGAACTGATGGGTAATCAGGCGCAAGCGTAATCCGGTTTTCTCTAGTAGTATCAGAAAACTCTTACGCTTAAGGATGCATACATGACTGGTCTGATGAAGCAATCTGCACTGGATACCCAAATGCTCGGCATGGTGCCGATGGTGATCGAACAGAGTGGCCGTGGCGAACGCGCTTACGACATCTATTCGCGCCTGCTCAAGGAACGCATCATTTTCCTGGTCGGCCCGGTCAATGATGCGATGGCCAACCTGATCGTGGCGCAGCTGCTGTTCCTGGAAAGCGAAAACCCGGACAAGGACATTTCCCTGTACATCAATTCGCCTGGCGGTTCGGTTTCGGCCGGCATGGCGATCTTCGACACCATGCAGTTCATCAAGCCGCAAGTGTCGACGCTGTGCACGGGTCTGGCCGCTTCCATGGGCGCTTTCCTGCTGGCCGCTGGTGCCAAGGGCAAGCGTTTCTCGCTGCCGAACTCGCGCATCATGATTCACCAGCCGCTGGGCGGCGCTCAGGGCCAGGCATCGGATATCGAGATCCAGGCACGTGAAATTCTGTACCTGCGCGAACGCCTCAACACCATCCTCGCTGAAAAGACCGGCCGTACGGTCGAGCAGATCAGCAAGGATACCGATCG
The DNA here is from genome assembly GCF_037076565.1 of Herbaspirillum sp. DW155. Lineage (NCBI taxonomy): Bacteria > Pseudomonadati > Pseudomonadota > Betaproteobacteria > Burkholderiales > Oxalobacteraceae > Herbaspirillum > Herbaspirillum sp. DW155. Next base: position 3,041,738 of record NZ_AP029028.1, on the reverse strand, counting down.
AGACAATTTCATGTCGGCCGAGGCCGCCGCGGAATATGGTCTGATCGACCAGGTGCTGACCCAGCGTACTTGAGCTTTGCACGTAGTGCAGCGTTGTAAAACG